>NZ_JBHSPA010000094.1:0-189507 GCF_042656245.1 Nonomuraea insulae
AAACAGCCAGGACAGCGAACGCCCAGCTCAGCAACTCACTACAAAAGAGCTACACCCAACGCCAATGACCGTTACATCGGCGATGGAAGAGGCATGGTCGACATGGCGCGATGGGGACCGATGCTGGCAGCGGCGGGCATCCGGGTGACCAACCAGCGGCTGTTAGTGCTCGACGTCCTGGCGGCCCATCGGCTGCCCGTCTCGGCGCAGCGCGTCCACACCGAACTGCAGGACCGCGGTGAGCACACCGGGCTCACCACCGTCTATCGCGCTCTCGCCTCGATGGCGGAGGCCGGGATCGTGCACGCCTTCACCCACATGGGCGAGGCCGTGTACCGGCTGTGCGGCCCCGCCAGGCACCACCATCTCGTCTGCCGCGTCTGCGGGATGGTGGCCGAACGGCAGGAGAATGACGTCGTGGACGGTTTCAGAGCCGAAGAGGTCTACGGCGTCTGCGCGACCTGCGAGGAGCGCTGAATCCGAGCCGCGCCTCGCTGACTCGGCGGTGCCCAGCCATGAAAGGCCATCCGGAAGCGACCCAATACCGCCAAAGACTGTCTATCTCTGCGATATCAACCGCTACTCTGCTGCCGCGTACCAGCACGAACTCGCGCCGAGCGGGGAGGACGATGACGCAGCCGAGCACGACGGATCTGCCAGGCCAGGAGAGCCACGCCCCGTCACATGCCACGAAGGACTCCGTCGGGATCCGGCTGCCGTGGGCGTTCATCGCTTTGGTGGCCCTGCTGGTGGTGGGCCGGTTCGTGCTGGCGCCGTACCTGAGGGCGCCGGCGTTGCAGACGTGGGCGACGGTGTTCGTGGCGGTGTGTGTGCAGGCGCTGCCGTTCCTGGTGTTCGGGGTGGCGCTGTCAGCGGCCATTACCACGTTCGTGCCCGCGTCGTTCTGGACCAGGGCGCTGCCCCGGCGTACCTATGCGGCGGTGCCCGTAGCCGGAGTGGCCGGGGCGGTGCTGCCCGGCTGCGAGTGCGCATCCGTGCCGGTGGCAGCGGGGCTGATGGCCCGGGGCGTGGCGCCGCCGGCGGCGCTGGCGTTCCTGCTGGCTTCACCGGCGATCAACCCGGTGGTCCTGGTGGCCACCGCGGTGGCCTTCCCCGACGAGCCGTCGATGGTGGTCGCGCGGTTCGCCGCCTCGCTGGCGGTGGCGGTGCTGGCCGGCTGGATCTGGGCGCGGTTCGGGCGTGGCGAGTGGTTGCCGGCGCCTCGCCGCGCGGCCGAGGCCGGACAGGGCAAGGTGAACGTCTTTCTGGACGCGATGTGCCATGACCTGCTGCACGCCGGCGGGTTTCTGGTGGTCGGCGCCCTGGCCGCGGCGACCCTGAACGTGCTGATCCCCCGGACGTTGCTGACCACGGTTGCCGGGGTACCGGTCGTGTCCGTGCTGGTCCTGGCGCTGCTGGCGGTGCTGCTGTCGATCTGCTCGGAGGCCGACGCGTTCGTGGCCGCCTCGCTCACGGCGTTCTCCCCGACGGCCAAGCTGGCGTTCCTGGTGGTCGGGCCCATGGTGGACCTGAAGCTCATCGCGCTCCAGGCGGGCACCTTCGGACGTGCCTTCACCTGGCGTTTCGTGCCGCTCACGCTGACCCTGGCGATCGGCGTCAGCTTCGTCGCGGGGTGGGCACTGCTGTGAGCCGCCAGACGCAAGGGGCGCTCCTGGTGATCCTCGGCGCGGTCCTGCTGAGCATCTCCGCGTTCTCCACGACGTACGTCAACTACGTCAGGCCCGGCTTCCGGCCGCTGCTCGTGGGAGCCGGTGCGGTGCTGGTGGTGCTGGGCCTGCTGTCGCTCGTCCAGGGGCTGCTCGGCCGGCCCGGTGTCCATGGTCACGTGCCTCGGGTGGCGTGGTTGCTGGCCGTGCCCGCGTTCGCCATCGTGATGGTCGCGCCTCCCCCGCTCGGCTCGTTCGCGGCCAGGCTTGACGACAGCGCGCCCGCGCCGTCCCGTACCGCGAGCTACGGGGAGCTTGGCCGCAGCGGGGTGACGGAGCTGACGCTGGGCGAGTTCATCGGGCGCGCCTACGCACCGTCGGGCTCCTCGCTCACGGGCAGGAAGGTCAGGCTGACCGGCTTCGTCGTACCGTCCAAGACCGGCTGGTACGTCACCAGAATGCGGATCAGCTGCTGCGCCGCCGACGCGATGGCCCTGGAGGTCGCCGTGAACGGCGCGCCACCTCCCAAGGAGGGCACCTGGGTGCAGGTCACCGGCACGTGGATCCCCTGGAAGGCGGGCGCTCCCGACGACTACAGGGTGCCGGCCTTGACCGCCACCGAAGTCACCGCCGTTGCACAACCAGCGGAACCCTACGAGTAAGTCCTCATGAAGAGCCAGAACCTGCTCCCCCTCCTGCTCGGCGGAGCGCTGTTGAAGATCTCCGCCTTCTCCACGGACTTCACCAACTACGTCAAGCCCGGCGCCCGGCCCCTGCTGATCGCGGCGGGCGCGGTGCTGGTCATCCTGGCCGTGGCCACCCTCATCGAGGAGCGCCGTAAGAGCACGCTCACCGCGCGCCAGGCCCTTCTCGCGCACGCGAACTGGGTCAAGGGACAGCAGGCCGAGCTGGCCGCGAACCCGTACTACTACGGCGCCGCCCCCGCCTACGAGAAGATCGTGGTCAGGGTGATCCCGGACGCCAACGCGCGGGTCGCCATGTCCCTGGTGGGCGCAACAACGACTACATCACACCATGTCAGTTGACACCCCATTCGGGAGCAGGCTCTGGGAATGGTGCTAAGTTAACTTGAAAATCGTTATCGTTCCTAGGTGGTCGGAATGCGTTCCCCTCTACGCCGTCCTTCGCTGGTCCTCTTGACCGGTCTGGCTTCTCTGGTCCTGGCAGCCTGCGGATCTTCATCCGCCCCCTCGGCTCCAACCGCTATCAGCGGCGCCGCCGCTCCGGCATCGGCCGCGCCGGTCACGGTGGTGGCTTCGACCAACGTGTACGGCGACATCGCCCAGCAGATCGGCGGCGACAAGGTCGAGGTGATCTCGATCATCAGCAACCCCGAGCAGGACCCGCACTCCTACGAGGCCAACACACAAAACCAGCTCGCCCTGTCCAAGGCCAAGGTCGTCATCGAGAACGGCGGCGGCTACGACAACTTCATCGACGCCATGCTCAAAGCCGCGAACAACCCCTCGGCCCAGCTCCTCAACGCCGTCACCATCTCCGGCAGGACCGCCCCGGCCGGCGGCGAACTGAACGAGCACATGTGGTACGACTTCCCCTCGATGGCCAAACTGGCCGACCAGATCTCCACCGCGCTGGCCAAGGCCGACACCGCGAACGCGGCCACCTTCACCACCAACGCCGAAGCGTTCAAGCAGAAGCTCACGACCCTCCGGGATCGGGAGGCGAGCACCGCCGAGACCGCCAAGGGCACGGCCGTGGCGATCACCGAACCGGTTCCGGTTTACCTGCTGGAGGCCTGCGGTCTGGTCAACGCCACGCCCAAGGAGTTCGCCGAGGCGATCGAGGAGGGCGACGACGTCTCCCCCAAGGTCCTGGCCGAGACGCTCGCCCTGTTCAGCGGCAAGAAGGTCCAGGCGCTGGTCTACAACGAGCAGACGGCGGGGCCGCAGACTGAGAACGTCCAGCAGGCCGCCGCCGCCAACGGCATCCCGGTCGTACCGGTCACCGAGACCCTGCCCGCCGGCAAGGACTACATCGGCTGGATGACCGGCAACCTCGACGCCCTCGACACGGCCCTGGGCCGGTGACCGAGCACACCGCCGTGTCGCACGTCGAACCGGGGCACGAGGTCTCCGGCAGAACAGTGCTCAGCCTCCGGGGCGCGACACTGGCATACGGCCGTCGCGTCCTGTGGCGGGACCTCGATCTCGATCTGCGGGCCGGGGAGTTCGTCGCCGTGCTCGGCCCGAACGGGTCCGGCAAGACCAGCATGCTGCGCGTTCTGCTCGGACAGCAGCCGCTGTCGGCGGGCACCTTGCTGATCGACGGCCGGCCACCGCGCAGGGGAAGCGATCTGATCGGCTACATTCCCCAGCACCGGTCAGCGGCCGCACACACCCCGCTGCGGGCCCGCGACCTCGTCCGGCTGGGCATCGACGGGCACCGCTGGGGCCTGCCTCTCGGCGGCAGGCGCATCCGGCGGCACGTGGAGGAGTTGCTGACCGCCGTGGGCGCCGCGCCGTACGCCGACCTGCCGCTCGGGCTGCTGTCGGGCGGCGAACAGCAACGTGTGCGCGTCGCCCAGGCCCTGGCCACCGACCCGATCCTGCTGCTGTGCGACGAACCGCTGCTGTCACTGGACCTCAACCACCAACGAGCAGTCGCCGCCCTGGTGGACCGGCGGCGACGGGAACACGGCACCGCGGTGGTGTTCGTCACCCACGAGATCAACCCGATCCTGCAGTACGTCGACCGGGTGCTCTACCTGGCCGCAGGAAGCTTCCGGATCGGGCCACCCGACCAGGTCATGACCTCGGCCGTCCTGTCGGAGCTGTACGACAGCCCGGTCGAGGTGATCCGGGCACACGGCAGATTCGTGGTGGTCGGCGCGCCCGGCGCCGACCACCACGGCGGTGAGACAACATGATCGTCCACCTGGTCGCCGACGACCCGGGCATCTGGAGCCAGATCTTCAACTACGACAACTACGGCGAACTGCTGGCACTGGTCACCAACTCGCTCATCGCCGGAGCGGTGCTCGGCGTGGTGGGCGGTCTCATCAGTGTCGTGGTGATGATGCGCGACCTGGCCTTCGCCGTGCACGGCATCGCCGAGCTGTCGTTCGCCGGCGCCTCGGCTGCCTTGCTGGCCGGGGTCAGCGTCGCCGCCGGATCGCTGGCCGGGTCGATCCTCGCGGCCCTGGTCATCGGCGCCCTCGGTATCCGAGCGGCCGATCGCAACTCGGCCATCGGCGTGCTGATGCCCTTCGGCCTGGGGCTGGGCGTGCTGTTCCTGGCGCTGTACAAGGGCCGCGCAGCCAACAAGTTCGGCCTGCTCACCGGCCAGATCGTCGCCGTGGACACGCCGCAGATGACCTGGCTGATCGGCACCAGCGCCGTCGCGCTGGTCGCGCTCGCCGTCGTATGGCGTCCCCTCATCTTCGCCAGCACCGACCCCGACGTCGCCGCCGCACGCGGCATTCCGGTACGCGCACTCTCACCGATCTTCACCGTCATCCTGGCACTGGCCGTCTCCGTCGCCATCCAGGTCGTCGGGGCGCTGCTGGTCCTCGCGCTGGTCGTCACCCCGGCCGCGGCCGCCATGCGCGTCACCGCCTCACCCCGTCTGGTGCCGCTGCTCAGCGTCGCCTTCGCCGTCACTTCCATGGTCGGCGGCATCCTGCTGGCCCTGGGCAGCAGCATCCCGATCAGCCCCTACGTCACCACCATCTCCTTCACCCTCTACCTGGCCTGCCGCGCCATCGGCGCCCTGCGCACACGCGCCGGCTGGAGCGACAGACCGGCCGCGGCTGCGACGGCGTGAAGAGACCTGGTCGAGCGGCGCGACGCGATGGGCGCCGCGTTTGCCGACAACGAGACGCCTCCACCCGACGAAGCCGCCCGAGGCCAGCTCCTGCGCTGCCTGGCCAGCGACGCCATGCGCGGAGCACTCGAACAGCACTTCGGCATGCGGCTCGCCTTCCAGAACTGCCACCGCGTCGCCGTATTCGACCCGACCGCCACCGAAGCCATTCGCGATTTCGTCACGCCAAGAGCACAGATACTCAACCAGAAACCGAACTCGTCGACTGCTGATGCGGAAGAACAGCACTTCAGCAGCCAGCCGGAGCGGGGCCGTAGATTGATCGCGCCGATCCGGCGGCTGACGTACTTGTACAACGCGCTTCAGGGTCGCCGCACTGCTATCGCCCACTGGATGGGCACTGGTATGTGCCATCGGAGGAGACTCAGCGTTTCCGCGCCGAAGTCGTGCAGAGTGTCGGCGCAATCGCCATAGGGAAGGCCAAGATCCGGCCGTGGAGGCAACGGAGGATCTTCCTGACGCGGGCGCGTGAAGTTCTTCCGCCACGTCTCCGGACCTTGGTGCATCTGGGACACCATCCCTTAGCCGCCTTACAAGCCAGGCGGCACGACGGGCAGGGCACCAGCAGCTCGGCAAGGTCGCCGTCCGTCGTACACGATCTCCGCCGGGCCGTTGCTCTTCCGGTTCCGAAAAGGCGCGTCCATGGCGATCTCGAGCCTGGACCCGGCCAGCGAAGGCCGCAACGCTGAATCAGCCGCTTGGAAGCCGCACTGGATGCCTTCGTCAAGAAGCTCAGCGGCCCTTGCGGACACAGAAGGACGCCCGCTCCATCGAGACTGGCGCCTTTACAGACCTTGTGTTCCTTTTGTTACCTAAGTGCTATCTGATACGTCTGTGGCAGGGTCACTCTTTGATCAGCTCTATCCCCCGCGCCATCCGAGGTGATCAGTGAAGAGGCGTCTGCTCCTCGCAGTGCTCGCGTCCGTGAGCATTGTGATTCCGCTGACAGCAATCCCATCCACAGCGAATGCAGAGCCCACCCGGCCCACTCGCTTCGAGCATCTGGACGGTGCATACGGTTACGCCGGTTTCAAACCAGCCGCGCTTGATCCTGCCCGCCAGCTCAAGGTCCTCATCCAGGTCACCGGCACGCCTGTCGGGGATGCCGCAGCCGATGCCGCTGAGGCCGACAAGACCGTCGACAAGCCGACCTTACGTTCCGCGCTCCACCGGCAACAGCAGAGCGTCGAGGACAAGGTACGGGCGGAAGGTGGACAGGTCCTCACCGCCTATACCGACAGCTTCAACGGAATCGCCGCCGCGATCCCGCGCAGCAGTCTGCCGGCGATCCAGCAGACCCCCGGAGTCGTCTCCGTGCACCCGGTGCGCACGTTCCGCCCGGACAACACCGCCGGCGTCCCTTACATCGGGGCCCCGCAGACCTGGCAGGACCTGCACAAGACCGGCACAGGCGTCAAGGTAGCGGTCATCGACACCGGGATCGACTACACGCACGCCAACTTCGGCGGGGCGGGTGATCCGGCCGACTTCGAGGGCAACGACGGCACCGTGATCGAGCCGGGTACCTTCCCGACCGCCAAGGTGGCCGGTGGTTACGACCTCGTGGGCGACGACTACGACGCCAATGTGCCCACCTCGATGCCCAAGCCCGACCCCGACCCGCTTGACTGCAACGGCCACGGCTCCCACGTGGCAGGCACCTCGGCCGGCTCCGGGGTGAGCGCGGACGGCAAGACCTACACCGGCCCGTACGATTCCACCACGCACGCCAAGACCTTCAAGGTCGGACCGGGTGTGGCGCCGAATGCCTCACTGCTGGCCTACCGCGTCTTCGGCTGTGGCGGTTCGGCCAGCGAGGACGTCATCGTCTCAGCCATGGAGCGGGCTCTAAAAGACGGCGCCGACATCGTCAACATGTCGCTCGGCTCACCGTTCGGCCGCATCGATGAGCCCTCGGCACAGGCCGTGCGAACGCTGACCCGCGCGGGCGTGACCGTGGTCACCTCAGCCGGCAACTCGGGACAGAACGCCTACCTGGTCGGGGCGCCCGCCATCGCCCCCACGGCCATCTCGGTGGCCGCCCTCGACGCCGCGCGTGCCCAGCTGCCCGCGGTGAAGATCGCAGCAGACGGCACCGAGATCATCGCGCAGAACTCCAACGAGGCGCCCCTGCCCTCAGGGAGCATGCCGATCGCGGTGCTCCGCACGAGCTATCCGTCCGGCCCGGTATCGCTGGGCTGCGACCCCGCCGACTACACGGCCTACCCGGGCGGCGTGACCGGCAAGCTCGTGATCACGCTGCGCGGCACCTGCGCCCGAGTCAAGCGGGCCATCCTCGGCCAGAAAGCCGGCGCCGCCGCGGTCGCTATGATCAACACCGACGCCGCCTACCCGTCTCTGGAAGGGCAGATCACCGCCGACCCGGACACCGGCGAGGAGTACACGGTCACCATTCCGTTCCTCGGCATCAAGGGCACCGACAGCGCCGCGGCCGCGTCGCTGGACGGCAAGAGCACCACACTGGCGGCGCTGGCCATCCCCAACCCCAGCTACGCCCAGCTCGCCTCGTTCTCCTCCGGCGGTCCGGCCAGCAACAGCAGCTCTCTGAAGCCGGACGTGACCGCGCCCGGCGTCGCCGTCGTCTCGACCGGGGTGGGCACCGGCTCCGGCGGCGCGACGATTTCCGGCACCTCGATGGCCTCGCCGATGGTCGCCGGTGTGGCCGCGCTCGTGAAGGAGGCTCACCCGCGCTGGCGTCCAGGCCAGATCAAGTCTGCGATCGTCAGCACCGCCGATGCCACGTCCAAGATCACGGGCTACACCGCCCGAGTCGCCGGCTCCGGCGTCGTGGCCGCGCGGCAGGCGGCCGGCGCCACCGTGATCGGTGAGACGAGGGACGGAAGCAGCCTGTCGTTCGGTCTGAAGTCGCTGGCCGGCGCCTACAAGCAGAGCGAGAGCTTCACCATTCGCAACACCGGCAGAACCCCGGTCACCTATGACCTGGCCGCCGCCTTCACCGGCGACTCCTACGGCGCCAAGATCTCGGTCTCTCCCAAGACCGTGACCGTGGGCCGGGAAAGCAGCCGCACCGTCCAAGTCACGCTGTCGCTCACCGCTCAGGCCGTGGCCGCACTGCCCGCCGCCGAGACCTCCAACTTCGGTACGGTCACCCACATCCAGGGCGCGATCACCGCCACGCCGAGGACGGCCGCCGAGGGCGTCAACCGGCTGCGGGCCGCGTTCCTGCTTGTCCCCGACGCCGAGTCCCAGGTGCGCTCGTCCAAGCCGGGCACGTACACGCCCGGCGACGGCGGGCTCGTGACCTCCGTCAGTGTTCGCAACGACGGGGTCCACTCCGGCGCCGCGGACATCTACGCCTGGGGCATCACCGACGCCGACGACGTCAAGGGCGCCGAGGACTCGATGGACATCCGCACCGTCGGTGTCCAGGCACTCCCCGGCTCGGTGCTCGGCGGCGCCGACACCGACCGGGCGCTGGTCTTCGCGGTCAACACCTCCGGCCGCTGGTCCAACGCCTCGGCCAACGAGTTCGACATCTCGATCGACTCCACCAATGACGGAACACCCGATTACCTCCTGGTCGGCGCGGACTACGGTCTGGTCACCATGGGCGATTTCGATGGACGATTCGCCACGTTCGTCTTCAAGGCGGACGGGTCTCTGGTGGACGCATGGGTGGCCACGGCTCCCATGAACGGCGGCACGCTGTTGATGCCGGTGCTCGCCTCCGAGGTGGGCCTGACCGAGGGCGCCGCACGCTTCACCTACACGGCAGCCGGTTTCTCGCTGATTCCTGACGGTCTCGTGGACGAGACCGAGTCGGCGGCGTTCGACGCCTTCGCCCCGGCGATCTCCACGGGGGCGTACGTGCCGCTCGCGCCGCGCGCCTCCTCCTCCATCCCGCTCACCGTCGACCAGGCGAAGCTCGCGGCCACGCCGGCGAAGGGCTGGCTCGTCGTCAGCCTGGACGACGGTAGCGGCAACCACGAGGCCGACCAGATCAACCTCGGCAAACTGCCCGCCGTAAAGCCGTAACCCGAGGTGGGCGCCCGCTTCCGGATCAACCGGGGCGGGCGTCCACCGCTCCGCAACCTCAAGCGCAATCACAGGTCAGATCCGACGAGTGCCAGATGCAGTCGCAGGCCGACGATGGGGACAGTTGTCAGACCTGTACCAAGAAGCGATGTCGATCGTGAAGTGTGACGGATCACCGACGAGATTCTGGCAAGTCATCGGGGTTCCTTGCCGATGTATAGGTGTTTACACTCCGGTCGGATCGCGGGCCAGACCTACACCCGGACCGGCGTCACCTCCAACGGCTACACCGTCGCGGGCGGCACCACCGGCTCCGCCGACATCGAGTTCCGCAGACGCACCACAGTCTGGTGTGCGCCACTGCGTCGTCCTGCGCGCCGATCGCGCCTGCAGCCATCCGCAATGATTCTCGACTTCTTCAATGTATCCGTGGCATTCCCATATGGAAATGATTATCGTTATATTAGCGATTTCCGATGAAGGGATGCACACGAATGTTCGATGTCGTCGTGGTGGGCGGAGGGCCCGCAGGGCTGAACGCGGCGCTGGTGTCGGGACGGCAGCGGCGGCGCGTGCTGCTGCTGGACAGTGGCGCGCCGCGCAACGCGCCTGCGCAGGAGACCCACATGTTGCTGTCCCGCGACGGTCTCTCGCCCACAGCGCTCAGGGAGGCTGGACAGGAGGATCTGCGGGCCTATCCCACGGTCGAGACCCGCGTCGCCGAGGTCGCCGACGCGTCGGCCATCGCCTCGGGCTTCGAGCTGACCCTGGCGGACGGAGGCCGGGAACGGGCGCGCAAGCTCGTTCTCGCCACCGGTCAGACCGACGTCCTCGCCGACGTCCCCGGCCTGGCCGAGCGGTTCGGGCGCAGCGTGTTCCACTGCCCCTTCTGCCACGGTTACGAGGCCAAGGAGCAGCCGATCGCTGTCCTGGGCTCGGACTTTCCGAGTGTCATGCTCGCCCTGTACGTCGCCGACCGCTTCAGCGACGACGTCGTGCTGTGCGGCAACGGCGAGGCGCCGCCGGAGGAGCACCGCGAGCGCCTGGAGAAGGCCGGAGTGGCGGTGCGCGAGGAACGGGTCACGGAGGTGCGCGGCGAGTTCGGTGCTCTCGAGCTGCGCCTCGAAGGCGGGCAGCCGCTCGCCCGCGGGGCGGTGTTCCATCGGACGCGCATCAGGCAGCACTCCGACCTGGCCGAACAGCTGGGTTGTGAGCTGCTGCCGGACGGGTGCGTGCGGGTCAACGAGTTCCAGCAAACCTCCGTACGCGGGGTGTACGCCGCGGGCGACATGGCCCGGCTGGAGGCGCTGCCGGACGCGATGACGTTCGTGGTCATGGGGGCGGCGGACGGCGCCAGGGCCGCGATCTGGGCGGACCAGGAGTTGTTCCGCGAGGACGCCGGGCTGACCGCGCCGGGCGCTAACTGAAGACACGGCCCGGCGGCGCGTGGCCGCCGGGCCGCGCTGTCAGCGCTTCTCGCGGATGGCCGCGGCCAGCCCGGCGACGGTGGGCGCGGCGAGGAAGGCCCGGGGCGTGACCTGTGGGAGCCCTGAGCGGGCCAGGCGGGTGAGCATCCGGATGGCGATGAGCGAGTCCCCGCCGAGCGCGAAGAACTCCGACGCCCGGTCGAGTCCATGCTGTTCCGGCAGGTCGAGGAGCGCGCGCCAGCAGTCGGCCACCGCCTGTTCCACCTCGTCGCGCGGCGGGCCTCCGTCTTGCCCGGCGGTCATGCGGGGCCGGGCGCCGAGCCGGAGGTCACCGTCCAGTTCCAGTGCTGCGGGCAGGTCGCAGGTGCTCGCCCAGCCTTCGGGGGTCTCCAGGGTTCGCAGGAGCGTGGTGAACATGGTGAACAGCCGTTCCACGTCCGCGGCGTGGAAGAGCTCCTCCACCAGCGAGAGCACGATCACCAGCTGGTCCCTGGCCTCGTAGAGGCGGCCCTCCATGGCCACCTGCGGGGTGCGCAGCTCCTGCCGGTGGTCGGCCAGGTCGATACGGCCCAGCGGCCCGGCCTCCTCCGGGACCGAGCTGCCCATGGCCGCGTCCACCCCCAGCGTGCTCTGGAAGACGACGGGCGCGACCGGCCGGGTCGTGCCCCATCGGCGGGCGAGCTCCCTGGACACCTCCACGCCTGTGACGAGGTTGTGCGCGAGCGCCTCGCCGGTGAGCGTCTGGAGCTCGTGGGCGAGATCGGCGAAGGTACGGTGCTCCGGCAGCTCGACCGGCAGCAGCACGGTGGAGGAGAACGCGCCCACCATGCGGTGCACGTCCGGGTGCAGCGGCAGCCGGTTGAGCTGGAGGCTGTTGAGCAGGAAGCGCCGGTGCCCCGCGGTACGCGCGATCGCGACTGTGTAGGCGGCCAGCGCCGCGGCGGACGGCGTCACCTCGTGCGCGCGGCACAGCTCCTGGACGCGGGTCCAGCGGTCAGGGGCCAGGCGGGCTTCGAGGCTGCGCATCACGTCCGCCCGCACGGCGTCCGGCTCGGCCGCGAGCGGCAGTGCGGGTGGCTGGGGGAAGGCGTCGAGCTGCTGCCACCACCAGTCGCGGTCGGCCTGCCACTGCGGGGTCTCCGGTAGCTGTTGGACGGCGGTGACGTAGTCGCCGAAGTCGATGTCCAGCGGCGCCAGCACGGCGTTCCAGTCGTCGGCGAACGCGAAGAGGTCGCGGTAGAAGAGGCCGGACGACCAGCCGTCCACCAGGAGCAGGCTCATGGCGGAGTGCAGCCTGCCGTGCCCGTCCGGCAGGAGGCTGAGGCGCAGGTCGATGCCCGGTCCCGTGGCCGGGTCGGGGCCGTGCGCGCATGTCGGCGCGGAGCCCGGCCAGCCGCCCGGCGGCCTCCTCGGGGTCGAGTGCGCGCCAGTCGTGGACGGTCAGCGACGGGATCGCGCCGGGCGCGTCCAGGTCGAGGATGCGCTGGCTGCCGTCGGGCAGGATCCGCGCCCGCAGCGCGGGCTGATGCGCCGCGAGCCGGTGCAGGGCGTCGCGCAGCGCCTCGGCGGCCTCGTCGCCGTCCACGCCGGTCAGGCCGAGGTCCGCGTAGTGGTGCGCGGACTCGTACGACAGCTCCCAGCCGTCCTGCTGGCCGACGAAGTAGCCCTGCTGGAGCGGCAGCAGGGGGAACGGCGCGAGTGGATCGTCACGGTGGGCCACCTTGAGGTCGGGCACGTCGGAACCACGCGCGGAGCCGCGCTCGCGCACGACCGTGGCCAGGTCGGCGAGCGTGTGCTGCACCGGGAGGTCGGACATCGCCAGCATCACTCCCAGCCGCCTGCGGACGAGGGAGGCGGTGCGGACGGCGAGCACGGAGTCGCCGCCCAGAGAAAGGAAGCTGTCGCCCGGGGAGATGTCGTCCTCGGGCAGGTCGAGGATGTCCGCCCAGATCCGGCGCAGCGTGGGTTCGGGGTCTACGGTCACGAGCGGAAGCTCCGATCTGTGATGAGGGCGTCGACGGTGTGGACCTCGCGTGGGACGAGGTGCGGTGGCAGCGCCTCGGCCGCCTTGGACAGAAGCGGGGCGGGGTCCGGATGGTGATCGCCGCGCACGGCGGTGAACACGTACTGCCCGGCCGCGGCGAGCGGGTCGTCGGGGGCGGGCTCGACGCGCACGTCCCGGTATCCGGCCGCCGCGAGCTGCCGGATCCATTCGGTCCGGCCCAGGAAGACCCGGTCCTGGCCCTGCCGGACGTCGGCGAAGCCGGTAAGGAGCGCGTCGGCCCGTGGCGACATGAGGAAGTGCATCGAGGCCGACACCAGGTGGTGTTCGACGCACGACTCGATGAGCACGAGCGTGCCGCCGGGCGACAGCAGCCTGCGGATCGCGGCCAGGGTGCGTCCGGCGTGGCGGGCGTTGTGCAGGACGTTCGCCGCCAGGACGACATCGAACGGCTGCTCGTCCAGCTCCATCGGCGCGTTGACATCCAGCAACGCGTAGCGCAGGCCCGGCCGGCGCGCGAAGCGTTCGCGCGCCGCGTCCAGGAAGAAGGCGGAGACGTCGGTGAACAGGTAGTCCACCTTGCCCATGGCGTCGAGGACCACGTCGGTCGTGGCGCCCACCCCCGCGCCGATCTCCAGCACCCTTGTGGGAAGGTGGGCCGCCACGGCCCCGGCCGCCGCTTTGTTGAGGTGGCGGCTGATCAGGTTGTCGCGGTAGTTGCCCTGGGCGGTGGTCATGCCTCCGCCCGTGAAAAGCAGCGACTGCAGGCTGATCTCGTCGCGTACGAGCCGCGGCAGGCTGCGCAGTGCCGTCTGGAAGAAGCGGCCCATCTCGGCGGGGTACCCCAGCTCCTGGCGGGCGGCGTCGAGGTCCCGCATGGCGCGGGCCAGCTCCTGGCGGGTCGGAGGCCCCGGCAGGTCCGCGGAGGCGAGCGCGGCCAGCCAGCGGCGGACGATCCATCGGTGGCGGGGGGCGGCTCCGAGCCCGGCTGCCGCCTCCTCCGCGCGGTGTGGGCGGCCGTCGCGGAAGAGCCCCGCGCTGTGCAGGGCGTGGGCGATGGCCAGTACGGCAGCCCGGTCCATGGCCGCCAGGCAGCCGGGCACGACGTGCGTCTTGGCGCCGCCGAGCCGGGTGGCCGGCGGGGCGGCGTCGGAGGGTTCCGGTGGCGGATGCCCGTCGGAGACCAGGGCTGACATGGCTGCTCTGGTGCCGTCGGCGATGAGGAGGACCTCTGCCTCGGCCACGCCGGGCAGCTCTTCGAGGGTGCGGCGGACCAGCCGGAGATCGTCGCGCGAGGGCAGCTCAGCGGGCATCGCCTGGCGCCTCCTCCACTCCGATGCCGGGCAGCGGCGTGCCGGGCAGGGCCACGCGCAGGTGGTCGTGCAGCACCTCGGGCAGCCGCCGGGCCACGAACGCGGTCATGGGTTCGTGCGCGAGCCGGCCGCGTTCGATGCCCTCGGCCAAGGCGGCGACGCTCTCGGCCGTGAACCGCCCGGCCGACGCGGGCCGTGCCAAGGCCAGGCGGGCCGGGTCGGCGAGATCAAGCAGTACCGCCGCGTCATCCGGTGCCTCGGCGCGGAGGGCGTGGGGCGTGCTTGAGTCCGGGGAGTTGTGCAGGAGCGCGTTGGGGATGTGGTCGCGCAGCCCGGAGCCGGGCCAAGCGGGGGCCTGCTCGGCGTCGGCGTGCAGGACAAGGTCGTAGCGGTAGCGGGTGAGCTCGGTGTCGTCGGCCATGGTGCGGGCGTGTGCCGACACGGCGACGGAACGGCCCGCTTCCAGGGCGATCCGCGCGATCGTACGCGGGTCGAGCAGCATCTCCTCCTCCTGCGCGACCCGGCGCACCACCCGCTGCTCGATCTCGGCCGCGTCGGCTTCAGGGTCCTTGGCGTGTTCGACCCAGCGGCAGTACTGGTCGAGGAGTCCGGCGTGCCGGATGTCGCCGACGATCACCGTGCCGCCGGGGGCGACCAGGTCGAGGGCGTCGAGCAGCACGGCACGCAGGTAATCAAGGTGGGGGAAGCATTGGGTGACGGAGTTCAGCAGGACGCAGTCGGGCCGGGCCTGCGGTCCCATGGTGTCGGCCAGCGCCCTCGTCACCTGTTCTGAACGGGCCTCGTGGGCGGCGGCGCGGACGACCGCGATCCTGGGCGTGGTCACCGGAGCGAGCCGCTCGACGGCGGTGGCGGAGACGTCGGTACCGACGTACGCGGTCAGATGCTCGCGCAGCGCGTGCAACAACAGCCCGCTGCCGCAGCCGAGTTCGAGCACGCGCGACGGGCGGCAGCTCAGCATCAGCTCGACGGTGCACCGGAGCCAGTCGGCCATGTGGTCCTCGGGCAAGGGCCGGCCGGTGTCGGAGGCGCGCCAGCCGGAGAAGTCGGGTTCGCCGGGCTTGGGAGAGCCTTCGTACACCCAGTCGTAGACGTCTCCCCAGTGCTCCAGGAACTCGCGCAGCAGCGTTCCCGGGTGGGGGCGCACAGCGAGCGCCTCGGGCCGCGGGCGTACCAGAACGCCCTGGGGTCCGCGGCGCGCGGTGGCCACCCACGGGTGGTCGCGCAGCACGTCAAGGATGGCTTGGTCGATCACGCTGGTCCTCCGTCTGGATGGTGTTCATGGATGCGCGCTCATGTCCTGCTCGTGCAGGGTTCCGGCGCTCAGGTGCAGGACCCGGTCGGCGCGGGCCGCCACGTCCTGGTCGTGTGTGGCCAGGAGCACGGCGAGGCCGTCGGCGCGGAGCCGGTCGAGAAGGTCGAGGAGCCGCGTGGCGGTGGCCGCGTCCAGGGCCGAGGTGATCTCGTCGGCGAGCAGGACGGCGGCGTCCGGGGCCACCGCACGGGCGACGACGACGCGCTGCCGCTGGCCGCCGGAGAGCCGTCCCGGGCGGCGTGCGGCGTGCTCGGCGTCCACGTCGAGGTCCGCCAGGAGCCGGAGCGCCTGCGCCCGTGCCGGGGCGCGGCCCAGGCCTGCGAGCGTGCGCAGCGGGCGGGCGACCGCCGTCACGGCCCGGTGGGCGGGATTGAGCTCGTCGCGGGGGTTCTGGCCGACGAGCTGGATGCGGCGCAGCTGGGCGCGGCTGCGCCGGCTCGCCAGGTGTGCGAGGGGGCCCGAGACGTCGGGCGCCGAGAGGTATACCGTCCCTTCGGCGGGTGCGTGCAGCCCGGCGAGAGCGCGCAGCAGGGTGCTCTTGCCGCTGCCGGATGGCCCGAGCAACGCGACGAGCTCTCCGGCGTGCACGGTCAGGTCGGCGGTGAGGAGCGGAGGTCCGCCCGCCGGGTGGTCGAGTACGAGCCCGCGTACGGTCAGCACCGCGGGCGCGTCCGCCCGCCGGAACACGCTCGCCGGGTGGCGGGGCGGGGTGACGGCGCCGATCTCGGTCACGTCATCAGCGAGGTCCGCGACCATGCGCCGGTCATGGGAGACCAGCACCGTGACCCGTGACGGGTCGCCCCGCCGCGTGTTCACGGCCTCGGCGGCCAGCCGGGCGCAGTCTGGGTCCAGGCCGCTGGTGGGCTCGTCCAGCACCAGGAGGGGTGGGTCGCCGGCGAGGGCGCGGGCCAGCGCGGCCCGCTGGGCCTGGCCGCCGGAGAGCCGCTCGGGAGTTCTCATATGCAGGTCGGGATCGAGGCCAAGACGTTCGAGCAGCGTGGCGGCGTGGGCTCGTGCGGCGCGCCGGACCGGGTCGCGATCGGCGAGGGCCTCGGTGACCTGGTCGAGCACGGGCCGCCAGGGGTCGAAGGTGGAGGCGGGATCCTGGGCCAGCCAGCCGACCTGGGTGAGCCGCCAGCGGCGGCCGGCCCGTCCGGCGGGCAGCGGGCCGCCGCGCCAGCGCACCGAACCGGCCGTGAGCTGCAGCCCTGGCGGCAGGCAACCGAGCAGGGCCCTGAGCAGCGTGGTCTTCCCGCTGCCCGACGGGCCCGTCAGCGCGAGGACGCGGCCGGGCGCGGCGTGGGTAACGAGACCGTCGAGGACGACGCGCCCCGCCGGGCCGGTGACCCGGACCCGGTCAGCGCGCAGTCCCTCGTGTGCCGTCACCAGGCGTCCCCCGTTCCGAAGGCGTGGCCAAGCCCGATGTGCGCGGCGGCGGCGATGGCCAGGGAGAGCAGGGCGAGCAGCAGCGCGGGAGCCGCGAGGGCCGCGGGGTTGAGCGCGGCCCCCGCCAGGTTCTCGCGGAGCATCGCGGCCCAGTCCCCCGTGGCGGGCGCGTCGGTGAGGCCGAGCACGGCGAGTGCGGAAGCCAGCTGCAGCGCGGTGACGAAGCGCAGCCCGAGGTCGGCAGCCAGCACTCCGGCCACGGCCGGGAGCACCTCGCGCAGCAGCACCGCGGGGGTGCGCTCGCCCCGCAGCCGCGCCGCCCGGACGTATCCGCGTTCCCGCACGCCCGCGACGGTGTCCCTGACCACGCCCAGCGTCAGCGGCGCTCCCGCCAGGACCGTGGCGGCGACGACCGCCGTGTCTCCGGGCAGGGACACGGCCAGCACCAGCGCGGGCAACAGGACCGGCATGGCGAGCAGCAGGTCGGCACCGGCCGCGAGCAGGCGGTATCCGCCCCACCCGGCCGCGAGCCCGCCGAGCGTGCCGGCGAGGGTGGCGGCCATCGCCGCCACGAGCGAGACGACCAGCAGGTGCCGGCCTCCTGACAGGACTCGCGAGAGCACGTCTCTGCCGAGCACGTCACCGCCCAGAAAGTGGCCCGCAGAGCCTGCCTGCCACGGCGCGGTCACGGGTTCGGCCGGGTCGTAGGGAGCCAGGGCCGGCCCCAGCAGGATCAGCGCGACAAGGACGACCGCGAGCGCGATCCGGCTCACGTCCGCCACACCGGGACCAGATCGGCGAGCAGCAGCACCACCAGGACGGCCGCGGCCGAGCCGAGCCCCAGGAGCTGCACCACGGGCGTGTCCCGGACGGCCACCGAGCTGACCAGCAGCTCGCCCGCCCCCGCGTACCCGAAGACCGTCTCCACCAGTGCGCTGCCAGCAGTGAGCCCGCCGACCACGACGGCCAGCACCCGCAGCGCGGGCCCGGCCAGCACCGGCAGCACGTGACGGCGCAGGATGCGACCGGCTGGCACCCCGCGGATCAGGGCGTCCGTCACGTACGGCCTACGCAGGGCATCGGCCACGACGCCGCCGAGCAGCGCGACGCCGAACGCGGCCGAAGGCAGGGCCAGCGTCAGGACCGGAAGCACCAGTATCGACGGATCCGGCGCACCGCCGCCCGGCGGCAGCAGGGACACCGGCGGCACCCATCTCAGCACCCCGCTGAGCAGCGCCGCGAGCGCGGCCGCCACGACCACCTGGGGCACGGCAGTGAACGCCGTCGCCAGGCCGCCGCCAGCGTCACCCGGACGGCGCAGCGCCCGGCGGCCAGCGAGCGCGCAGCCCAGCAGGACGAGCAGCGCGGTCAGCGCGAAGGCGGACCCGGCCAGCACGGCGGTGGCGGGCAGCCGCCCGCCGACCAGGTCCACGACGGGGCGACCGGTCAGCAATGACCGGCCCGCGTCGCCATGGGCCAGCGACCAGACCCAGCCCGCCCAGCGCTCCCAGCCGGGCCGGTCGAGCCCGCGCTCGGCGCGCAGCTCGGCGAGCTGCCCCGCCGAGGCTCGGCCGGCGCCCACGGCGTCGGCGGCGTCTCCCGGCAGCAATTCAGTGGCGGCGAACACCGCGACCGAGACTGCGGCCAGCAGGACGACCACCCGTAACGGCGCCAGGATGGCACGGGACAGCCCCGTCGGCGCAGAGAGACGCATCGGCTCAGCTCGCGTCGCCGAGCCGGACGCCGTCGAGGAGGAAGCGCTGGAACCCGGGCCCCGTGGGCAGCCCGTGGACGGCAGGCGAGGTTAGATCCAGTCCCTCGCCAAGGCCCCACACGACGTACCCGCCGTCCTTCCACAGCTCTTTCTGCAGCACTCCGAGGCGGCCGTTGCGGTCGGCGTGGTCGCGGACGGCGAGCGCCTCGGTGAACGCCTTGTCCCACGCGGGCCGCGTCCAGGCGGTCTCGTTCGTCGGCGAGGTGGAGAGGAGGGAGACTCTGGCTATGTCGGTGAAGGGGATGCCGCCGAAGTAACCGGTGTAGAAGTCGGCCTTGCTCCACACGTCCGTGAAGTAGGTGTCCGGCGGGTCGTTGCGCACGGTGGCGGTGACGCCGACGTCGGCGAGTTGACGCGCGTACAGGGTGGCGGCGCTGTCCATGCCAGGGTAGGAGGTGGAGGTGTGCAGCGTGACCTCGAGCCCGTCAACATGTCCAGCGGCGGCCAGCAGTTCCTTGGCCCGGGCCACGTCGCGGGGCCGCTGCGCCAGATCCTTGGGATAGGAGGCGTCGTACGGCGTCGGCAGGTCGTTGGCGACCTGCCCGTACCCGAGGAAGACGGTGTCGACCAGGGCCTGGCGGTCGGCGGCCAGCTTGAACGCCTCGCGGACCCGCGGATCGTCGAACGGCTTGCGGTCAAGGCGCATCACGAACGGGTACTGGGTCACGGGCGTGCGGCGCACCACCCGGACATCCGTGCCGGCGGCCTTCGCGGCGGCGGGGCTCACGCTGCCCGCCACGTCGGCCTGGCCGGAGGTGACCGCGGCGGCCCTGGCCTGCGGGTCTGCGACGGCGCGGATCTCGACGCCGTCCAGACTCGGGCGGGGGCCCCACCATCGGGGGTTGCGCTTCAGCACGGCGGCCTGGGCGTCGCCGCCCGCCATCTGGAACGGCCCCGAGCCCGGCACGGGCTTGCCGAAGTCCTCATTGCCCTCGGGGACGACGAACGTGACCGATTCCAGCGCCTCTGGCGCGAGCGCGTTCGGGGTCCTGCTCACCAGGACGACGGTGTGGTCGTCGGGCGCGGTGGACGCCTGGGTGTCGAATGACGCGAGCCGTCCGTAGTTCTCGGCCGCCTTGCGCTCGATGCGGCGCAGCGAATACAGCACGTCGGCGGCCCTTACGGGACGTCCGTCGGTGAACGTGGCCTCCGGGCGCAACCGGAACGTCCACCGGGTGAGCGTCCGGTCCGGCTCCCAGGAGGCGGCCAGGCGGGGCTCGGCCGTGCCGTCGTCCCCGGGCACCGTCAAAACGTCGTAGAGCAGGGAGAAGCGCAACGTGTCCGACTCGTTGGCCAACCCGCCGTGCGGGTCGTTGCTCGCGGCGGCCGGACTGCCCGCGGCCACGTACCGCAGAGTGCTGCCACCGTATGAGGCAGGCGGCTGCGGAGCCGAGCAACCGGCGACGAGCACCGCGAGAGCGATCATCAGCAGGGCAGGTCGTCGCGGCTTTAAGGTCATGGATTCCTCTTCCGAAGGGTGCGTGGCTCGCGAAGGAGCTCGCCGAGCAACTCCGCGACCCGGCCTACGGCGGGCGCGCGGAGCAGGGAGTAGTGGTGCGCGTCGACCGGCTCCGCTCGGAGCCCAGGCAGGAACGGACCCCAGCCGAGGTCGTGGCGGTTGGGCACGTCGTCGACGCCCATGCCGATCCCGCCGTTGAGCGGCGACGGCAGTGCGGCCCGGACGAGAAGGCTCCGCAGGTCTCCATTGACGCGGCGGGCCCGGAGTTCACCGAGGCGGCGGGCCTGATGCTCACCGAGGATGCGCAGGTGGCGGGTGAAGACCTCCAGCCTTTCCGCCGCGGAGTCGCGGGCGCCAAGCAGCCCGGCCCGCCGCAACAGGCCCGAGACCTCGTCCAGCAGCTCGGCCTCGGGCAGCGCCGCCAGGCGCCTCTCCAGGTCCGGCGCGGAAACGTCGAGGTCCGCGCCGCGGAACGCCTCCAGGGAGCGCAGGTAGCGTGCGGTCGCGTGCACGTCGGGTCTCTCGGCGGGGAGCGGGCGTATCCGGTCCGGGACGTTCGAGTCCAGCATCGCCAGCAGCTCGACCCGCTCGCCCTCCTCCGCCAGGCGGCAGGCCATGAGCTGCGCCAGGGTGCCGCCCATGGACCAGCCGCCGAGCGCGTACGGGCCGGCGGGCTGCCAGGCGCGCACCGCCCGCACGTACAGGTCGGCGAGGGCCTCCATGTCGCCGGGCGGCGAGATGCCGGCGAAGACAGGGTCGGTCAGGCCGACGACTGCCCGGTCGGTGTCGAGCAGGCGGGCCAGTTCGGCGTAGCAGAGCACGTCACCGCCGGACGGATGCACAAGGAACAGCGGCCGCGGATGGGTGCCCTCGCGCAGCAGCAGGGTCAGGTCGCCGTACGTGCTCTCCCAGGCCGAGGGGTCGTCGGCCAGGCGGCGCACCTCGGCCACGTACCGGTCGAAGGCGGCGTCGGCCTCGTCCGCCGGGAGCGCGGACTCGGCCACGTCCCACTGCAGGAGGAGCTCTCCGCGCTGGACGAACGCCTGGTGATCCAGCCACACCTGCGGAGTCTGGCTGACTCCATGGACGGGGGTGCCGACCCAGTCCAGGTCATGGGTGTCCTCCAGGCCGAGGGCGCTGGTGAAGACGATGGGCGCCTGAGCCAGCCGTCCCGTGCGGGCCGACTGCTCGGCCAGCACGTCCAGGGCGGAGAAGTCGCGGTGGTCCAGGTCCTGGAACAACCTGCGCTGGGCGGCCCGTGCGCGCTCGGCGAACGCGGCAGGAGCCCTCCTGTCCACCTCGTGCAGCAGGAGCGAGGTGAAGTCGCCGACCACCTTGCCGACGTCGGGATGGATGCGCGGCCGGTCGAACAGGGTGAGGTTGACACAGAAGCGGTCGCTGCCCGACCAGGCGTGCAGCGCGTCACCGTACGCGGCGAGCAGCACGGCGGTGGGGGTGACCGCGTGGTCGGCGGCCCGCCGCTCGAGCCGTTCCCAGACCTCGGCGGGCAGCGCGGCGCTGCGCCTGGCGAACCGCGGCGCCGCAGCGTCGTCCCGCACGGGCAGCGCGGGTGGTCCCGGCAGATCTGCGAGCCTGGCCCGCCAGTACTCGGCCGCCGGTCCGGACTCTCGCTCCTCCATGGCGCGTACGCAGGCCGCGAAATCCGTGCCGATCGGGGGCAGGTCGGGGCCGCCGTCGTGCTCGTAGAAGTGCCTCAGCTCCCGGTCCAGCAGCAGGTAACTCGCGGTGTCGCAGACCAGCACGTCCACGCCGACGAACAGGCGCACCGTGCCCGACGGCAGCCGAGCGGCACGCAGCTCGACCAGCGGCCAGCGGTCGGGGCGCGGCGTCCGGTGCGACAGTTGCTCCCTGAGCGCGGCCAGCCGGGCCGCCGGGTCGGCCTCCTCGCGCAGGTCGTGCACGCGGATGCGGTATTCGGGCACCCGGTCCAGGATCCGGTTGCGCCCCTCGGGGGTGATGACGGCGCGCAGCATCGGATGGCGGGCGATCACCTGGTTCCAGGCCCGCTGGTAGCGCGGGATGTCGAGATCCTGGCAGTCGTATTCGAGGTAGAAGTGGCAGGCCGTGCCGCCGTGGCGGTATCCGCTCCCGCCGCCGACCCAGTACGCGTGCTGCACCCGGGTCAGCGGAAAGTCGGTCTCCCCGGTCGCCGCGAGCTCGTGGGCCTGGACCGGCCCGCCGGACCCGCTGTCCGGCAGCAGTTGGGCGAGCGCGGCCACCGTCGGCCTGGCCAGCAGGTCGCTCAGCCGCAACGGCACCCCGTGGTCGTCGGCCAGGTGGGCCAGCATGCGGGTGGCCAGCAGGGAGTGCCCGCCCAGCGAGAAGAAGTCCGCCTCGCGGTCGGTCACGGGGAAGCCGAGCAGTTCGGACCAGAGCGCGGCTACCAGCCGCTCCGCCGGGAGCCAGTCACCACTCTCTCCCTCTGTGTGGGCTTCAGCGTGCTCTGCAGCCGCGGCGTCGAAGGCCAGGCGGGCGGCCAGGTCGGCGGGTGAAACGGCCACCACGGGCGGCGCGTTGCCGTCGGCGACGGCCGCGAGGATCCGGTCCAGGGAGAGCATGCCGTCGGCGGCGCCGATGGAGTGCGCCGAGGCGACCGTACGCTCCCGTCCGGCCGGGCCGACTCGCCAGCCGTCCCAGGCCACGCTGACCCACCGGGTGCCCGCATCGGCTCCGGTCTGCTCGGCGACGGCGTCGAGCGCGCGGTTGGCCGCCGCGTACGGGCCGAGGCCGAGCCCGCCGACGGCGGCGGTGGCCGAGGACATCAGCAGCACGGTGTGCGGCCTGACCTGCTCGGGCAGCGCGTCGATGGCCTCCCGCAGCGCGAGGGCGGCACCGACCTTGGCGCGGGCGTGCGCGTCGGCGACGCCGGCGTCGGCTTCCCGCAGCGGCCCGATCCCGGCGGAGGCCACCACGCCGGCGCCGTGCACGACGAGGTCGAGCCGCCCGTGCCGGCGCGCCACGTCATCCAGGAGCGCGCGGGTCGCCCCGGCGTCGGCGGCGTCCGCGACCTCGATCTCGACCTCCAGCCCGAGCCCGGCCAGCCGCCGGAGCCAGGCCAGCCGCTCGGCGTCCCGGCTCCCGGGATCGGCCTGCGCGGGCACCCCGGTACGGGACGTCAGCACCACCTTGACCCCCTGACCGGCCAGGTGCTCGGCCATCGTGAAGCCGACGTCGCCCAGACCGCCCAGGATGACCGCCACCGAACCCCGGCGGGACTCGGCCGGGACCGCCGCCGTGGGCCGCCAAGGAGCGAAGGAACGCAGCCATCGCGTCTCACCGCGCACGGCGATCTCCCCTGCGGTGGGCCCCGGCTCGGCCGCGCTCTGGGGCTGCCCGTTCTCGGCGACGAGGTCGGCGGCCTCGGCGACCACGACGCGCACGTCCACGACACCACGGGCGAGGTCGACGGACCGCCAGGTCAAGCCGGGGCTCTCCTGGGTGAGGACGCGTGGCAGCGCCCGCACCGCCGCCGCTGCCGGGTCGATCGTGTCGGAGCTCTCCACCCGTTCGCCCCCGATGGTCACCAGCAGCAATCGTCGCGGCGGTTCGGAGTGGGAGGCGAGCAGGGCGGCGAAGCGCGCGAAGCCGACGACGGCCTCGCGGACCTGCCCGTCCAGGCTCTCCTCCTGGTCCTGGCGATCGAGGACGTACACGGCTCCGGCACAGCTCGCGCCGGGAAAATCGGCGGCCGTGACAGGCTGGGCCCCGGCTCGCGCCAGGGTCTCCGCCAGCTCGGGTGATCCGCCGACGACCAGCCACCGTTGGCCCTCCGGGAACCGGGGAGCGGGAGCCGGCACTGCCCGGTGCCATACAGGGATCTGCAGCAACTCCCCTGTGTGCTGCACCGCCGCCGTGCTCGGGGCGGGCGGGTCGATCCACAGGCGGCGGCGCCGGAACGGGTGGCCCGGCAGGGCTACGCGGCGGCGGCCCTGCCTGTGCAGGGCCGCGGCGTCGAGCGGCACGCCGTGCGTCCACAGGTGTCCGGCGGCCGACAGCGCGGCGGCCCGGTCCTGCTGATCCTCGCCGGGCGCCGGAAAGGTGGCTAGCGCGGCGCGCAGCGCGGGCAGGCCGTGGCGGCGGGCGGCGGTGACCAGCCCGCTGCCGGGTCCGACCTGGACGAGAACGGCGAGCGACTCCCCCACTGCGGTCCGCACAGCCCCGGAGAAGCGCACGGTGGAACGCAGGTGACGTACCCAATGCTCGGGATCGGACAGCGCGTCGCCCGCCCAGTCGCCCGTGAGCGTGGTCACCAGCGGCACCTTCGGTGTGTGGGGCGAGAGACGTTCGGCGGCGCGGCGCAGTTCGGGCATGACGGGTTCGATCAGGCGTGAATGGGCGGCGGCGTCCAAATGCAGCAGCGTGGCCTCGACGCCTGACTCGCGCAGTTCGTCGTGGAGCCGTGCCACCGCCGTGGCGGGCCCGGAGAGCACGCACGAGTCCGGGGCGTTGACGACGGCCAGGTCGAGGTCCTGGTGACGGCCGAGCAACTCGGCGACCGCCTCCTCGGGCAGGGACACCGCGAGCATCGCTCCCGAGGCCGCAGCCATGCCGGTCGACCGGACCGCCACCAGGGACGCCGCGTCCTCCATCGGCAGCGCGCCCGCCACCACCGCCGCTGCGTACTCGCCGAGGCTGTGCCCGAGCACGGCGTCCGGTACGACACCCCACGACTCCAGCAGCGCCGCAGTGGCGACGCTGACGGTGAACAGAGCGGGCAATCCGATTCCGGGGTTCCGAGCAGCGGCCCGTGCCGCCGGGTCGTCGCGGCGCGCGAGGATCAGCTCGCGCACGTCGGCCCCCAGGAGCGGCGCCAGCGCCTCGGCGCACCGGTCCACAGACTCGGCGAAGACCGGCTCGTCGCCGTACAGGCCGGAGCCCATGCCGGCGTACTGCGCGCCGCCACCGGGGAAGGCGAACACGACCCGGGGCGCGGTCTCGGACACAGTGACGGGCACCGCGGCGCGCAGCGCACCCGGGACGTCGGCGGGGCCGGTGACGGCCGCGACGAGGCGGTGCGCGAAGGCCTTGCGCCCGGTATGCAGCGTGTACGCGGCGTCGGCCAGATCCGCCGGCTCCGCGGACGCGAACCCCTCAGCGGCCTGCGTGAGTGCGGGGGCGGAACGAGCCGAGAGCAGCAGCAATTGCGGACGGCCATCGGCGGGGACGGCTTGGCGCGGCGGCGGCTCGCCCAGGACCGCGTGACAGTTGGTGCCGCCGATGCCGAACGCGCTGACGCCCGCATACCGAGGCCCCTCCCACGGCCCTGTCGCCATCGCAACCTCGAACGGCGAGCCGTCCAGCTCCAGCGCCGGATTGAGCGGCTTGGCGCCGAGAGAGGCCGGGATGACGCCGTGGCGGACCGCGAGCACGGCCTTGACGAACCCCGCGATGCCGGCCGCGGAATTGGCGTGCCCGATGTTGCCCTTGACCGAGCCGAGCGCGCACCACGCCGGTCCCGCCGGGCCGAACACCTTGCGCAGCGCGGCCACCTCGACGGCGTCACCCAGCCGGGTGGCGGTGCCGTGCGCCTCGACGTACCCGATGGCACGGGGCTCGACCCCGGCGACGGACAGCGCCTCCGCGATGACCCTGGCCTGCCCGCGCACCGAAGGAGCGGTGAAACCGACCTTGTCGGGGCCGTCATTGTTGACCGCCGAGCCGAGCAGCACGGCCAGCATCTCGTCGCCGTCGGCGAGCGCGTCGTCCAGGCGGCGCAGCACGACGGCCCCCACGCCCTGGGAGAAGACGATGCCGCTGCCCTCCGCCGAGAAGGGCCGCACCCGGCCGTCTGCGGAGAACATCGCGTCGGGCACGTGCAGGTAGCCGTGCCCCTGCGGAACCGTCAGCGACACCCCGCCCGCGAGCGCGGTGTCGCACTCGCCGTTGAGCAGCGCCTGCGCGGCGACGTGCACGGCGACCAGGGAGGTCGAGCAGGTGGTGTTGACGGAGAGCGCCGGCCCGGTGAGCCCGAGCCGGTACGCGACGTGCAGCGGTAGATAGTCGGCCACGGTGGCCATCGCCGTCTGCAGGCTGCCGACCGGGTCCGCGCCACCGCCCGTGGGGTCGTAGCGGTGGTGCAGGTTGGCCATGAGATAGGAGCTGTGCGCGGCCCCGGCGTAGACGCCGACCGTGCCCGCGCCCACGCCGCTCCCGTGGCCGGAGGACTCCAGCGCCCGCCAGCAGCACTCCAGGAAAAGCCGCTGCTGCGGGTCGGCAAGCGCGGCCTCGGCCTCGGTCATGCCGAACAGGTCGGGGTCGAACTGGTCCTGGCCCTCGATCAGTGCGCCGACCGGGACGTATCCCGGTCTGCTGGCCAGAGCCGGGTCCACGCCTCTGGCCAGCAGTTCGCTCCTGTCGAAGCGGGCCAGGCCCTCCCTGCCCTCGACCAACATCTGCCAGAACGACTCCGCGTCGGGCGCGCCGGGGAAGCGGCAGTCGAGGCCGACGACCGCGATGGCGGTGCTCAACGGGACACCTCCTCGGCGTGCGCGCGGGCCCGCAGCCGCGGCCCGCGGGCCGTCGCCGGGTCGCGGGCAGGCTCGGAGTCCGCGACGCGAGCAGGCGCCGGTGACGTTGGGCGGCGGGTGATGTGGGCCGCCAGGGCGCGGGCCGTGGGCCGTTCGAAGAGGTCCACGACGGAGAGTCCGGGAGCCAGGCGGCGCAGTTCGCGGTGGGCCAGGACGAGGGTGATCGACGTGGCCCCGAGGTCGAAGAAGGTGGCGTCGGGATCGACGGGGTGCCCCAGGAGTTCCTCGAGGACGGAGGCGACGGACCGCAGCACCTCGGGATCGGCCGGGACGTCGCTCCGGCCCCCGGGTACAGGCGGGACGTCCAGGGTGGCTTCCACGCCCGGCGCCCGGAACGTCGCGGACGCCGACGCTCCGGGGCGTATCGTCAGAGCCAGCTCCAGGCCGCGTTCCTGTGCCTCGCCAAGAACCCGGGCCACCCACTCCGTGAGGTCCCGCGTGCCGTCCGGCCGCACTTCAACCTGTTCTTCGGCGGCGGGGCGGCTCGCCCGCACGTACGGGTCGGGCAGAGCGGCGTGGTCCACCTTGCCGTTGGCCGTGACCGGCAACCGGTCCAGGATCACCAGCCGGGCGGGCACCATGTACGACGGCAACCGCTCCCGCAGGGCCGCGGTCAGCCGTTCCTCGGACAGCGGCTCCTTCCCCACCACGTACGCCACCAGCCTCGGCCGCCCGTCAGAACCACGAACGGTGGCCGCGACGCACACCCTGACCCCAGGCTCACGTGCCAGCACGGCCTCGATCTCGCCCAGCTCGATCCGGTGCCCGCGGATCTTGACCTGCCGGTCCACCCGGCCGAGGAACTCGATGGTGCCATCAGACCGCCAGCGCCCGAGGTCGCCCGTGCGATACAGCCGCTCGCCGAGCCGCGAGTGCACGGCGAACCTGGCCGCCGTCTGCTCGGGATCCCCCAGGTAGCCGCGCGCCAGCCCGTCACCACCGATGTACAACTCCCCCGGCTCGCCAAGCGGCACCGGCACGCCGTCCTCGTCGAGGATGCGGAAGCTCTGCCCCCGCAGCGCCCGCCCGTACGGGATGCTCTTCCACGCCGGGTCCACCTCCTCCACCGGGTAGGAGATCGACCAGATCGACGCCTCGGTGGCCCCGCCCAGGCTGAACAGCCGGGCCTGGGGCGCGAGCGCGAGCAGCCGTTCGGGGAGGGTGACCGGGATCCAGTCACCCGACAGCATCACCAGGCGCAGCGAGCGCAGTTGCCGGCGGGCCTCGCCCAGGTCCAGCTCGGCGTACTCGACGAGCATTTCCAGCAGCGCGGGCGCGGTGTTCCAGACCGTGACGCCGTGCTGTTCGGCCAGCTCCAGCCAATGCTCCGGGTCGCGCTGGCGGGCCACCTCCGGCAGCACCAGTGCCCCGCCCGCACCCATGACGCCGAAAACGTCGAAGACCGACAGGTCGAAGCTGAGCGCCGACAGCCCGAGCACGCGGTCCCGGTGGTCGATCCCGAACCGGTCGACGATGTCGTCCACAGTGGTGCGGGCCGCGCAGTGCTCGATGGCCACGCCCTTGGGCGTTCCTGTGGAGCCAGAGGTGAAGATCGCGTAGGCCAGGTCGTCCGGGACGGGCCGCTCCAGGGTCCGGCCGTTGACCGGAGACGGGCGACCGCCGGCCGGATGGACGGTCACGCCATCGGGCCAGGTGACCGGGCCGTCGGCGGCGATCGCGTGCGCGATGCTCGCCTGCTCGCACACTGCGGCGACCCGGGCAGAGGGCCAGGACGGTTCGACGGGCACGTACCAGGCACCCGCGGCGGCGACCGCCAAGACGGCGGTGATCTGGTCAATCCCTTTGTCGAGGGCGACGGCGATCGGTTTCCCCGGCTTGATCCCTGCCGCCAGCCTGCCGACCGCCTCCGCCAGCTCACCGTGCGTCATCGCGCCGCCGGGCCCCAGCAAGGCCGGAGCGCTGGGGTCGCGGCGGGACACCTCGACCCACGGGTCGTCGAGCAGCGGCCCAGCCCCGGGGAACGGCAGGCACTCCAGCGGCTCATCGGCATGGAAGCCCGGATCGGCGGCCAGGGTCGCGGACGTCCAGGCGTCCGGGTCGATCAGCCCGCGCAGCAGGCGTACCTCGGCGTCGAGACATCCCCGGATCCATTCCTCGGGAAGCACCGTCTCCACCGCGTCCCAGGCGATCTTAAGCGGTCCGCCGTCGTCGCGCACGATGTGGTCGAGCAGCACCTGCGGGGTCTGCGACACGCCGAACACCTCCTCCCCCAGCCAGGCCGTGGCCTCCTCGCCGGCAAGCCCGACGCCGCTGGTGAAGACGACCGGATGCGCCGGCACGCCGCTCGTGCGTCCCACTGCCCGCAGTGCCTCGACGCCCGAGACAGCGCGATGCTCCAGATCGGTCCAGAACCGCTGGTTAACCTCAGCCGCCCATTCGGAAAAGGTCCACGAGCGTGACAGGTCAGGGAACGGGATACCGACCAGAGCCGTGGTGGTGAAGTCACCCACCACGTCGCGCAGTTCCGGACGGTCAGGGCGGTCGAAGAGCGTCACGTTCAGGCAGAAGGGGTCGGCCGCGCCCCGCCGATAGAGGGTGAGAGCGAACGCGGCGAGCAGCACGCCGGTCGGGCTGAGCCCGTGCTCGGCCGCGCGGGTTCGCAGCAGCGCCCACTCCTCGGCCGTGAGCCGCCCCTCGTGCCGGGCGAACCTAGGCACACCGACCTCCTCGATCGGCACATCCATGGGGAGCGCAGGTCCGGGCGGCAAGTCCGGCGCGCGCTCAGCCCAGTAGGCGCCGGCCAATGCTCGGCGCTCGCGCTCCTCCGGGTCCGACTCGCGTTCCCTGACCACGGTGGGGAAGTCGGTCGCGCACGGCTCAGGCCGGGCAGCGGGGTCAGCGACCAGCTCACCCCACTGGCGCATCACGAGCAGCCAGCTCGCCATGTCCAGTGCCAGGATGTCCATGCCGACGAACAACCGCGTCCGGCCGTCGGGCAGCAGCGCGGCATGGATGTCGAACAGCGGCCAGACATCGGTCGATCGGAGCTGATGCGAGCGTTCCGCGCGCAGCTGGTCGAGCGCTTGGCCGGCCCCCTCGGCGGACGCCTCCCGCAGGTCGGTGCGGCCGATGCGGTACGGCCCCGGTGACGGGAGTATGCGCTGCCTGCCGTCGTCGCCGACCACCATGCGCAGCATCGGATGATGCTCGACCAGCACGTTCCACGCCTGCTCCAGCCGGTCGAGATCGGCCTGCCGGTCGCCCGCGCGGCGGTCGTACTCGTGGAAGAAGAACGTCGCAACGCCGCCCAGCGGGAACGCGGGATCGCGGCCAACCCAGTACGCGGACTGGGCGGCAGTGAGGGGAAAAGCGGAGTCCTCCGGCGTGACCCGCCGCGCGATCGAGCGTGCGGACGCTTCCCCCAGGAAAGACGCGATGGGCAGATCCGCGCCGACGCGCTCGCGCAGCCTGCGCCGCAACCGTACAGCGGTAAATGACTCCAGACCCAGCTCCGTGAGCCTGGCGTCCGGGTCCACCTCCTCTTCCTCTATCCCGAGCACCTGCGCCACGCACGAGACAACCTCGCCCAACGACGGGCACGACACATCAACCAGCGGAAAAGGGGTCACCAGACCTCCACCAACGTAGACGGAACGCCAAGCCAAACGCCGACCAATTAGCCGAAGTCATGTCTAACATCAACGAAAATGATTATCAACACCGTTATCAGGATTTGGGGGTTTTACGATCAACCGACGGGAGTCCCCACCGTGCTCCCGAAAGACCGTCCCGCTCGTCATCCGGCTCGTCCCAGTCACCGTCGACCTCGATGTCGTTGCGGCCGCCACCGGAACGCCTGATCGGGATCACCAAAGTCGGGGAACGCCTTCGCGTGCACACCAACGCCGACATCGCCTTGGCCGCCACCCTCGCCGCCCCGAGCTACCGGCAGGCACCAGCAACGATCCCGGCGGCAGCCGCGACAGCTGGGAGGACCTGCTACGTCAGGTCCGGCCGCACGCCGGTCACCGGATCACCGTGGAGACTCTGGACCGGCTGGGTTGCGCCACACGCGAGTGCCTCACCCTCGCTCACGAGCTGGCCCAGCAGGGCATCGGACTCCGCACGCTTGCCGACCAGCTCCCCCTCGACACCAGCCTGCCCGGCCCGGCAGCCGAGACAGCCGTCGCGCTGCTGGCCATGTTCGCCCGGATGGAGCGGCCCTATGAGAGCGAACGCGGCGCCGAGGCACGGGCCTCTCAACAAGCCCAGGCGGCTTCTATCGGACGACGGCCCAAGATGAGCGCCCAGCAGCAGGCCGCGGCCGCCGAGATGCTCAGCTCCGGCACGTCGGGTGAGGAGGTCGCCGCGGGATTCGGCGTGTCTCGGTCTACCCTGTTTCGCAACCTCAAGCTGTACCGCGAAGCGCAGGCCGCGCTGAGTACGGGCGAGCTGCTCAAACCCAGGCACGCGAGATGGACCAGATAGTCGCCGGGGAAGAGCGGCGCACCCCCGCGAGCGAGCCCGGCCCAGCGGGACAGGCCCGTCCGCTAGAGCCTGTATGGAGTTGAGATCACAGGGATTTGCCTGCGCTCTGGTCTGTGCTCCTGGTTGGGTCTTCGCCATGGCGCGTGGAGACCTCACCGACGAGGAGTGGTGCTTGATCGAGCCTCACTTGCCGCTGGGTGAGCGAGGCCCGATTCCGGATTTGCGGCAGCAGTTCAACGCGGTGATGTGGCGGTTTCGTACCGGCAGCCCGTGGCGGGACCTGCCCGTCGAGTACGGGCCCTGGTCCACCGTCTATGACCGGTTCCGCTTGTGGGCGGTGGGCGGCGTGTTCGAGCGGTTGATGCAGGCGATGATCGCCGAGGCTGCGGTCCGCGTGCAGGTCGATCTCGATCTGGTCAGTGTGGATTCCACCACGGCCCGCGCTCACCATCACGCTGCCGGGATGGCGCTGGATGGTGAGCTGGCCGCGGCGCTGGAGGAGGCCGTCGAGCAGGAAAAGGGGCTACGCCAAAGGGGCAAAAGGCCCACGACGGCGGCGAAGACGGGGGCCGGCGGATACGACGCCGGCACAGATTCCGGCTGAAGGTGGCCCGGCTGGGCCGTTCGCGGGGCGGGCTGAGCAGCAAGGTGCACCTGTCGGCCGATCGTCGCTGCCGTCCGCTGTCCTTCGTCCTCACCCCCGGTCAGGCGGGAGACAGCCCGCAGTTTCGCGTGGTCCTGGAGCGCATCAAGGTCCGCCTGCCCCTCGGCCGTCCGCGCACCCGCCCGGGCGCGGTGGCCGCCGACAAGGCCTACGCCTCCCGCGGCAACCACGCTTACCTGCGCCGGCGCGGGATCAAGGCGGTCATCCCGGAGAAGGCCGACCAGGCGGCCAACCGCAAGAAGCGCGGCTCCCGCGGCGGACGGCCGATCCGTCATGATCCGGAGCTGTACACGCAGCGCAACACGGTGGAGCGGTGCATCAACCGGATCAAGGAGTGGCGTGGGCTGGCCTTCCGGTTCGACAAGACGCCTGACAGCTATCTGGCCGGTCTTCATCTACGCGGCGCCATCTTATGGATCCGCTGCCTCCGACCGGCCTAAAGATCCGAACTCCGCACATGCCCTAGGTGGAACCGTTGGGCTCTTCACTCCCGGAGCTGACCGGGCTCAGCTCCGGGAGTGCAGCAATTCGCTCGCGAGCGTCGCGAGCCTCGAAGCCGGGATCGGGAACGTCAAGTTCGCTGGCCAGCGCGCGGAGCCGTACCCGGGCAGTTTCCCGCAGGGACTGCGGTGCGATCGTGTCGAGCACCTCGCCGGCCAGGGCGGCGGCGTCGCCGAACTGCGTGCGTGCAGCTTCCCCACGCGCCTCAACGAGGACGGCGGCGGCCCATCCGGGGCGGCCGTGCCGGATGTGCTGCTGGGACGCGCGAGCGTGGGCGCGGGCCTGGGCGTGGTCACCGACGAGCAGGGCGGCTTCGGCCAGGTGGAGGAGCAACTCCGCGGTGTCGAACCCGAAGCGGCCTGACTGGTCGCCGTGTGGGTCGGCGGCCATCTCGTCCTGCGCGGCCGCCGCCAGGCGTTCGACGTCGGACCGTTGGGAGGGGCCGAGAGCGGCGGTGGCGCGCACCTGGCCCCAGGCGATGATCTGGGCGCGGCGCAGCGGTGTGTCGGCGTACTCCAGCGCCTCCTGGGCGAGCCCGAGGGCTTCGTGGTGACGGTCTTGAGTGTAGGCGGTCATGGCGTGCGCGCCGAGCGTCCAGCAGATGAGGTGGTGCTCCCCCACCGCGGTGCCGAGCCGCGCTGCGGTGGCGAAGTGGATCCCGGCTGCCGGGTAGTCGCCGAGGTGGAAGGCGGTGTTTCCGACCAGGGCGGACAGCCAGCCGGCCAGCCTGCGGAGCTCGGCCCGATCCGGGTCAGCCTGCGGCTGGCGCAGCATCGCGCTGGCCAAGGCGCGGGTGCGATGCACTTCGGTGGCGAGGGTCGCGGGCGGGAACGCGCTGTAGCGCAGCGCGTAGTACTGCACGGCGGCGTCCAGGGATTCGCGGGTCGCCTGGCCGCCGGCGGGGCCGTCAGCTTCCATGGCGAGTTGGACGGATTCGCGTACGGCGGGTAGAGCGGAGGTCTGGTCGTCGGTCATGGCGTGCCTCCCATGCGAGGCACCGTACCCCGCTCCGGCGGCGATCGGGGGATGCATCACCGAAGTCCACCGTGGGATGCCGAGTGCATCCGGAGTGGCGCCGTACAGACTGCACAGCAGCGGCCCGTACTCGGGCCCGACACAGATCGCGCCGTGTTCCCACCTGCACATCATGGCTGAGTTGAGGGGCGGCGGAGCCCAAATCAAACGTGGGCCTGGTGCCGGTGATCAAAGAGGGGATGCCGGCGCTGGCCGAGCACCGGCTGCTGGGCGTGGAGAAGGGCTACTTTCACGGCGAAGGCATCGCCGCGGCCTCGGCCTGCCTGGTCGACAAGCAGGCGGGCATCGACATCACCGCCGACTGGGGCGGCGGGCTGGTGGCCTCGGTGGACGGCATGCGCTTCGTCGTGCCGGTACTGGGACCCCATGAAAGCCGGCGGATGCCGCAGCACGGCCGCCAAGAAGAAGGCGATCGTCACCGTCGCCCACGCCATGATCGTCATCGTCTGGCACGTCCTGGCCACCGGCAAGCCCTACCACGAACTCGGCGAGGACTACTTCACCATCCGCAAAGACCCCGAGAAGCAAGCCCAACGCCTGATCGCCAAGCTCGAAGCCCTCGGCCACAAGGTCACCCTGGAACCAGCCGCCTGACCCACACCATTCCCGGCAAACCCTCACCGACGATCAACGGTTGGGGTTCGCTGCCGTCTGCCCAGCTGAGGTCGATTCACGTATCAGCCCCTGCGCCGGCCTGACCCTGCATGAGGTCCTCGGCGAACTCCAGACTTTACTCGCCACCTGGACCGGCGCTTGCCACGTATGCCACCAAACGCATGAACCTCATGACACTTCGTAACATAACAAAGCACTACTAAGGCGAGGGAGACGACCTGACCGACGGGCTGATGAGAGATCGCGATGGCCCACCATGATGCCCGCCCACACCCCTAAACGCGCAGTGCTGTCAGCCGGTCGGTGGCCTCATGGGGTGTCAGGTCGGCGCCCCGCTGGTAGGCGGTGTCGTAGTCGGTGCGGCCGAGCCGTTCCGCGAGCACCTCAGCAAGGGAACGCAGTTCGGTGTCGCCATGGTCGAAGGTGCCACGGATGGCCTGGCTCAGGCCGAGCGCGGTGGCCGCGCCGGCCGGATCGCCCTCCAGGAACAGCAGCCGCGCCAGGAGGTGAGCGGCCGAGGGAGCGTCCATGATCGCTTGCGCGGCGTGGACGGCGCGGGGCAGCAGTTCGCGGGCGCGTACGGCGTTCCCGGCGGTGAGGAGGTTGGCCACCCGAGCGGGGAGCAGTCGATTGTCGGCGCTCTCGGCCGCCAGGGGCAGCTTGCGGGTGAGCGTCTCCATCCGGTCGAGTTCTTGATCGGCGCGTTCGACCTCTCCGGAGCGGCGGTACAGCTCGGCCAGGACGCCGAGAACCTCGATCTCCAGCACCGGCTGGCCACACTGCCAGGCCGCTCGTTCGGCGGTCTCGATGTCGTGTCGGGCGCCGGTCAAGTCGCCTGCGCGCATGCGTTCGGTGGCGAGCCCGAGCCGGGTCGAGACCTCGTCCTGCGAGCCGAGGTTGGTGGCGATCGCGATGCTGTCCTCGTAGGCGGCGATCGCCTGGTCGTGGTCACCGGCGATGGCGTGGATCTGCGCCAGGCCGTACAGCGCTTTCGCCGCCCACCAGCGATCGCCCACCTCCTCGAACGCGTGCAACGCCGTGGTCATCGCGGTCGCGGAGCTCTCCCCGTCGCCCCGTTCGCGATACCGCATGGCTTCGATCATGAAGGTGCAGGCGATCGCCCAGCGGTCCGAGCCGCCGCGCACCCGGGCGATCTCCTGGTCGGCCAGCTCATCCAGCCCGAGCAGCGGCGCCATCACCAGCACGATCGTCAGCAGCATCGGGTAACGCCGCAGCGCGCCCGTGCGCACGCAGTCGTCGATGAGCGCGCGCAGCCGTTCGGGGTCGGTGAGCGGCCCGCCCTCGATGCTCACCAGGTGAATTGCCGTGAACGCGGCCCGGGCGTCCGCGGGCAGCGCGTCGCCGAACTCGGCGACCTTGGCCACGTAGACCTCGGCGCGGGTGTCGTAGCGGTGCATGATCCAGTACCAGTACAGCGGCCCGAGAATCCGGGCGGCGCCCGAGGCGTCGCCGCTGTCGTTGGCCGTTTGCAGGGCGTACATCAGGTTGTCGTGCTCGGCCTGGAACAGCCGCAGCGACTCCGCCTGCTTGTCCGAGCGCAGCAGCGGCTCGTGTTCCTCGGCCAGGTCGGCGAAGTGCCGCGTGAGCCCGCGCAGGACGGCTTCGGTCTCCCCCTCGAGCCGGAGCTTTCCCGCCGCATGGGCCCGGATGGTTTCCAGCATCCGGTAGCCGTCGCCGGCCCGCTCCACGATGGACTTGTCGACCAGGGAGTCCAGGAGGTAGACGACCTCGTCCGCGGGAAGCGCCCCATCCGAATCCGCACAGACCGCCTCGATCGCGGCGATACCGGTACGCGCCGGAAATATCGACATCCGGCGGGCCAGTGTGCGCTCTTGTGAGGTGAGGAGGTCCCAGCTCCATTCGATGACCGCATGGAGGGTCTGCTGGCGGGGCTGGGCGGTCCGGTTGCCGGTGCTGAGCAGCCGGAAGCGGTCATCCAGCCGCCGGGCGATCTGCTCGGCGCTCATGGTCCGCAGTCGCGCCGCGGCCAGCTCCAGAGCCAGCGGCAACCCGTCCAGCCGGCGCACGATGTCCACGATCGGGGCCGCGGTGGTCGCGTCCAGGACAAAGCTGGGCTGTACGGCTGCCGCCCGGTCGAGGAACAGCCGCACCGCGGCCGCTGCGGAGGCACGATCGGGATCCGCGTGCGCCGGGGGGAGGTCGAGCGGGCCGAGGCGGCACAGCGTCTCCCCCATGACCTCGAGCGGCTCTCGGCTCGTGGCCAGGATGGTCAGGTACGGCTGGCGCTCCAGCAGCTGTCCGGCGAGCTCAGCGGCGGGTTCGGAGATCTGTTCGCAGTTGTCCAGCACCAGCACGCCCTCACCACCGGCGAGCAGGTTGACCACCCGCTCCAGCGGCGTGCCGGACGGCTGGGCTGCGGCGACGCTGAGCGAGCCCAGCACCGCCTCCAGCAGCCCGTCGGCCGTGTCCACCGCGGCCAGGGAGACGAGCCAGACCCGGCCGCGCCGATGGGCCCGATGCCGGCTCACCGCATCCACGGCCAGCCGGGTCTTGCCCACGCCCCCTGGACCCACGACGGTGACCAGCCGGGAGGTCTCCAGCAACCCGGCCAGCAACCTCAACTCGTCCTCCCGGCCGACGAAGCTGGTCAGCTGGGCCGGCAGACGGCCTCGCACCGCCTCCGGCCGGACCTGTTCCGCCTCGGGGATCTCCAGCTCACCCCGCAGCACGGCGAGATGCGTCTTGCGCAACTCCTCGGAGGGGTCGACGCCCAGCTCCTCGGCGAGCGTGCCGCGGACCTCCTCGAACACGGCCAGCGCATCGGACTGGCGGCCCACCGCATGCAAGGCCCGCATCCGCAGCCCGGCCAGCCGTTCCCGCAGCGGATGCTCAGCGGCCGCCGCCTCCACATCGGCCAGGATCTCGCCATGGCGCCCAAGCCGCAGCTCCGCCTCGAAACGGTCTTCGGCGGCCCCGACGCGCAGTTCGTCCAGGCGCGCGCCAGCCGTACCGGCGAAAGGAATGTCGCGCACGTCGGCCAGCGCGTCTCCCCGCCACATCGCCAGCGCCTCGTCCAGCAGCGAGGCCGCCCGCTGCACAGCGCCCGCGGCCAGTTCGCGACCGCCCCGCTTCGCCAGCTCCTCGAACCGGACCGCGTCGACCTGCTCGCTGCGCAGGCGCAGGCGATACCCGCCGGCCACCGTCTCCACGACCCCGGCCCCGGCCAGGGCCTTGCGCAGCCGATGCACCAGCGCGTGCAACGCGTTGACGGTGCCTCCGGAGGAGTGTTCCCCCCACAGGCCGTCGAGCAGCGAATCGACCGACACCACTTCGTTCCCGGCCAGTGCCAGCCTGGCCAGCAGCGCGCGAACCCTGGTGCCGCCCAGGTCGATCGGCGCGCCGTCGTCGGCATACGCCAGAACCGGCCCCAGCACCTCAATCCGCATGCCCGACAGGCTATCCGGTGGGCTGAAAGCGCCTTACAGCGAGCCGGTGCCGGATGGAAGAGGGATATAAGAGGCCTGTCAGAGCTGCCGGACATCGTGGAGGACGTCACGAAGAAACATCCCGAAAGGCAGTGCGATGGCAACCAACGAGAACGTGCAGCAGGTGCTCGACTGGGCCGTGGCCGAGGTCGGCATCCCCGGCATCGTGGCCGAGGTCAAGGATGGGGACCGGACCTGGTTCGGCACCGCCGGCGTGGCCGACATCCAGACAGCCCGCCGCCGCGAACCCGGGGAACAGTTCACCACCGGCAGCGCCGCCAAGGCGTTCACTGCCGCCGCGATGCTGACCCTGGAGGCCGAGGGCAGGCTGAGCCTCACCGACACCGTGGAGCAGTGGCTGCCTGGCGTGGTGCGAGGCAACGGCAACGACGGCCGTCAGATCACCATCGGGCAGTTGCTCACCCACACCAGCGGCCTGGGGATCACCGGCCTGAGCGTCGAGATCGCGCGCAAGTACCACACCCGGCCCGGGTTCGCAGCGCATCGCTACGACGTCTGGACCGTCGAGGAGTTGCTGAAGCTCCAGATGGCCATCCCGCCGTTGTATGCGCCAGGTACGGCCTTCGCCTACAGCAACGGCGGCTACCACCTCGCCGGGGCGATCATCGAGAAGGCGACAGGGCATAGCTACGAGGAGGAGGTCGACCGGACGGTCGTCCAGCCGCTCGGACTGACCGGCACCTACGCGCGGCCCTTCGACGAGCAGCGGTTCCGAGGACCGCACGCCAGGATCTATACCAGGCAGTTCATCAAGGACGGCATCGACCCTGCAAGCCTCACGCCCGACAACTACGAGTCCCTCATGGAAGGCCCCGACTCCGATCCGGTCGACGTCACCGACAGGACCATCTGGGGGTGGGCCGCCGGCGGCGTCGTTTCGACCACCAGCGACATGCTCCGGTTCACCAACGCGATGATCACCGGCTCGCTATTGCCGCCCGCGCAGCATCGCACGATGTGGAACACGGGCCCCACCAGGGACTGGATGCCCAACACCCGCTACGGCACCGGGGTGAGTCAATGGGCGCTGGCCGACGGCCGCACGCTCCACATCGTGGCCGGAGTCGAGCTCGGCACCGCCACTTTCGCCATGGGCACTCCGGACGCCCGACGCCTGGTCTCGGTGAACATCAACTGCGACTGGAACTGGTACCCGGTCTGCAGCCAGGTCGCCGAGGCGGCGTTCGGCTCGCCCTTCCTCCCGCCTCAGTAACGCCTGCTGACATCGCCCGGGCGTGCCGGCGGCCGCGCTGCCCGTCCGGGCGATCGCCTACCGCACGGAGCATGGCCGGCAGCCCTGCGCCAACTTGCCCTCCAGGCACTGGCCCCCGTTATCGCCCAAGCACTCGGCTTCCACGACAAGACCGCCACCCGCGTCGCCGCCGAAGCCGGAACACCCTGGAGCCGCTACGCCCCCGGCGACCACTCACCGTGACCTGCCAACGTCCCAGCCAGAACACAGACCACTCAGTCAACGGGCCTTACCAGTATCAACCCCGATCCTGCTCCGCCGTGTCACCAGCGGCCGCTAACCACGACATGCATGCCAAGAGTATTGAAAGGCGATCACCCATGAAGGCAAAAATCCTCCGCGCCGCCACCTGCCTGCTCGTGTCCAGTTCCGGGCGGGCGGCCCGGATGTCCTTCAGCCTCAACGTGTCGTCGGGGTGGATCATGATCCACCCCGAGTGACCATGCCTGGGCGCGGGATGGTGCGGTGTGTCGAAGCCGGCGATTACTTGATCTTGCGGGTGTAGACGACGTGGTCCACCAGGCGTTCCTTCTTGCCGGGTGCGGTGAAGTAGAGGTCGACGGTCGGCTTCTCGCCGAGGGTGATGACGGTGCGCATCGGGATGGATTTGCCGAGGTAGCGCGAGCCCAGGATGCCGGGGTCGGTGAACGCGACAAAGACGATGATCCAAATTGCGGTCATGGGATGGGCGGCGGCCTGCTCCGCCCAGCCAGGGAGGATGTCCTACCGGTGAGGAACAGGGCTGCGTGGAGAAGATCGTCGTAGTGGCTGTCCCCAGATGTGATCGCGATGGTCGGTGCGAGTCCCGGCGGTGATAGGGCGCCTTGCAACGTGCCCGAGTCCGGATTGATCAGCAGTGGTCCTGCCAGCACCGGCCAGTGCTGCTCCCGGGCGTGCATGGCAACGCTCGTGGCGAGGCTCCCGCCGATGCCCTCGCCACCTATCAGCAGGCGGTTGGGGTCGGCCCCGAGTTCGGTGGCGTGCTCGGCGGACCATTCCACGACCATCACGCCATCGTGGAGACCAGCGGGGAGGCGGCGGTGGGAGGCCGCGATCACCATCAGGCCCGCACGCAGGCACAGGCCTTGGCACAGCCGGTCCGCGCGATCGATGCTCCCCGCGGGGAAGAGCACCAGGAGCGGGTGTCCATCGGGTTCGATGGGCCGGTGCAGCCGGGCCCGCAGCGGCCCGGCTTGGCCGCGGAGACGAAGATCGGCCGCCGTGTGTGACGGTGGTGTCATGCTCGAAGGCTGGCAGCGGGCCGGGTGAGAAGGGAAAGGCCGGATGCGCATCACGGTCGTGCGCATCGGGCATAACCGTGTGGTCAGGCCTTCCGCGCGGTGGAGTTTTCGTGCGGGGCTATGAAGGACGCCAGCTGGTCGATCGCGTCTGCCGCCTCGGGCAGGAAGCTCCAGTAGAGCTGGAAGACGTGGGCCGCGACAGGGTAGAGCTCCAGTTGGGCGTCGACACCGTATCCGCGGGCGTGCTCGGCGAGGCGGCGGGCATCCGTCGTCCGGGGATCCCCGGTGCCCGCCTGGATGAGCATCGGCGGCAGGCCGGTCAGGTCGGTCGTCAGCGGGTTGAGCAGGGGATCGTCGTCGGCTGCGTATCCGCCGAGATAGGCGTCGGTGAACCTGCGCAGTTGCACGCTCGGCATCACCGGCTGTGATGGGTCCTCCTGCGGACCGGGCGTGGGTTCGTGGCTGCCGGTGAGGTCCACCCAGGGGCACATCAACGCTGCCCTGCCGGGCATGGGCAGGCCGCGCTCGCGCAGGCTGATCAGGAGGGAGAGGGCCAGCCCGGCGCCTGAGGAGTCGCCGGCCACGGTCACCTCCTCCGGGCGAGTTCCCGAATCGAGCAGCCACTGGAAGGTGCTCAGGGCATCTTCCACGGCGGCGGGGAAGGGGTGCTCGGGAGCCAGCCGGTACTCAGGCAGCAAGATCCCCGATGAGGCGGCCGCGGCCAGCCTGCCCGCCAGGGGGCGGTAGCCGTACGCCGATCCGGCCACATAACCCCCGCCATGCAGGAACAGCACCGTCGGCGACGGCTGTTTCGGCCGCGGCGTCAGCCAGAGGCAGGCCACGCCGCCCGCGTTGACCGGCCGGATGTCCACCTCCGGCGGAGCTTCGAACGGTGATTGGAGCGCTTCGTACCCGCTGCGCAACTCTTGGATGTCGGCGTCGGCCGCGGCGATCTGGCTGCCCTCCCAGAGCCGCGCGATCCGTCCGGCGTGTTCGCCGCCCACCGATCGGGTGACGGAGATCGCCTCGTCCAGGTCGTCGAGTAGCTGCCGGGCGCGGTCGAGCAGGGCCTCTCCGGCGAGAGTGAGCTCCACTCGGTGTGTGGAGCGCCGGAGCAGGTCGCACCCGAGCAGCCGTTCCAGCATGCGGATCTGACGGCTCAGCGCGGGCTGAGAGATGTAGAGCCGACTCGCCGCCCTGCCGAAGTTGAGCTCCTCCGCGACCACGATGAACCCGCGCAGGTGCCGTAGTTCGACGGCGTCCGGGGTTTGGAAGGACAGTACGGAGGCTTCATGCGCCTGGTCAGCCATGGCGACCAGTATCGGGCATTCGGTATGCCATGCCGACCACGCATCACGGTCATGCATGCTCGGCCTTTCCCTCGACGGCCGGCCCCGTGCCAGCCTCATCGTCGGGACTTCGGGAGCCCACCGCCGTAATCGACCTTACGAATCCGCTGGAGTTGACATGCAGAACCTTACGAACCAGACCGCTCTGGTAACCGGGGCCTCCCGGGGGATCGGCCGGGCCGTCGCGCAGCGGCTGGCGGCCGCGGGTGCGCTGGTGGCCGTGCATTACGGCAGCAACGAGCAGGCGGCGCTGGAGACCGTGCAGCTGATCGAGAAGGACGGCGGGCGGGCCTTCCCCATCCGGGCCGAGTTGGGCGTGCCCGGTGACGTGGACGCCCTGTTCGCCGCGCTGGAGGCGGGCCTGGCCGCGTGGACCGGTCAGGTGCGGCTGGACATCCTGGTCAACAACGCGGCCATCAACGCCGGAGGGCCGATCGAGGCCATCACTCCGGAGGCGTTCGATCGGCTGATCGCGATCAACACCAAGGCGCCGCTGTTCATCATCCAGCGGGCGCTGCCGCTGCTCAGCGATGGCGGCCGGATCGTCAACGTGACCACCGCGGCCACCAGGATCGCGATGCCCGAGGCGCCGTACGCGATGAGCAAGGTCGGCGTCGAGGTACTCTCCCGGTCCCTGGCCCAGCAGGTGGGCGGGCGCGGCATCACTGTCAACGCGGTGGCGCCGGGGCCGACGGTCACCGACATGAACCCGTGGATGCTCGGCAAGCCCGAGGTCCAGCAGATGGTCGGCACCGGCAACGCCATCCCCCGCGTCGGGCAGCCCGACGACATCGCCGACGTGGTCGCCTTCCTGGCCTCCGAGGCCGGCCGCTGGGTGACCGGCCAGGTCATCGACGCCTCCGGCGGCTGCTTCCTCGGCCCCCGTATCTGAACTGTCAGCGGGTTGTCAGTACCTGCCACCAGCCTCGGACCTGTTCCAACAAGCCACTCACACATCGGACAAACACCATCATGAAGACCAAGATTCTTGCCCTCAGCCTTGTCGCCGTCGTGGGGGCCGCCGCCCCGGCGTTCGCCGACACCGGTGATGCGAAGGTTGTCGCCGCGCTGGACACGGTGGCCAAGCCGCTCACGCACGACCTGGACGCCTTCGGCGCGATGGTGGGTGACGCGCAGGTGGTCGGCGTCGGTGAGGCCACGCACAGCACCGCCGACTTCTACACCCTCAACCAGCGGCTGTTGCGCTACCTGGTCACCGAGAAGGGCTTCACCACCTTCGCCCGGGAGCTGAGCTGGAGCACCGGCGTGCGGCTCAACGACTACGTCCTGTACGGCAAGGGCGACCCGCGTGCGATCTTCCACGACGAGGTCAAGGGCCCCTACGACCTGTTCGACAACCGCGAGTTCCTCGCCCTGGTCGAGTGGATGCGCGCCTACAACACCACCCACCCCGACAAGGTCCAGTTCATGGGCGCCGACCTGCTCTACCCCGGCGACCTCCTGTTCGACAAGGTCCTCGGCTACGTCAAGCAGCACCACCCGGATCTGCTGCCGCAGTTCACCAAGCTGTATGACGGGTTGCGGCCGGCCACGAAGAACGCGGGCGAATACATGGTCCAGGCGATGGCCGTACCCCTGAAAGAACGGCAGGATCGGGCACAGCGCGCCACCCGGGCGCTGAAGCTGCTGCAGAAGCAGGGCGCGGACCGGTGGGTGGTGCAGCACGCCCGTGCGCTGTCGCTGACCTTCACCGACTTCGCCTTCGACCAGGCCACCGCCGAAGGCCGCCGCCAGGCCGCGGTCTACCGCGACAGCGTGCTGGCCGACAACGTGGCCTGGTGGAACAAGACCACCGGGCACAAGATCCAGGTGTCGGGACTGAACGCGCACCTCAGCTACACCCCGATCGACACGACCTTCGTTCCCGCGCCGATGGGCGGCGTGCTGCGCAAGCGGCTCGGCGACCGGTTCGTCACCGTCGGCACCAGCTTCGACCAGGGCGGCTACAACTTCACCATCGAAAAGGGTGAATGCCCGAAAGACGCCAAGCCCGCCGAACGGCCCCTGACCTGCAAGGGCCACGTCGACGCCGCCCCCGCCGGCTACAACGAGTACGTCCTGGACCAGGTCCGCTACCGCGACTTCCTCCTCGACACCCGCACCGCGCCGGCCGCCGCCAAGGCATGGCTGTCACAGGCTCACGAAACCCGGCTGATCGGCGGCGGCTTCTGGTCACCCGACCAGGCAACCAAGGCCGCCCTCGGCCGCTCCTTCGACGTGCTGATCCACTTCCACCAGGTCAAGGCCGCCGCCCTCCTGCCATGAGAGCCTTCACCCACCACCGCGTCTGGCCTTCGCGGTGGTGGGCTTCCACTGCTCCTGGCTATCAACCTCGTGACACTGTTCGCGAGATTCACAGATCGAGGTCCGCGTGCTCGAACGTCTGGAAATGGAAGCCTTCCTCACCCTGGCCGAGGAACTCCACTTCAGCAGGACCGCCGAACGCCTGCAGGTCACTCCCGGCCGGATCAGCCAGACCATCAAGAAACTGGAACGCCGGCTCGGCGGCCCGCTGTTCGAACGCACCAGCCGCCAAGTGACGCTCACCCCACTTGGCGAACACTTCCGCGACGAACTGCTACCCGGCTACCAGCAGATCCAGAACGCCGTCACCAACACGCGCGCCGCCGCGGACGGGCTCACCGGGGTACTTCGCGTCAGCTTCACCACCTCTTGGAACGGCAACCTGCTGCTGTGCGCCGTTGACGAGTTCAACTCGCGCTACCCCGGCTGCATCGTGGAAATCTACGAGGAGACCCTCCACGCCGCCTTCGAGATGCTCCGCACGGGCGAGGTCGATCTGCTGGTGGGAGAGGTCTTCTTCACCGATGGGTCCGATATCACCGTCGGGCCCACGGTCTTCTCCTCGCCGCGGGCCCTCGTGGTCCCCGCCGATCATCTCCTGGCCGCCCGGGAAACGGTCTCCGTGGAGGACTTCGCGCTCGCCCCGCTGATCAGGCCCGGCGGATTCCCCGGGAAACTCCTTGACCGCAACTACCCGCAACGCACTCCTTCCGGACGCCCCGTCCCGTCCGGCTCCATCGCCTACGGCTGGCAGGAGATGCTCACCCTGATCGGCGCCGACAAGGGCGTCACCATCGTCTCCCTCGAAGGGGCGAACTTCTACGGACGTTCCGACGTCGCGTTCGTCCCCTTCCACGACGCACCGCCCATCGACTACGCGCTGATGTGGCGCACCGGCCAGGACACCGCCACCGTCCAGGCCTTCGTGAGCGCCACCCTCGAGGTGGTCGACGCCAGAACGCTCGATCCTCACTCAGACGCTAAGGGGCCGAGGTGGACGGGAGGAGGTGGGCGGAACAGCGCTCGGGAGTGAGTGGAGCGGGTGTTCAGGCGTTCGTCTAACGGTCGCTTGACGAACGCTAACAGGGCGCGCCGCCGGATCCGGGGTCTCTGGACGCCGCGTCCGATTCAAGTGTTCATTCATCGATCTCAACGCCAAGATCCGTACCGCCAGCGGTGGCCGCCGCTCTGTCGACAACCTGGTCCTCACCGTCCTGGACCGGCAGCGAGCCGGTGAGAAGGTAGGTGTACCCGATTGGCTCGACCTTGTGGAGGCCGACCTGGGTGAGGTGGCTCGCGACGATTTCGCCGCCATGGAAGCCGGGCAATGGATGATTCCGGCCCCTGACGCGTTCGGCTCGCAATTCACCCGCGAACAGACCCAGGAGCACGTCACCGACCTGGGCTTCGACCTGACCAGCCTCGAGACGCGCACCGTCACCGGCCTGGTCGCCGGTTCAACCGCAGATCAGGCAGGCATTCGGGAGGGCGACGTGATACTCGAGGCTCCAGCCGGTTCCGAGATCGCCAAGAGCTCGGGAGAGGAGATCACTCTCATGCTCCAACGCGCAGACGCGACCTTACAGGTGATCTATGCTCCGCGCGGCAAGACAGTGCCCTCTTACCGATGGACGCCCGCGTGATCAGCTGATCCGTGCTCCTCGCACACGTGTTCCTTCCCAGGTGGGTGTTCTGAGGCGGGTCCCGCTCGAACGCAGGTTCGTGGTGTGTGCTGGAGTTGTGCGCGTGATCAGGGCGGCGGCTTCGACCGTTGCGGGGCGTTGTCGTGGCTGGTTCGCCGTCACCGGTGGGCGGAGGTCTTTCCCGTCATTCCGGCGGCGATCTTGTGTCGCCGATGACGGTGACCCGTCCGCGGTGACAGGGCATGTGCCCGGCCTGCACCCAGACGTCCTTACCGTCCGGATAAAGGTAGTTCGGGTCAAACGTGGTGGGAGCGCAGGGTGAAGCCGCCGTCCACGGCCAGGATGGCGCCGGTGATGAACGCCGCCTCGTCCGAGGCGAGGAAGAGGGCGGCGTTGGCCACGTCCTGGCTGGTGCCCTGGTGGCCCATGGGGACCATCGCAGCGCGGCGGGCCGCCACCTCCGCGCGGTCCACGCCACCTGCGCGGGCGACGGCGTCGACGCCCATGGGGGTGTCCATCATGCCGGGTGCGACGCAGTTCACCCGTACGCCGTGGGGCGCGTACTCGAGTGCGAGGCTGCGGGTCATGGAGTGGACCGCGGCTTTGGAGGTGGTGTAGGCGATGGTCTCGCCGCCGGCGAGCAGCCCGGCCATGGAGGAGATGTTGACGATGGCTCCGCTTCCTCGTTCCCGCATGTGCGGCAGGAGGTATTTGCAGGTCATCCACATTCCGGTGAGGTTGACCTCGAAGCCACGGCGCCAGCTGTCCGCGGGGAGGTCCTCGGTTCGCCCGGCGGGCACGATGCCGACGTTGTTGTGCAGGATGTCGATGTGTCCCAGGCTCGCCAGGGCCGCATCGAGGATGGCCGCGCAATCGGATTCGACGGTGATGTCGGCCCGGTGCGCCGTCGCCGTGCCGCCTTCCTGGCGGACCAGCTCCGCCGTTTCCTCGGCTGAGTCGAGGTCGCGGTCGACGACCAGGACCTGGGCGCCTTCTCGGGCGAAGAGCAGCGCGACGGCCCGGCCGTTTCCGGTCGTGGCGCCGGGTGTCTGCCCACCGCCGACGATCACCGCGGTCCTGCCTGCCAGCCGTCCGGTCATCGATTGTCCTCCTTGTTGTCCTCGCGTCGCTCGGTGACGATGTCGTTGATGAGGAACTCGAAGGCCGAGGCCACCGGGAAGCCCGCGTAGTAGGCGAGCTGGCGGGCCATCTCCTGGAGTTGTCCCTCGTCCAGGTCGCCGCTGTCGAGAGCGGCGTGGAGATGGAAAGGGGTGATGCGTTCCCGGCCGAGCATCGCCAGGACGGTGAGGGTGATCAGCCGCCGGTCACGGACCGAGAGCCCCGGTCGCTCCCACACATCGGCGAAGACCGTCTTGACGCACAGATCGCCGAGCGATTCGCCCTGCCCGTCGGTGGCTGCTGGTTCGCACATCACTTTCTCGTAGGCGGCCTTGCCCTGGTGGATGAGGTGCGCGAAGGGGTCGCCCTTCTCCCGGGGCTGGGCTGGTGTGGTGCTCACCAGGTGACCGGCAGGTCTTCGAGCCCGTACGTGAGCGCCTGGTCGTGGAAGCGCAGCTCCTTCTCCTTCACGGACAGCCGCAGTCCCGGAATGCGCTGGAAGAGCGCGGGCCAGGCGACCCGCATCTCGACGCGGGAGAGGTTCTGGCCCAGGCACTGGTGGATGCCGAACCCGAACCCGATGTGCCGGCGCTCGACCCGGGTGATGTCCAGTTGCTCGGGCGCGGCGAAGACGGCCGGGTCGCGGTTGGCGGCGGGCAGGTTGCAGATGACGCCTTCTCCGGCCCGGATGAGCACTCCGCCGATCTCGGTGTCCTGGATGGCGACCCTGCGCGGCTCGGTCTGCACCATGCTCCAGTAACGCATCATCTCCTCGACGCAGGTGGCCGCGTGCCTCGCGGGGTCCGAGAGCAGGATGTCGCGCTGCCCGGGCTCCCTGAGCAGGGCGAGGATGCCGAGACCGATCATGTTGGCGGTGGTCTCGTGACCGGCGCCGATCACCAGCATGCCCAGCCTGACGGCCTGGTCGAAGGTAAGGTCGCCGCCTGCGACATGGACGTTGACCAGCCGCGACAGCAGCGACTCGTCCGGGTCGCGGCGCTTGCGTTCCGTGTGGTCGGTGAGGTTGGCGTGCAGCGCCTGCTGGGCCGCCAGTTTCTCCTCGTGCGGGGCGTTCAGCTGGACGAGCTTCTTGGAGGACTCGTGAACGGTGTGGCGCTCCTCATAGGGGACGCCGAGCACGTCGCAGATGACGACGGTGGGCAGGGCCAGGGCGAAGTGCTCGATCAGGTCCACCGGTCGCGGCATGGTCACCAGGTCGTCGATGAGCTTGCCGGTGAGTTCGGCGATCCGCGGCCGTAGCGCCTCGGAACGCTTGGCGGTGAAGTCCGGGTTGAGGATGCGGCGGATGGGCAGGTGCTCATCGCCATCCTTGCGGAAGAAGATGCCGCCTTCTACCTGCGGCTGGGCGCTGCTGGTGTTCGGGAAGCCGGGGTTGGTGACGTCCGCGCTGAATCGGTCGGTGGCGCTGAGAACCTGCCGTACCTGCTCGTGGCGTGTGATCAGCCACGGAGTGCTGCCGTTCCAGATCCTCACCCTGCGAGGGGCGCCATCCTCACGGAACTCGGTGGCGAGGTCCGGCGGGGCGTACGGACATCCGCGCCGTAGCGGGAAGTCGGGAGCGGCTGTGTGATCGGTGGTGGTCGTCATGCGGTTCCTTTCCCGGACGTCAGGCGGCTGCGCCGGTGAGGGCTTCGTCCCAGGCTGCGTGGGATGCGACGAGTGCGCGAAGGGAGCGGAGCGGGCGGACCATGTTCACGCCCAGCGCGGCGGTGACGCGTCCTTGTCTCCCGTACAGCGCGGTGAACTTCCGCTCCTCGATGCTTCCCTCGACGACACGCATCCGATCGGCGCCGCGCGTCCGGCCGTGGATCTGGATCTTGAGGTTGTACTGGTCTGACCAGACGTAGGGCACGGTGACGAAGGGCGTGGCGGCCTCGGGTCCTGCGAGGATGTTGCGCGCCACGGCAAGACCCTGTTCGGAGGCGTTCGTACGGTGCTCGACGCGCAGGCGCTCGCCGGAGACCGGGTCGGGCCAGGAGGCCACGTCGCCGGCGGCCCACACGTTGCCGCCCGCGTGGAGGGTGGTATCGCACTCGACGCCGTCGCCGACGGGGATCCCGCTTGCGGCGAGCCATTCGATGTTGGGCCGGGCTCCGATGCCGACGACGACGGCGCCCGCCTCGATGGTGCGCCCGTCGGCGAGCCGCACCCCTGTGGCATGGCGGCCGTCGGTGACGACGCACTCGACCGGCGCCCCTGTCACGACCGACACACCGTGTTCACGGTGCACGTCCGTCAGCATGGCCCCGATGCCGGGGCCGACCGCGTCGGCGAGCGGCACCTCCTGGTCGGTCACCATGGTGACCTCACAACCCAGACCGCGGGCGACGGCGGCTGCCTCCGCGCCGATGAATCCGCCGCCGACGATCGCCAGACGGGGGCGTTCGCTCAGCGACTTCTTCAGCGCGAGCGCATCGTCCAGGGTGCGCAGCACATGGACGCCTTCGATGCCGTCGCTCCCGCGTAGCCTTCGCGGACGAACGCCGGTTGCGACGACAAGGCCGTCGTAGCGGATCGGATCACCGGTTTCCAGATGGACCTCGCGGCAAGCCGGGTCCAGTCCTCGCGCCCGTACTCCAAGGTGGACCTCCACCTCGAGGTCGTCGTAGACCTCGGGCGAGCGCAACAGCAGCCGCTCGGCGGTCCAGTCACCGGCGAGAAGTTGTTTGGACAGCGGGGGCCGGTCGTAGGGAAAGTGCTTCTCCTGCCCTACGAGGACGAGCCGTCCGTCGAACCCGGAACGGCGCAGTCCTTCGACGGCGGCCAGGCCGGCGGCCGAGGCGCCGACGACCACGATGGCGCGCGGCGCGTTCATGCTCGCTCCCCCGTGGTGAGCTTCGCGAAGGCGCCAGAGGGCGGCGCGCCGTGGTCACTCATGCGTGCGTCTCGATCGCCGCAGCCGGGCAGACGGCCGCGGCGTCGCGAACCTTGTCGTGCTGGCCGGCCGGCGGCCGCGCGTCGAGCAGGACGACGACGCCGTCCTCGTCGCGCTGGTCGAACACGTCAGGGGCGGCCAGGACACACTGGCCGGCTCCGCAGCACTTGGCCTCATCGATGGTGATGTGCATGGATGCCTCCCATCCGGGGGCGCTCGGTGAACTAAACGAACGTAAATTTACGATCGTTTAGTTATGGATGACAAGCTGGTGACGTGTGAGATGAACCACTGCCCGACCAGGGCCTTTCCTGTGCGAGGCTGGAGGCATGCCCCACCGCGCCGACTCCTCCTCGCCTGCGCCAGGCTCCGCCGGACGGAGACCTCGCAATGCCCGTGGAGAGGGCGACAAACTGCGCGAGGAGATCATCGAGGCCGTGATCCGGCTCATCGCCGACGAGCGGCGCATGCGGCCCATGCCGCTGTCCCTGCGTGAGGTGGCGCGCGAGGCGGGCATCACCGCCCCCGCCATCTACCTGCATTTCGCCGACAAGGAAGAGCTCACCCGGGCCGCATTCAGCCGCCTCTTCGCGCGGCTCGTCGAGGTGATGGATCAGGCGGACGAAGAGGCGGCCGCTCGGCCGCCGGCCGGCCGGCTTGCGGCGGTGGCTCACGCCTACTGCCGATTCGCCGAGGAGCATCCGGCGAGCTTCCGGGTGATGTTCGCGGCCCCCGTCGCGGACGGCACGGCTCAGGTCGCCGAGCGCTGGCGCACGGCGGTCGCGCGACTGGCCGAGACGGGCATGCGCCTGACCCAGGCCCCCGAAACAGCGGCCATGTCGGTGTGGTCGTCGGTGCACGGGCGTCTCCTGCTGGACCGCTCCGCGAGCGGTCTGTGGCAACTCGGCGACGTGCACGCGTTCGTCGACGACCTCGCGCGATCACTCACCACCATTGACTGACACAACGGACTGGCTACGGGCGCGATGGCACGGAGCGCTCGTAAGCTTGCGCGAGGGAGGTGGCGATCGTGCCGGCAGAGCGCAGGCGTAGCCCGCGGGGGCAGGGTGACCAACTGCGCCGAGAGATCCTGGACGCGGTCAACCGCCTGCTCATCACCTGGGGCAGCGCGGAGAAACTCACGATCCGGGCCGTCGCCAAGGAGGTCGGAGTCGCGGCTCCGAGCATCTATCTGCACTTCAGCGACAAGCTCGAGCTCGTATGGTCGGCACTGGCCGACAAGTACGACGACCTGGCCGCGCAGATGGCCGCCGCCGACGCGAACGCCGGCGACGCCGATCCGCGGGAGCGATTGCGGGCGCAGGCCCGTGCCTACTGCCAGTTCGCACTGGACAATCCCGGCCACTACCGGCTCATGTTCGAGGTACGCCAGCCGCCGGCGGAGATGTCGAGGATCGGCTTGCATCCAGCGCGCCGGGTCTCGGGCCGGTTCCGCGCGGGGTTCACGCGTTGCCAGGAGGCCGGGGAGATGCTGTCTCTACCTGTGGAGCAGGCGGCGCTGACGTTGTGGGCCGGGCTGCACGGTCTCGTGGCGCTCAATCACAGCTTGTTCCTCGAAGCGTCGGTGGCGGACCTGACGCTGAATGTGGCCGATGGCCTCGTCGCCTCACTCGTCGCAGGGCCGGATGGTGCCGCCCACCTTCGCCCCGTCGCCACCGACACCGTCCGGCAGATCCGGGCACTCATGGCCGAGGACGATTCCGAGGCCGGCCAGTAGCCCTCCGACGCCGCGCGCCACAGCGATAGGGCGCCCTCAGCACGTCAAACCCGGTGTAGAGCACTCGAAGCCGAGAGGTACAGTCCTAAGTGAACTTAGTTAGGTGAGTGGGCGAGCTTTCGCCCGTCCCTCGGTCTGGAGGCTCCGATGCATATCTCCATCGACTTCGACAAGTGCTGCGGCGCCGGCCAGTGCGTGCTGGCCGCGCCCGACGTGTTCGATCAGCGGGACGAGGACGGCGTGGTCGTTCTCCTCGATGCCGAGCCGCCGAAGGACCAGCACGACAAGGTGCACGAGGCCGCGGCCGTGTGCCCGGCAGCCGCGATCCAGGTGCTCGTGGGAGACAACGCATGACACAGGACAAGGAGCGAGCCGGAGTAGTCGGCCTGGGCATGATCGGTGGTGGCGTGGCCGTCAGCCTCGCCCGCCGTGGCCGTGTCCCAGCCGTCTACGACGTTCGCGCCGATGCGGCGGACGGGCTCGCCGGCGTGCCCGCTGTGCTGGCCTCACCGGCCGAGGTCAGCGCGCACAGCGACGTCATCATGGTCGCCGTCGTCGACGCCGACCAGGCACGGCAGGTGATCGGCGGGCCGGATGGCCTGTTGTCGGCGGCCCGGCCCGGACAGACGATCGTGCTGCTGTCCACCGTCGCGGTGCCGGTCGTCCACGAGTTGGCGCGGCTGTGTGCCGAGCACGGGGTCGGATTCCTGGACTGCGGGGTCACCCCCGGCGACAAGGCTGCCCAGAACGGCATGGTCGCCATCCTCGGCGGTGACGAAGAGACGGCAGGCCGGGCGCTGCCCGTGCTCCGCGACTGGGCCAAGCAGGTCGTGCACTGCGGCCCGATCGGCGCGGGCATGGCCACGAAGATCGCCCGCAACGTCATCACGTACGGCAGTTGGCGCACCGTCGAGGAGGCCGCCGCGCTGGCCGAGGCGGCCGGCGTCGACCCGGCGCGGCTGGCCGAGGTGATCGACGCGGCCGACCCCGAGGGCCGGACGCTGCTGCAGTTGCTCCGCATGCGGGGTGACGACGGCGCCCTTCCCGAGGCCGTCGGATGCCAGGTGAGTCCGTTGATGACCAAGGACCTGGACGCGGCCCGCGACCTCGCCAGGACGCTCGGCGTGGACGCACCGCTGGTGGAGCTCACGCGCGCCCACGTGCCGCAGACCCTCGGCATGGAGACCGAACCGGCGGCGGCCGCCACGGACGTCCGCGCGCTCGGCCTGGCGATGGCTGACGAGGTCTACGGCCCCGGCTTCTCCCAAGGATTCGACGGGGAGAGCCATCCGTTCACGGACGCCACCGTCGACTTCCTCTTCGGCCAGGTCTGGAGCCGCCCCGGACTGTCCGTACGGGACCGGCGGCTGCTCACCCTCGGGGTCGCCGCGGCGGTCGGACGCGCCGACCTCATCCAGATCCAGGCCAAGGGAGCCCTGGTCAGCGGCGAGATCACGCCCGGCGAACTCCGCGAGGCCGTGCTGCAGCTCGCCGTCTACGTCGGCTGGTGCAAGGCCACCGCCACCCACACCGGCATCACCGCCGCCATCGAGGACTACACCAAGCAGGAGGAGAAATGACCGAGAACCTGGTCAGGCAGCCCGTCGTCCGCGAACCGAGGCGCCCGCTCGACCCGCCGCTGCTGTACACCCGGCTGCGCGAGGAACAGCCCATCGTCCGCGTACGGTTTCCCAACGGCCGGACCGGATGGCTGGTCACCCGGTTCGAGGAGGGCAGCCAGGTCTTCGGCGACCCGCGTATGGGCGCCAGACGTCCCCGCCACGACACTCCCGAAAGTGACGAACCGGGCAACGACGCGCCGTTCGACCCGGGCTTCGTCATGATGGACGAGCCGGACCACGGCATCTACCGGCGCATGCTCACCAGCCGGTTCACCCCCAAGTCGGTGCAGCAGAAGCTCCAGCCGTACCTCGACAAGATCGTCGAAGCGCACCTGGACACGATCGAGGCGGGGCCGCAGACGTTCGACTTCGTCCAGGCCATGGCGCTGCCGATCCCGTGCCTGGTGATCTGCGAGCTGCTCGGCGTCCCGTACGAGGACCGCGACGGCTTCCACCATGCCACCGAGGTCATGATGGACATGGGCAGGCCCCGCCAGGAGCGGGACAAGGGCGCGTACTGGCTGATCGACTACATCACGAAGCTGGTCGAGACCAAGCGCCGCACCGGCGCCACCGACGGCATCCTCGCCGAACTCATCGAACGGGCCGATGACGACGACTCGCCGCTCACGAACAAGCAGCTGATCGGAATGGGCGTCCTGCTGCTGTTCGCCGGGCACGACACCACGATGGCCATGATGGGGTTGTCCACACTGACCCTGCTCACCCACCCCGAGCAACGCAAGGACCTGCTCGAACACCCCGAGAGGATCGGTACGGCGATCGAGGAGCTGATGCGCTACCTCACCATCGTGCAGTTCGGCCTCGGCCGGGTCGCCAAGGAGGACCTGGAGATCGGCGGACAGCCGATCAAGCAGGGCGAACTCGTGGTGGTCGCCATGAACGCCGCCAACCGCGACCCGCGCGTCTTCGCCGACCCCGAGTCCCTGGACCTCGACCGCAAGATGGTCCGCCACCTCGGCTTCGGATACGGCGTGCACGCCTGCCTCGGCCAGAACGTCGCCCGCGCCGAGCTGAGGACGGTCCTGCCCAAGCTCTTCCAGCGCTTCCCCGGCCTGCGACTGGCCGTACCGCTCGAAGAAGTTCCCATGGACACCACGGGCACCAACTACGGGGTGCGCAAGCTCATGATCACCCGTTAGCGGCGCCCTCAGCCATGAACGCTAGTGCCGTAGCTGGTCACGTTTGCCGACAACTACCTGCCTGAGACACCGCGGCGGCTTCACCACCCATCTCTGGATCTTTAGACGCCCTTGATCGGGCGAGCAGCGCGATCCAGCCGTATAGCCGGGAAGGCGATCGAGTGCAGCAGCCTCAGAGTCATCCTGCGATCCTGTCGGATCCGAGCCTTCGAGCACAACAAAGCCCCAGATCAAACCCTGTAGCCAGTATTCGGCACCCACAGGCCCAGGCGCCGATCTTGCGCCGTCGTGTGCGGCTCGGTAGGCACGCGCTTGACAACGCGTTCGCGGAGCCTGGGAGGATGGTCGCGTGAATGGTCTGGAAGGGCGTATTGGCTCGCGAACGCTCCACGAGAGCGTATACAAACGACTTCGCGAGTTCATCCTCGACGGTGAGATAACGCCCGGCGACCGTCTCGACGAGAGACAGCTTTCCGCCATTCTCGGGGTCAGTCGAACGCCGATACGGGATGCGATGGGGCGGCTCGCGACGGAAGGGCTCATCGACTACCGGCCGCATCAAGGAAACTTCATCCGAGTTCTCACTCTCAAGGAGTTCGACGACCTCTACGTCGTCAGGGTGGAGCTTGAGTGCCTTGCCGTCAGGCTGGCAGCGGCAAGGGTCACTCCGGATTTTCTCGATCGCCTCGCGGGGATCGTCGATGACACCGAGCGAGCCGTGCGAGAAAACGACTTGACGGCGCTCGCGCACGCTGACCAGCGCATGCATCGATTCATCGTGGAAAGCGCGGACAACGTGGCATTGGCCGCGTCGCTCGACCGGATCGACACGCTGATCCGGCTCGGTCGCAGCCTCGCGAACCGGCAGCCGGAAATTCCGGACGTCACGGCCCGTCAGCGTCGTGCACTCCTGCGTGCCTTTCAGGAGTCTGACGTCGACGCGGCGACGAACGCGATGCGTGAACACATCGAAACCGTTCGCCGAGCGCTGGCTGGAGCGCTCACAGTCGATCGCGGATAACTCAGCAGGTCGCGGAGGTCTGGACCGCCCGCAGTTCTGACCTTGATCGGTCACGGATAGTCGAGAGGTGGTCGCTCGGCTGGGTCGGGCCGATCTACGCCGCCGTCTCGATCTTGTTGTCAAGCTGCTGGGCAGCCTGTCCACCCGGCAGTCGCGGCGGGCGGCGTCGGTTCTACGGGCCGAGGTGGGTTTTCTCCGCGAGATTGTGGTCGGGTGAGGCTGGCTGCTCGGTCTGGCGGCGCCAGGGCTAGGGCGAAGGTGAAGCAAGTCAGAAGGGCATGGGCATCGGCCCAGGGCCCACGCCGTGGCCGCCGGCTTCGACGGTGAGATCACGGGTCCACGCGGTTGGGCCGGACACCTGGAAAGTGCTCCTCGATCTGCGGTTATCGAGTGCTTGGCCGCCTTGATTATCCCAGGTCAGGGGCGCTTTCTTCATGGAGATGGGCTAGTCGATCAAGCTGCCGTGAATGCTTGATGCTGGGGTTCACAAGGCCCGGTTCGATACGGTGCGCACCTTGACATCTCTTGAATGGTATGTGGTACACAATACACCAGCCAGTCAGGAGGGCCGTGAGATGGCCAGAGTTGCGCTTATCGGGACCTACGACACCAAGGGATCCGAGTACCACTTCCTTCGAAAGACCCTCGAGACCGCCGGTGTTGACAGCCTGACTGTCGACGCCGGAGTCCTCACAGACAGCGCCGGCGTTGATATCGGCAACGCCGCTGTCGCGGATGCGGGTGGAAGTTCGCTCCAGGAGTTGCGCGCGCTGAACGATCGCGGCCGCGCGGTCGAGGTGATGGCCGCGGGTGCGCGCAAGCTCGTGCGAGACCTCGTGGACCAGGGGGTGATCCAGGGGGTGCTCGGGCTGGGCGGGACCGGCGGAACCACGCTCGTGACGACGGTGATGCGGGCGTTGCCGATCGGCTTTCCCAAGGTCATGGTGTCGACGGTCGCCGCCGGAGACACCCGCCAGTACTTCGGCACGAGTGACATCACGATGATGTACTCCGTTGTCGACATCGCGGGCCTGAACTCGGTTTCGCTGCCGATTCTCGCCAACGCCGCCGGCGCGATCGCGGGCATGGTCCAGGTCAAGGCGACCGACGCTCCGTCTGGCAGACCGGTTGTGGCGGCGACGATGTTCGGCGTGACCACGCCGGCCGTACAGACTGCCCGGGCCCGGCTGGAGTCACACGGTTACGAGGTTCTGGTCTTCCACGCCACCGGCGTAGGAGGCGCGTCGATGGAAAGCCTCATCGAATCGGGCATGATCGCGGGCGTCCTCGACCTCACCACCACGGAGCTGGCCGACGAGCTGGTTGGAGGAGTCTTCTCCGCGGGCTCGACCCGGTTGACGGCGGCAGGGCGAGCCGGCATTCCGCAGGTGGTCAGCTTCGGGGCCCTCGACATGGTCAACTTCGGGCCGAAGGATTCGGTCCCGGCCGAGTTCCGCGAGCGCACGCTCCACGTGCACAACGCCTCCGTCACTCTCATGCGAACCACCGTCGACGAGTCACGCACACTCGGCCGCAGGATTGCGGAGCGCCTGAACACCGCGCAGGGGCCGGTGACCGCCGTGATCCCACTCCAGGGAGTCTCGGCCATCGATATGGCCGGCCAGCCGTTCCACGACCCGGAGGCGGACACGGCCTTGTTCGGCGGGTTCGAAGCGAACGTGTCGCCCCGGGTCACGGTGGTGAAGCGGCATGCGCACATCAATGACCCCGACCTGGCCACGGAAATGGCCGACCTTCTCCATCAGCAGATTCTCAATTCGTCAGGAGAACAGTGAGCATGGACCGAGACACCGCCCTGAAGCGGATAAAGGGACAAGTCGGCAAGGGACGCCCCATCATTGGGGCGGGGGCCGGAACGGGGCTGTCCGCCAAGAGCGCCGAGGACGGCGGCGCAGATCTCATCATCATTTACAACTCGGGCCGCTATCGAATGGCCGGACGCGGCTCCCTCGCGGGGCTCATGCCGTACGGCGACGCGAACGCGATCGTCGTGAACATGGCCGCGGAAGTGCTGACCATCGTCAAGGACACACCGGTGCTCGCCGGCGTGTGCGGCACTGATCCGTTCCGCAGCATGCCGCGGTTCCTCGACGAGATCGCCGCCATCGGGTTCACCGGGGTGCAGAACTTTCCGACGGTCGGCCTCATTGACGGGGTCTTCCGGCAGAACCTCGAAGAGACCGGCATGTCGTTCGACATGGAAGTCGAGATGATCCGCGCCGCCGCTGACCGGGGCCTGCTCACCTGCCCGTACGTCTTTGACGAAAGCCAGGCGGCGAGCATGGCGGCGGCCGGTGCCGACATTGTCGTGGCGCACATGGGACTCACGACATCGGGCACGATCGGTGCGCGGACCGCGATCGGCGTGGACGCGGCGATCGAGCGCGTCCAGGCCATCCGAGACGCGGCGGTGGCGGAGCGCGATGACGTTATCGTCCTCTGCCACGGCGGCCCGATCGCCGTGCGCGACGACGTCGCGAAGGTCCTGGCCCATACCCACGGTGTGGCCGGCTTCTTCGGCGCGTCGAGCGTCGAGCGGCTGCCCACCGAGACCGCGATCTCCGCGGCCGTGCGCGAGCTCAAGTCGATCGAGGTCGCATGAGCGGGCGCGCTCAGTTGACAGTGCTCAACGCGATGGCGGCCCGTGACTTCGACCAGGCGCTCGCCACCATCGCGAGCTGGCGTCTCAAATGGGTTGACCTGTGGGGATTCATCTACGGCGAGAGCGTCGACGCGCTGAGCCCGGGTACGGCGGCGCGGATCGCCACGGCGCTGGCGGACAGGGGCCTTGGCGCGTACTGTCTGTCGTCCCGAATCTTCGACGACACCGTGGAACAGGACCCGCAGGCGTTTCGCGAGAAGCACCTGCGGACCCTGCGCACGACGCTCGCCGCCGCCGCGACGGTGCGGCCGAAGTACGTCCGCCTCATAGCCGGATCGATGGCCGGCGCGGCCGCTATGGAGAACTGCGTCGCCGTCCTGAAGGAGCGCAGCCCCTGGGTCAGGGACGTCTATCGCGAGGCGGTCGACCTGATCCTCGAGGCCGGGTTCACCCCAACCCTTGAGAACGAACACAGCGACTGTTTCCTGTCCACCCCGGAGGAGTTCCGCGACTTCTTCGACTGGCTCGACGCGCCCCCGGAGTTCCGGCTCACGTGGGATATCGGGAACTCCTGGCAGATGGGCTCCTACCCGACGGTCGAGATGTACGAGGCGCTCCGCCCGCTGCTGGGCTACGTCCATGTGAAGGGCGGCCAGGCCGCACCCGAAGAGCCCGCGCGGGCGCACTGGAACGTCGGTCTCGACGCGACCAGCTGGCCGGTGCGCGAGATCATCAGCGCCGTCGTCGCCGGCGGAAAGTCGCCGGTCATCTGCCTTAACCCGGCGCACGGCGAGTGGAAGCCGGATTACGACTACGGAGACGGTCGAGTCGCGGACACCCCGTTCAGTCAGCGCGACCTCGCCCCGGTCACGGCGCGCGACATCGCGTTCCTGCGGGCGAACGTAGAAGGGATCGAGCAGTGAGTTATCAGCGAGCTTTCGAAGATCGGGTCAGGGTCGGCATCGTCGGTGTCGGGGATCACGCGTACCGCAATTTGCTGCCGTTGCTCACGTTCCTGCCGGTCGACCTCGTCGCCATCGCCGACACCGACGCCGAGTTGGGTGCGCGGACGGCACAGCAGTACGGGCGGGTCCCGCATTACGAGACCGCGACGACGATGTACGAGAACGAGGAACTCGACGCCGTCCTGATCTGCGTCTCGCCCAGGTTGCACCCCCAGCTGACCCTGGAGGCGCTCGACGCCGGCCTGCACGTGTGGATGGAGAAGCCGGCATCGATCACCGTGCGCGGGGTCGACGACATGATCCGCGCTCGCGCCGGCCGGGTAGTGGTCGTTGGCTACAAGAAAGCGTTCATGCCGGCCACGGCCAAGGTGGTGGAGCTTGCCGAGAGCAGTGCCCTGGGCGATGTCCGGTCGATCTCCGCAACCTACCCGCTGGTCATCCCGCACGGCGATCGGGCGCTGATCGAACGCGGCGAGCCGAGCATGTGGCTGGCCAACGGGTGCCATCCGACGGCGTTCGCGCTCGCCGTAGCCGGTGCCGCGCAGAGCGTGGTCGTCCACCGGGGCCGGGAGGGCGCCAACGTCGTGGTCATCCGGCACACGAGTGGTGCGCTCACCAGCATCCACTCGGCACTGGGGATCTCGCCTGCCCACCCATTCGAGCGCTACACGGTGTACGGCATGCACGGCGCCGTTGAGGTCGAGAACGGCAGGCGAGTCGTATTCTGGCGGGCTACCGCGTTCAACTACTCCACGACCAGCAACTTCGCCCCGCCCGGCTTGGATTCGGCCGCGCTGGTCTGGGAGCCGCAGGACAGCCTGGGGACGCTCGAGACGAAAGCCGAGTTCACCCAGGGAATGCACGGCGAGCTGGCCTATTTCCTGGACTGCGTCCGCACCGGCACGGAGCCCACGATGGGGAACCTCGAATTCGCCCGTCAGCTTGCCGGCATATACGAGGCCGGAATCCTCTCCGACGGCGACGAGGTCGCACTGGAGGACCTGAACTGATGGCAGACAACCCGATGGCAGTCAACATTGACAGCCGGCTTGGCCGCAGCGCGGACCACGTCATCGTACCCATGCCGTGGGGACGCCTAGAGTGGCGTGTCTCGGCTGAGATCGGCAACTCGGCCACAATGACGGTCGGCACGTGCTTCATCGATGTCGGCATGGCGAACGGGCGGCATTTCCACCCGAACTGCGACGAGGTGCTCACCGTCGTACGCGGACAGATCGTCCACAGTTGGAACGGTGAGGAACGAGTCATGAACGTCGGTGACGTCATCTCGATTCCCCAGGGTGTGGTGCACAACGCCCGGAACACGGGGGACACCGTCGCCGAACTGGCCATCTGTTTCTCCAGCGCCTACCGCACGACATGCGACGAACCGGCCCAGGGCAGCCTCGCGACGTCCGCCAACTCCCCGAACGGGGAGGACCACGATGGCCAAGCTGACCTCTGAGCAGCAGCTCAAGCAGACGAGGCGATCAGCACTCGGCGGCTTTCTCGGTACGGCCCTGGAATACCTCGACTTCACGATGTACGGCATCGTCGCCTCCGTGGTGCTCGGCCGGGTGTTCTTTCCAGGAGCTGACACCTTCGCCGCGCAGGCGGGCGCGATGGCGACCTTCGGGGCCGCCTACATCGCCCGGCCGATCGGCGCGCTTATCCTCGGGCACCTCGGCGACCGGGTGGGGCGGCAGAAGATACTGCTCTTTACGATCGTCCTGATGGGTACGGCGACGTTCCTGATCGGCTGCCTGCCCAGCTATCAGTCGATTGGCACCTTCGCCCCGATCGCGCTGGTGGTTCTCCGCCTGGCTCAGGGCTTCTCCGCGGCCGGCGAGCAGGCAGGCTCGAGCACCCTGACGATGGAGCACGCCCCGCCCAGGAAGCGGACGTTCTATGTCAGCTTCACCAACGCCGGCACCATTCTCGGAAACCTTCTCGGACAGGTGGCCTTCATACCGGTGCTGGCGCTTCCTGAGCAGGACCTGCTCGCGTGGGGCTGGCGCCTGCCCTTCCTGATCAGCGCGGTCGGCATGGCCATTGTCATCTACATCCGCAGAGGGCTGCACGACGCCGAGGTGTTCGAAGCGGTCAAGGGAGAGAAACGGCGGTCCATGCCGCTTCCCGAGCTGTTCCGCGGCAACTGGAAGAACCTGATCCGGGTCGTGCTCTGCTGCCTTATGGCCGCCCCGGCGTCGATCGCCGGCGTGTTCGGTCTCTCGTACTCCACGCAAGTCATCGGTCTCGACGCGGGAGTCCTGGTGGCTCTCGGGACGATCAGCCAGGCGATCGGTCTGGTGTCGATTCCCCTCTGGGGCCTGCTGGCCGACCGGATCGGCCGCAGGCCGGTGTTCATCGGTGGCGTGCTCATCGCGGGCGTGATGTTGTTCGTCAAGTTCCACTTCGCGGTGGAGAAGAACCTCTTCATGCTCACGGTCGCGCAATGCCTCTTCACGATCTTCCTCATGGCCGGTCAAGCCATGCAGCTGTCGATCTACACGGAGATGTTCGAGACGAAGGTGCGCTTCTCCGGGGTCGCCGTGGGCACACAGTTCGGGTACCTGCTGGCCGGATTCGCACCCACGCTGTCCTACGCCATCCTCCAGCCCGGGCCGACCGGATGGCTGCCCGTGGCGATCTTTGGAGCGCTGTGCTGCCTGGTGGCCTCGGCAGCGGCATTCAGCGCGCGGGAGACGCGCGGCGCGAGCCTCGAGCGCCTGGAAAGGGAGGTGATGGAACAAACGTCTGCAAGCGATGCCAAAACGTGAGCGCAGGCGGTTGTGCTGACCCTCAGTGAGCAGCAGTATCAGCAGCGCGACGGCGCGCGCGATCAGCCGGGACCGGAGTCTCCCCGCAGAACTGATCGTCCGCTGTCGCGCGGCTCGGGACGCAGAACGCGATAATCCGCGCTGGCCAGGGCGGCGGTGAACACGTCGAAGTCCGCACCGCTTTCGGCGGGATGGCAGGATCACCGCGACGGATCCGGTGCCGTCGACGGGGATGCGATCGACACCCCACCGATGGTGACGATTCCGCTGTGCCGGGTCACGATTCCTCTCTTCACACGGTGCGCGGGTGCAGTTCGACGCGCAGCAGCGCGGCGTTGCGGACGATCTCATCGGGTGGGGCTGTGGTACCGCCGTCTGTGGTCACGTAGATCACCCGGCCGTGGTCGCCGGGGCAGCGACTCCAAGCGGCGCTGGACGGTCCGACCAGGACCTCGTCGAACGGGTCGCCCGCGAGGTGGCGGACCTCGCTGCCGTGCCGTGGCAGCAGTGGCACCCGGTCAAGCGTGTTGGCGCGATGCCGGGTGACATAAGCGAATCCGGCGTCCTCATCGACGCAGAAATCGTCGGCGTTGTCGATCGCGGCGACGAACTCGGCGCCGCCGACCGGGGCGAGCGTGACCAGGTCGATCGGGACACGCATGAACACCTTCTGCGCGGTCGAGGTGTAGTAGAGGTGTCCGGTCCGCGCGCCGTAGTGGACGCCGTTGACGCCCGGCTGCGGCGGCGGCGCGACCTCACTGTCCGGGTCGTCGGCCATGGTGTCGTGGGCCAGCCAGACCTGGGCCGTCGCGCTCCGCGCGTCCGTGCCCAGGTCAACCCGCCAGATCAACCCGGCGAAGCAGTCGGCGATGGCTATCACTCCCGGGCCGAGCAGGCAACTTCCGTTGAGGGCCCGGACCCGGTCGTCGAAGGTGAAGATGACCTCCGGGGACACTGGCTCACCAGGTGTCCAGCCGTTGAGGTCGATCCGCACCAGATGCGATTCGTGGGTGGTGTAACCCTCGGTCAGGTTGACGACGAAGACATCGGGCTCGGCTTCGACGATGCCGGTGATCGGGTGGTCGAAACGGTGCACCAGAATCGGGCTGACCATCGAATCCGATGGTGCGTCCGGCACAATCCAGAGTTCCTTCTGGAGTACCGCCGTGATCAGCACTGAACCGTCGGCACGGACGGCAAGGTTCTCCAGGAAGTACTTTTCCGGGAAATACGCGACCGGGATCATGGTGACTTCCGGGATCGGGGTCATCGGCATGACAATCGTCCGTTTCTTGAATGTGGTTACTGCTTCAGGCCGACTGCGTTCGAGGGCACATCGAGGGCGGCAAGTGTCAGCGAGACACTGGTGAACCAGCCCATCAGCACGGTGACCTCGATGATGCCCTCCACTCCGATCGTCTCCTTGGCTTGGTGGTACCCGCGTTCCGCAGATGTGTAGCGAGGAAAGCACCCAGATATGCGGTCTGAGCTGTGGAAACGCTTGCGGGCACGCTGATGCGGCGTGTCACTGGGCATGAGCGTTGTGCCTGGTCAGGCGTCTGCGGCGGGAACGGCTCCGACGATCTTCTTCGGGGTCTCGGGATGTCGAGTTCGGCCAGGATGTCGCAATGGGGCTTGGTCGGCTCGGCGCGCTGACGGAAAGTGCCTGTCGGGCCGGTGAAGGTGGCGACCGTCAGGAGGTCGAACTCGGTGCGGATGCGGTTCCAGGTGGCGCCGGTGCTGGTCTCGATGATGCGGATCAACAGCGTTGACCTTCAGGATCTCGGCGACGTCCTGGTAGCGGCCTTGGCGGGACAGGGCGGCCTCGGCCGAGCCCGAGCGCAGGCGTTCACGGATGATGTAGTGGTGGTCGCCTTGGCGCAGGTGGTGTCGAAGAACAGCAGGTCGACTTCGAGGTTGAGCAGGGTGGCGACCTGGTCGAACATCTTGCGTTCGACGGAGTCTTGGACCTGGTGCAGCCAGTCCATCGCCCGGTAGCAGGCACCGTCGCTGCAGGCGGGCAGGCCGTCGACCCGCCTGGACGCCCACCTGGAGCGGTGCGCACTGGCCGCCAACACCGTCAAGGCCTACCGCCGCCAGGCCCGCGCCTACCTCGCCTGGCTCGCCGAACCCGCCCGCGCGGCCGAGCAGGCCGACGCCTTCCTCGACCACATCGGCGCCGAGACGGCCGTCGCCGCCTGGCGCCGCGCCCTCCTGCAGGGCGGCGCCGCCCCCGCCACCGTTAACCAGGCCCTGGCCGCCGTCGCCCTGCTGTACGGGCTCGGTGCCAGCATGCGCATCATCACATACAAGACCGCCCGCGTCCCCAGCCCGGGCGCGCCCAAGGCGCTGACCCGCCCACAGGAGAACGCGCTACGCCGAACCGCCGATCGCCGCGGTGCACGAGACTCCGCCATCATCTTTACCCTGCTCGGCACCGGCGCCCGCGCAGAGGAATGCGCCCGGTTGCGTGTCGACGACATCGCCATCACCCCGCGCAACGGCGTCGCCCGCCTGTTCGGCAAGGGCGACAAGCCCTTGGCAGCGTGGCTCCAACGAGAACACCAACGGCCTGCTGCGCCAGTACTTCCCCAATGGCACCGATCTGTCAGTCCACACACGCGAGTACCTCGACGCCGTCGCCGCCGAGCTGAACGCCCGGCCACGAAAGACGCTCGACTGGGACACCCCGGCTGAACGCCTCGCGCAGCTTCTTGGCGACCTACGCCTGACCTAGAAGTGGTGAGGCTGGAGCGTCTGTTCCTGGCGGCCGGGATACGGCCAGAAAGAGGCCACCCCTTGATCACGCGTTCGTGTTGCACGACGATGCCAAGGACGCCCCTCACGGGCAGCGACCACGAGACCACGGATACGGCTTGTCCCTCATCTAAGCGGGACATGGCGCAGGACGGAGCGGGAGCATGCCCAACATGCAGGACATTCTGGACTACGAACTGATGATCGGTCCCACCTTCCACGGAGCGGCGATCTTCAACACTGACGGCGAGCTCTATGCCATCAGCCAGCCGACTCGTTTCCGTATCGCCCCCGAGGAGATCAGCACAGTCATCAGCGCCTACAGCGACCCGTCCGACGTGCAGGCCAACGGCTTCCAAGTCGCTGGCCACAAGTACGATTACTCCCCTCATTCCGACCGCACGCTGAAGGGCAGGAGTCGCGACCACAGGCCCGGTCCCGACCAGGAGCGTGCCGGAGTCATTTGTGTGAAGAGCAAGCAGGTCCAAGACGACCAGGTCATCGCCATCGGGAGGTACCGGGTGGGTATCAACCCACACGCGGCCCTCATGGAGGTCGAGGACATGGTCGATGGCATCAACCAACTCGCTTGGTTCATGCCAGGCCCCCTCTAATCTGGTCCCCTCGCGCCCGTCGAGCGGGTGATGCACCACCCAGCCACCCATAGAGCCGCCCCCGCTAGACCCGGCCCGCGTCTCCGGCCCACACACGCAACCAGGCTCCCCGCCCGACACATCGTGCTCGACCAGGTCCCCCGACCGGGTGTACGTGCGCCTCGCTCACGGCAGCACAAAAGATGCTCGACTGGGATACCCCAGCCGAGTATCTCGCTATGCTGCTCGAAACTAGTAATTGATCATTGTGTTGTGACGACCCCTTGAATTCGCCGAGGGCGAGTGGGGCGGTTTCGCACGGGGGTGTGCTGACCGTCGCGGATAAGACCTGGGACGTAGCGGTCGCCGGGCCAACTCGATCGACCAGTTGGCCGTTCAGCCGTGCGGAGCCGCTTGGTCCAACCCCTGAGGCGACTGCCAAGTGTTGATCAAGCCATGTCGGGGAAGCTCTAGCCTGCATGATTTGAGTGAGCGAACGGTTCACAGTGACACCATGCTGACCTGCCCGCCCGAACCGATGGCGCATGTTCCCTCGTCTCGTCCTGACGGCGGCTGCCCTCGCCTTCGTGCCGACGTCTGCCACGATCGGCGCGTAGTCCTCCTGGGGCAGGCATGACGACGCCTGACAGAGTCTGGTTACCGTCTCAGCCGGCCGCCGCCGCGTCACCGTGCGAGATCCCCAACAATGACGAACGAGTTGTTCTCGTCGCATACGCCACCAATGGCGATGTACAGGTTGGGCCTCCCAGCAGCCGAGCGCACAGACGGAAAGCCCCTTGGCCAGCGCGGCAGGACAGGGAAGGACGCGAACGCCGCATGCTCGCACACCTCGCCGCATCGTCTAAGGCGGTGCACTCAACCACTTTCCATGCCGATCGGAGGTATCGCGATGCGTCATCTGTTGACCATGTGCCTGGTTGCCGCGCTGCTCAACATGTCCGCCGTTCCTGCACACGCTCTGGCAGTGCGCTGGACGGACGGCGTCTCCGTGGGCAGAGCCACCGTCTTTGACGATCTTAAAAGCGTCAAGGTCTGCGACTGGAAACGCGGCGACCACTGGATCGTAGCCCTCGCTTTCGACACTCTGGTCCTCGGCAGATGGAACGAGGACTACCGACTGGTCCCGCGGGCCGGCCAGTGCGTCAGCCGGACAATGCACTTCAGCAAGCTGAGCAGCCACATCCGGCATGCGCGCCTGTGCCTGTCCTACGACGAGTGGAAGACCTCACAATGCCGACCCGCGGCATCCTTCCCTGAATCCGATCGGTAGGGCCCGGTGCAGGCAGCCTTGGTGCGATCCCCGCCCCACCACTACTTGAAGTTCTTTAGGGCGTCCGGACCCTGCTGACACGACACTCCCGCGCGGCGTCCGTAGAGGATCCCTATCCGGACGGATCGTCTGCGGTGAGGAACAGGATCGATCCGGCAGGGACGTCACGATCGCCTCGGAACACAGCGCCACGAGATCCTTGGGTGGCCCGAAGCCCGCGCTGATCCGCCGTCGGGCACTCAGCGCCTGGTCTCGTACCTGGTCAGCATCACGCTGTCGGGGAACGTCCGGGTCTCCATCAGGGTCAGGTTCACCCAGTTGTCCAGGGCCGTAAAGAACGGCGTGCCGCCGCCCACCAGGACCGGATGGGTGACGATCGCGTACTCGTCGATCAGCCCGGCCCGCATGGCCGATGCGGCAAGTGTGGCGCCGCAGATGTCCATGGGGCCACCGTCCTCGGCCTTGAGCCTGGTGATCTCGGTGACCGCGTCGCCGGTGACCAGACGGGTGTTCCAGTCGACCGTGCTGGTCGTCGAGGAGAACACCACCTTCGGCATGTCCCGCCAGCGGCCGGCGTACTCGATCGCCGCCGGTGTGGCACCCGACTGCTTGTCGGCGGTCGGCCAGTGGGAGCTCATCGTCTCCCACAGCTTGCGCCCGTACAGCGCCAGGCCCGTCGCGCCCACCCGGTCGGACCACCACTGGAACAGCTCGTCGCTCGGCACGCTCCAGCCGAGGTCGCCGCCGGGCGCGGCGATGTAGCCGTCCAGGCTCATGTTCATGCCGAAGGTCAGTTTCCGCATGGCGTCAGCCCCCTGTGAGTCGGTACTCGGCGTACAGACCAGCACGGCGCGCAAAGCTCATCGGTCAGGCCACACCGAGGGCCAGTTGACCACCACACCAAGCAGATGCTCCGTACGGAAGGACCGCCGGTCAGACCTCGATGGCCAGCAGCGAGCGCACATCGCGCACTGCTGAGCGGTCTCGCTGATCCATCGGCACGGCCCTCAGCACCAGCCTCGCCGTGTGTTTGATCATGTTCGTGCGGTGCTCCTCGGGAAGAGAACCGAGTACCTCCGCAGCGCCCTTCATCCCCTGGTCGACACCCCCGCGCACGACGGTGCACATCGCGAGCATCAGACGCGCGTTCGTCGGGTACTGGTAATCGTCTTGCGACAACCGTTCCCGTGCCTCGTTGGCCTTCTTCTCTTCGCCGACTGCAGCGTACACGCAGGTCTCCGCGTACGGCAGACGCTGGGTACCCCAGTAGGCGGGCATGATGCTTACCGGAAGCCGACCGGTTCCCAAGGTGTCTCGCGCTTCGTCTAGAAGCCTCGTCGCCTCAGCGTGACGCTCCACCAGACTCAGGGCTTTGGCTCGCGTGATCTTCATCAGGGCAGCACCGTATGAGTGCGATGCCTGCTCCACGATTCCTTGAGCGGCATCCAGCAGGCGCACGACAGTTTCGGTGTCCCGCTGCCCGCTGCCGCCCGCGATGAGCGGCGGATAGCAACCGAGTCAACCCGGATAACAGATAGACCAAACGTAAGGCCACGAACACTTACCGTGCCAGAGGGACATACGTCTCGCAGCCCAATCACGAACGAAAGTCAGACAAAGCTGCAGATCAGACCCGCTGACAGAGTATTCGGCACCGGCAGGCGGTCTGACACGCACGCAGTTCGTGAGCGATGAGGTCCGGGATCGGGTATCAGTGCTTGTGTTCGAGCGCCGCCAGCCGTTCAGCTACTTTGTCGCCGATGGTGACGAGCATCGCCATCTCTGTCGCAGTGAGATGATCGATGAGCACGTCGCGGACGTCGGCCACGTGCTGCGGAGCGGCGACCTTGATCAGGTCGCTGCCCCGGGGAGTGATGGCGACCACCGCCCCCCGTTGGTCGGTGAGGCACCGCTCGCGGGACACCAGGCCGCGATTTTGCATCCGGCCCAGGTGCTGCGACAGGCGGCTCTTCTCCCAGCGCAACAGCTGGCCGAGTTCGAACGACCTCAGCCGCCCTTCGGGCGCCTCGGAGAGATGGGCCAGGACCTGGTAGTCGGCGCCGGACAGCCCGCACCGGTTGCGCAGTTGCCGCTCGATGAACTCCGACAGCCCGTCCTGCATCTTCATCAGGCTGCGCCAGGCCTGCTGTTCTCGTTCGTCCAACCAGCGCGGCTCGGTCATGCACGTCACTTTACCGTCTGGTTGACATGGTAACCAAGTGCGACATACATTCTGGTTCACACGTTAACCAAATGGGGCGTCGATGACACAGCCGTTGACAACGACGGGTGGGCATGGCGTCCCATCCAGCTTCAGAAAGCAGGCACACCCATGAGCAGCGTCAGCATCATCGGCACCGGGAACATGGCCGGCGCCCTGGCCGCACGCGCGCTCGCCGGCGGCAACTCCGTCGAGATCGTCGGCCGCGACCCGGCCAAGGCCAAGGAAATGGCCGCGACGCTCGGCGGCGGGGCCACGATCGGGGCGTTCGGCGCCGTCCCGGCCGGCGGCATCGTCGTCCTGGCCGTGCCATACGCCGGCGCCGTGCCGGTCGTCGCCCGGTACGGGGATGCACTGGCCGGCAAGGTCATCATCGACATCTCCAACACCTTCAACGCCGACGCCACCGGGCTCCTCATCCCCGAAGGCACGTCCGGTGCGCAGGAGATCGCCAAGGCAGTCCCGGCGAGCGCGCACGTCGTGAAGGCGTTCAACACGGTCTTCGGCCACGTGCTGGCCCAGGGGCGTCCGTTGGACGTGTTCTTCGCCGGAGACGACGCGCGGGCCAAGGCGAACGTGTCGGCGTTCATCGAGAGCCTCGGGCTGCGCCCGCTCGACGTCGGCGGCCTGGAGATGGCCCGCTGGCTGGAAGGGGTCGGGCCGCTGCTGATGGGCCTGGCCCGCAACGGCGCGGGGACCTTCGACCTCGCCCTCGGCGTCGACCTGCCCGGCTGAGCGTACCCCTGCTAGTAGCCCGCGGCGCTCCCGCCGCGGATGGTCACGAAGGAGTCATCGTGCGTCTGATATGGCAGCTCCTGGCGGTTGTGGCGGTCTGGATCCTCGGCAATCTGGGCACCGCGGCGGTGAAGGACAACCCCTGGCCGGCGCTCGTCGCCGGCCTGCTGACGGCCGTCGCCGCGGTCCTGGTCTACGGCTGGGTGGTGCGGCGCACCGAGCACCGGGCCCCCGTCGAGGTGTCGCTGAAGGGAGCAGGCGCGGGGATCAGCTGGGGCACGCTGCTCGGCATCGCGCTGTTCGGGGCGGTCATCGCGAACATCGCCTTCTTAGGCGACTACACGATCAACGGCCTGGGCACGCCGGCGAGCGCCGTCGGCCTGCTCGGCGTCATGGCGGGTGCCGCCGTGACCGAGGAGTTGGTCTTCCGCGGTGTCCTGTTCCGCAACGTCGAGCACTGGACCGGAACCTGGATCGCGCTCGTGCTGACCGGCTCGCTGTTCGGCCTGATCCACCTGCTCAACGCGAACGCCACCCTGTGGGGCGCCATCGCCATCGCCATCGAGGCAGGCGGGATGCTGACCGCCGCGTACATCGCCACCCGCAAGCTGTGGGCGCCGATCGGGCTGCACTTCGGCTGGAACATCGCCGCGAGCGCCATCTTCAGCACCAAGGTATCCGGCAGCAACACCCCGCAGGGCCTGCTGGACGCGACGATGTCGGGCCCCGCGCCGGTCACGGGCGGCGACTTCGGACCGGAGGGCAGTGTGTACGCCGTGCTGTTCGGCGTGGTGGCCACCGCCGTGTTCATGTGGCTGGCACACCGGCGTGGTCGCGTGGTCCCCGTCCGTCGCTCGGCCCGGGCGGACGTGGCCGCCAGGCCCGCCAGGTGATCGGCGGGTCCTGGACCGGTGCCAGCAGATCGACGTCACGGTCCCGGAGTGCCGCTCGCGTTGGAGCCGGCGGTCGCATCGTTCGTGCCGGCGTTCCACAGGCTGGGGACGGAGGTCGGCACGCTTCCGACCCGTCCCTTCGACTGGGTGCCTGTGACAACACGATCTGTTATCACTCGATCGAGAATTATGTTGCACGCAAAGTCCGCTTCCGTTCAGAAGGGAACCTCGTGAGCTACCTGCCAAATGGGGCGATCGTCCTACCGGCCGGCGAGGGCCGGCCGATCCCCGGCGACGGCCTGCTAATCCCCAACTTGGTTGGCAAGGTCACCGCCGACCAGGGCTCAGGCTCCATCGCCGCGATGGAGGGGACGGCGGAGCCCGGCTTCGGGCCCCCTATTCATATCCATCACAGCAGCGAGGAGCTTTTCTATGTCCTCCAGGGCCAGATGGACTTCCAGATCGGCGACCAGCGGGTAAGCGCCACGCCTGGCACGCTCGTCATGGTGCCGCGCGGAACGGCCCACGCGCCCCGGGTGGTCGGACGCGAGCGGGCCAGGTTCCTGGTCATGTTCGCGCCCGCCGGCCCGGACGGGCTGTTCTACGAGATCGCCGCACTCGCTCAGGAAAATGGCGGGGCCATCAATGACAATGACTCGCGCATCGAGGCGCTTACGGCCAAGTACGATACCGAGCATGTCGGGCCCCCGCTGCAGTAAATGAACGAGAGCACCCCACCCAAAATCAACGAGCCTTGACCTCGATGACTCACGGGGTGGCCGTCCCTCCTGATCGGTTTCAGCTGGTGGGGTTTTGTGCCCGATCGTCCCGTTCGCTGTGAGCGGGTGGCACGGCGACCTGCCCGAGACGCTCGGGCGGACGGCGTTCCACGGCCGCGATGAAACCGGGTTACTCCTCTCGGGATCGGCGGGATACGTTCACGCTGGCCAGGTGGGCGCCGGCAAGGCGCTCAGGCGCTGCCAGCAGGTCAGGAAGGCGTTCTTCCAGGGCCAGGTGGAGCTGATCTTCAGGGTCCGTCGGCGGGCATGGGAGATCAGCCGTGCAGGCAGGTGCCAGAGGCAGTAACGCAGGGTCTGCGGCTCTGCCCGGGCGAGCTCGCGGTCATCGTGCAGCCCCAGGAGCCGGGTCCAGGCATCGAGATCGGCGGCAAGGTTGCAGGCGAGCACCCAGCCGACGTTGACGTTCCACGTCTTGGACGGCAGGTTGCGCAGGCCCATCGACTTGTTGGTGCGTACCCGGTCTTCGACCTCGGCGTGATCACGGTGGGCGGCGTCGATGCTCCCCGCGCACGCGGAGATGGTCCTGGGAAGGTGACAGTCGTCGTGGACGGGGCGTCGTGCTCTCCGCGCACGCGGGGATGGCCCCTGGCCGCAGGGAACGGACATCGCGCCTGCGGCTAATTCAGGCCCGGACCAGCGCCGGACGACCGCCGTGTTTGTCCCTCCCGCGGGCCTGTACCGCTTCAAAACTCGTACATGTGGTCTGAACTGGCGTTTCTTCGGGTCGGCTAGGCAGCTCGGTGATACTCGTTGATCGCTCCGCTGAGCACCTTTCGGCGCTGAATCCGGCCTTCCAGCGGCACCACAACGTGCTCGTCTTGATCGGGTGGGCGTTGTTGGCGGGACTGGTGCGGGCGGTGCGCGTTGTCATGCTCGGCGTACTCCTCCAGGACCGATCGAAGGTGGCGTTCGTCGTAGATCAGCATCCGATCAGTGCATTCGGCCCGGACGGTGCGCACCCAGCGCTCGGCGTAGCAGTTGGCTCGGGGCGTCCGCGGCGGCGTCTTCATCACCGTGACACTCTCCCCGGCGAAGACCTCATCGAAGACGGCGGTGAACTTGGCGTCCCGATCACGGATGAGGAACCGAAACGAGCCGGCCCTCCACCCGAGGCGCATGAGCAGATTGCGGGCCTGCTGGGCCGTCCACGCGCCAGTGAGGTTGGCGGTCACGCCCAGGACGTGCACGCGCCGCGTCGCCACCTCCATCACGAACAACACGTACAGGCGTTTCAAGAAAATTGTGTCGACGTGGAGGAAGGCGCCAGCCGATGCGCCCGCAGCACCGCAGGCAGGAAGCGTGCCAAGGCCGCCAGGAGCGCCCGATCGGCCCAGTCCGGCTTCGGGCGGGCGAGTTGACGCTTCAACACGGCTACCTCATGGCGGAGCACCATGATCTCGACGTCCTTGGACGCCTGACCACGTCCCAGCAACACCAGCCGGCCGAACACCCGAACCATGATCAGCTACAGCAGACGAGCCGACACAAGCCGCGATCTTGCCCGTAGCGCTACTGAAGGTCAACACCGCAGATCAAGCACCCTGCGATGCGTTATGAAGCAGTACAGGCACCCAGTATGACTGGGATTCGCCACAGATCCTCGGCCTGGCAACGCTGGCGGTGGCAGGGTTCGTCGCCTTCGTCATCGTCCAGCGCCGCACGGTCGAGCCGATCATGCCGCTGCGGGTCTTCAAGAGCCTCAACTTCTCCTTGTCCGGCGCGATCGCCTTCATCTCGGGCTTCGCCATGTTCGGCGCGATAGGTTTCCTGCCGCAGTTTCAGCAGTTCGTCCAGGGCGCCTCGGCCACCAACAGCGGCCTGCTGCTCATGCCGATGATGATCGCCGCAATGGTCGTCAGCCTGGGCGGCGGCGCGCTGATCAGCAAAACGCGCAGAGCGTGGCCGCCTCCGCCACCTCGATGACCCCCAAGCACTGCGAGCCCTGCCCGAAGCAGCCCAGCACCTCTTCCACCGACGGCATCACCGCCCTGTTCACCTGGGGCGCGGCTGTAACCGCCGTGGCATCGTCCTGGCCCTCTTCATCCGCCAGGTCCCGCTGCGCAGCGCCGCCACACCAGCCGCCAGCCCCGATGCCAAGCCAGTCGCCGTCAGCAGGTGAGGGCATCGCATTCGGAGCAGATCGCCATGACAACACTGACCTCCCGTGGCAGAACTCCTCGACGCCACGGGACGACGTCTCACGCCGAAAGCAGCGTCGCAGCTATCGGGGCGGGAGCCACCCGAAACGGCGACGACGTGCCGTCCTCCACGAGTCCCGCAGTAGCAAAGCGCGCAACCTGGACAGTGACCCCTTAACGTCGACTCCGCACTTCTACGACGCACAGGCAAGATGACCTACGAGCTGCGGCGCCTGCGCCTCAACGGGCTGATCCGCCGCCTTCCCCGCTCCAACCGCTACGTGCTCACCGACGACGGGGTGCGCATCGCCGTCTTCTACACCAAGACCTACAACCGGTTACTCGTCCCGCTCGCCGCAGCCGATCAACCCCAAGCGCCACCCGAACTCCGAGCGGCGCTCAAGACCATCACCCGGCACGTCGACGACTACGCCGCCCAAGCTCGACTTCTCCGGGCGTCGTGAAACTTGACACAAACCTACAGAAACCCGCGACCAAAGATCACTAGGCGCGTATAGGGAGCATGTGCTGGAAGTATTCCGGCGCTCGCTACGCTCCTTGCCAGTCCAGCCATTCGTGGTGACCGGTTGGTCTGCCGGTCGCAGTGGAAGGGACGAGTCAGAGAGTGGGTGCTGTGCGGGTGGCCGACACGCGGTTGTTGATCAGCGCCCGCGCGGACTACAACCTCTACACGCCCTTGATGCCGGCACTGGAGCAGATGCCGTCGTACGAGCGCCAGCCTCGACCTGGACAGCAGCCCCTTCTACATGCCCAGATCTCCACGCTATAGGGGCAGCTCACTTGTGATGCCTCGGTGATATCCAACCGATAGGCACGTTTCCAGAACTGGCGCCCCACGTGTTCGTACCAATTCGATGGGATCCAGATGAGGCCAACCGATGCATCAACTGGGGCTCCCGCCTCGGGCCAGATCACCTCCGATTCCTCAGCGCGACGCACGGTCTACGGGAAGGAACCAAGAGGCATTGGCGTCTCCGAAGACGCCCACGCCGCCACGCTGGACATCACGACCACGCCGCTCCGCGTCAATGCCGCCCGCCTCCTCACCGCGTTGCGCGATCTTGCCCGGTTCGGTGCCGATCCGAACGGTGGCATCACTCGGCTGGGGCTGAGCACCCAGGAGGCTCAAGCCCGGGAGTTCCTCAAGAGCCTGGGCGCCAGGGCCGGACTGACCACCGAGATCGACCCGGCCGGCAACCTGCTGATTCGACGCCCGAACGCCGATCCTGACCTGCCCGTTCTGATGTTCGGTTCACATGTCGACACCGTCCGGCAGGGCGGCTGGCTCGACGGCGCATACGGTGTAGTCGCTGCTGTGGAAGCGTTAACCGTTCTGGTCGAGGCCGGGATCGCAATCAACCGCTTCGAGCCGGTAGCCGTTGGCTTTGCCAACGAGGAAGGCGCCCTTGTTCAATATCCCTTCTGGGGATCGCGCGCGATTGCCGGCTTGCTCGATGCGGACTCCGAGAAGGCCACCGACCGCGAGGGCCGTCCCGCGCGGGACTATCTCCTGTCCATAGGGGGCGATCCTGCGCGCCTGGCCGAGGCGGCCTGGCCGGCCGGCCGCATCGCGGCCTTCCTCGAGTTGCACATCGAGCAGGGGCCGGTACTGGAGCAGCTCGGCTTGGACATCGGCGTGGTCGATGGCATCGTCGGCCGCACCATCTTCGCCTGCGAGGTCAGCGGTGAACAGCAGCACGCGGGCACCACTCCCATGCCACAGCGCCGTGACGCACTGGTCAGCGCAGCGCAACTGGTGACGAAGGTAGAGAGCCTCGCCACCGAACTTGGTGCTTGCTCGACGGCGACTGTCGGGTTCATGGACGTGCTTCCCAACACCGTCAACACGATTCCAGGCGTTGTCCACATCAACGCCGAGATTCGTGACACGGACCCAGCCCGTATCTGGCTCGGAGAGCGGCTGTTAGCCTCGATGACCGAGCATGTGGCTCAGGCGTCCGGAGTTGAGATCAATCTGCGAGTTGGCGACCGTTCGACGCCTGTGCTCACGGACACCGGGCTCCAGACCGTCATAGTGAACGCGACGGAGGCCCTCGACCTTTCCTGGCAGGCCATGCCCAGTGGAGCCGGCCACGACGCACAGATCATCGCCGCCCTCGCTCCTATTGGCATGATCTTCGTACCCAGCAAGGGGGGTGTCAGCCACTCGCCCGGTGAGGACACCGACGCACAGGCCCTGGTGTCCGGGGCTGACGTGCTCGTCACGACGCTGGCCGCGCTGCTCGGCGGCCGCTCAGTGGAGCGGTTCAACACCCTTGCTTCTGGTGCGGCCCGCAGCGTGCTGATCAGCTGTCACGGCCACGACGGACAGTGGATAGATCGTGTGCTCTCACACCGCCCCTACTGGACCGTCCAGTCGCTGATGGCAGCTGTCCATGAGGGGATCGTGGGGCAAGCCAGACGCCAGCCCTCGGCGTCGGCCCCTGAATCGGAGCACGAACCGACCCGGGAGGAACTGGCCCGGATCGCCTGCCGCCAGTTGGAAGGGTGGCTGGTCAGGTGAAGCGCTGCGGCCACGTGGTTGGTCACGACTAGTCAATCTCCTGATGCACGGGGTGAGTTATGGTACGAGCACCGGCGAACGGCGGCTTTCCGCAGGTCCTTCGCCTGCAAAGGCTCCGCTGCGGCCTTACCCAACTCCAGTTGGCAGCTCTGTCCACGGTCAGCGTACGGGCGATTCGCGATGTGGAGAGCGGTAGGGTCGCATCCCCACGCCGGACCACCGTGGATCTCCTCGCAGGGGCGCTGCAACTGACCGGACAAGTCCGGGTTGCTTTCTGCCGGGCCGCCCAAGCCGAAAGCTCCTATCTCGACAGAATGGTCACCGACAGCATGAGGTCCGATACGTTCACACGGGCGACGGACGATCTCGTGGGACGAGACCACGAGTTGGACACCATTGCGGGGTTGCTGGTGAGAGCGCCGCGCCAGCGGCTGCTGACGGTCACCGGCATCAGCGGCGTCGGCAAGTCACGGCTGGCTTTGGAAGCCGGTCGGCGCGTGCTCGCCGAATTCGACATCCCCATGTTGTGGGTTCCTGTCTCCGATACCCGAAACGATCGCACGGCGAAAGGCCCCATGCCCGCTCTGTTGAGGGCCATGGCCACACTCATCACCGGCCGAGCGGACACGAGCGACGAACTGGCTGCGATCATCGGCACCGCACCTATGATCGTCTTCTTGGACGGCCTCGACGACGTCCCAGTTCCCGCACCGCCGCTGCTGCGGCTGCTCATGGAATGCCCGCAGCTGACAGTGGTGGCGACGGCCCGCATGCCCTTGGACATCCCAGGAGAGTGTGTCCTCCCCCTTGCTCCACTGGCGGTACCCGAACCGTGCCAGGAACGAGACCTCGACTCACTGGTCCGAGTTCCGTCTGTCGGGCTGCTGCTGCGGCAGGTGGCTCCGATGCAGCCGGACTTCCGGCTGAATCTGGCCAACGCCTCCATGGTCGCCGGGCTTTGCCGGATACTGGACGGGTTACCGGCAGCTCTTGGTCTGGCGGCCTCTCAGTGCCTCACGGAACCGCTGCCCAACCTGTACGAGCAGTTGATCAACGACCCGCGCAATCTGCACGCCCTCATCTCCGGCCACTCCGAGCCGATGCTCTATTCCGCGGTCATACGCAGCATCGAGACCCTGCCGAAGGGGCATCGGACGCTGCTCAACAGGCTCATGGAGATCGACGGTCGCTGGACGGTCAACGACGCGATCGGAGCGACCGGCCTGCCAAGGCCCGAACTTACGCGGTCGCTGCATGTCCTGCTCACGCGCGGCCTGCTACGCCGCGTCGAGCAGCAGGGCAACTACTTCATCTCGATGCTCAATATCGTGCGCCACGCGTGCGCAGAATGAGTGGGCCCCGCAACAGTGAACGATCATTCCACCACCTGCTCGCCGCCCCCGCTCCTCGGACTTTGGAGCTGAGTCAAGATATGTCTTGACCGGCCACCAAACGCGGAGAGGGCGCGACAGGAGGCATGACGGCATACACACAACAAAGCCAGAGAAGTCAGGTGCTGGGTGTCGTCGTCTTCGCGCCGTCGGGTGACGTTCCGCCTGCCCCAATGCGAGCCACCCGCGGCAGACCGAAATAGGCGAGCACCGCAGCGAGGATGTAGAAGCCCGCCTGGATGTTCAACACGACGACGGTGTCAATGTACCCGCTGATCAGACCGGCGAGCAGCATGCCGAGCGCCTGGCAGCCACCGAATACCGTGAGAAAGGCCGCCATGACACGCCCCAGGTATTCGTTGGGAAGGGCTTGCTGGAGAAATGCGAGCAGGCCCACGGAATTGGCGATCCCCGGAATTCCGATCGCGATGAACAAGAGGACATATAACGTCGTGGCATGAGTGAGGTATGAAGCATTCCAGGTCAGGAGGGAGAGCAGACCGATCGACAACGCTCCGCCGGCGATGAGACCGCGCTGGCTGACTCGCGCGCCCACCCAAGCGATGGCGAAACCGCCGATGACGCCGCCGATGGCCTGCACGCCACGCAGCACCCCGATCTCAGTACTGTCACCGTCCAGGACCCCGTCGACGAAGATGATGAACAGCACCAGGAACATCCCCTGGGCGATCGAAGCGGCCGCCGCGCTCAGCAGGGTGTTGCGGATGTCGCGTCTGCCAACGATGAGCACCATGCCTTCCCACCAGGCACGTAGCACTGTCAGCTGCTCGGCTGCGGACCCGTCCCCGGTCTTGGCGGGGAACCGGGCAAGGGCGACAGCCAAGGCCGAAAGCAGATAGGTCGTCGAATCAGCCATCACCACCGTCGTCAGGCTGCCCGAGACAACGGCCAGGCCACCGAGGGAACTGCCGATAAGGCGAGCGACATTGGTGCTCAGCCCGATGAGACTGTTGGCTGTTACCAGCTTCTCCGCCGGGACCAGGGTCGGCAGCGCCGCGCTCTTGGCCGGTTCGAAGATCTGGGCCAGCAACGACTGAAGCGGTGCGATCAGGTACACGACCCACATCTGGTCGATGTGATGTACGGCCAGCAGCGGCAGCAGCAGCACACCCTGTGCGGCCGCGACCACCACCATGGTGAGCTTCCGGTTCCACCGGTCCACCAAAACGCCGGCCAGTGAGCCGAAGACGACAGCCGGAACCAGTTCCAGGATGAAGACGGTCGCCATGATGAGCTCGGAGTTCGTCAGCATATAGACGTATACCGGCAGCCCGACAAGAAGCAGCCAGTCGCCGATTTCCGAGATAAGCCCAGCAAACCACACGAGGGTGAAATCGCGTCGGCGAAGCACGTCTAACACAGGTCACGCTCCTCAGTCGGGGTCGGCCACGGCGAAAGTCAGGCTACCTAGACGGCGCGCCTGCTGCGTAATCGCATCGCCCGCTGACAGAGCGAAGGAAGAGGAATTCATGGCTATCAGCCTGGTGGCCTCCCGTCAAGCAGGACGAGGGCCACGAATTCTGCCATTAATCGGAATTGCCGTCGGCAGATCCAGCGGCAGCTCGGCTGCGGATTGCCCGCGCCTCATTGATCGACATCTCACCGCGCTTCACATTGGGTCATGTGTCACTTGCCACGCCGATGACCGCCGAATTGCTGTCCTCCGCTCAGACTCGTCTGTGGCTGATGAACGAGCTGAGCTCATCTGGCGCCGCCTACAATATTCCGATCGCCGTCCGCTTGCGCGGATCCCTGAACCGAGCAGCACTGGCTGCGGCAATCGCCGACGTCGTCGACCGGCATTCCACGCTGCGGACCACTTTCATCGCACCGGACGGCGTCCCGCGTCCGGTGGTCCAAACGGGCATCGCGGCCCGGTTGGTCCTTGACGTGGCCGAGTGCGTTGAGAGCGAACTTCCCGGCCTGCTGACCGACCGGGCACATACGAGCTTCGACCTATCCAATGGCCTGCCGGTCCGGGCGACGCTGTTCTCTCTGCAGCCGGACGAGCACGTCTTGCTGGTGACCCTGCATCACATCGCGGCCGACGGTATGTCCATCGCACCGCTGATGCGCGACCTGGCCGTCGCCTACACTGCTCGTCTCGGTGGAACGGCCCCCGGCTGGCCCGAGGTGGCAGTCGACTACGGGGACTACGTGGCCTGGCAGCGCGAGGTGCTTGGCGACGAGAGCGACCCCGACAGCATGATCAGCCGGCAACTCGAGCACTGGAGCTCGGTGCTGGCCGGGATGCCCGAGGAGCTCACACTGCCCACCGACCGGCCACGGCCTCCTGTGCCCAGCCAACGCGGCGGCATCGTCGAGTTCGATCTCCAACCCGACCTGCACGAAGCTCTCGCGAGCCTGGCTCGCCGATCTCGGGCCAGCCTCTTCATGGTCGCCCACGCCGCATTGGCCGTCCTGCTGTCGGCGCTGGGATCAGAGGACGACATCGGGATCGGCACCACCGTCGCCGGTCGATCCGACGAGGCCCTCGACGGTCTCGTCGGGCTGTTCATGAACTCACTGGTCCTGCGCACCGATCTCTCAGGCGACCCGACGTTCGCTGAGTTGGTGGGGCGCGTCCGAGCTGCGGATCTGGCGGCATTCGCTCACCAGGAGATTCCATTCGAGCGCTTGCTGGAAGCATTCCGGCCCACCCGTTCGCTCAGCCGCAACCCGCTGTTTCAGGTGCTCCTGGAGCTCCATCGGCACGACGAGCTGGATCTACGGCTGCCCGGCCTTCAGGCGTGTCCGGAACCGCTCCCGCACCAGGTCGCGAAGTTGGACCTTTCGTTCATGCTGTTCGACAAGACCGCCACCACCGGAGACCCGGCCGGAATCCTCGGCCGCCTGGAGTACGCCGCAGACGTCTTTGACCGCGTTACCGCCGAGGCGCTCGCCCAGCGCTACGTACGCGTCCTGGAGACCGCCGCAGCCGATCCCGATCGGCCCATCAGCCGCTTCGACATTCTCTCCCGCAACGAGCGAGAACACATCGTTGACACCTGGAACGCCACGGATCTGGAGATTCCGGACGCAACACTGCCGGAGCTATGGGAAGCCCAGGTGCGGCGCAACCCGCAAGCGCCCGCGATCCGGACCACAGACGGCCATGTTGTGACGTACGCGGAGTTGAACGCCGCAGCCAATCGACTGGCCAGGTATCTGCACTCACTCGGGGCAGGCCGCGAGTCCTTCGTCGCGGTCTGCGTACGGCCGAGCGTGGAGATGTTCGTCGCCCTGCTCGGCGTGGTGAAGGCCGGCGCGGCCTACGTGCCGCTGGACCCGTCGCACCCGGCCGATCGCCTGGCATATTGCCTGGCCGACACCGGAGCCGTTGTTGTGATCACGCAGCAAGCCCTGCTCGACCACCTGCCAGAGGCGCCAGGTGTGACGAAGGTCTGCCTGGACAGGGAGCACGAGAAGATCAGCCGGCACGACGCGTCCGATCTCACGTCGAGTGCGCACAGCGATGGGCTGGTATATGCGATGTACACCTCCGGCTCGACCGGCCGGCCCAAGGGTGTGCTGATCACTCACCGCGGTCTCGTCAACTATCTGTGGTGGGCGATCGAGGGGTATGCCGCGACAGCGGGTGCCACCGGGGCGCCGATGCTCGGCTCCATCGCCTTCGACCTGTCCATCCCCAACTTTTTCCTCCCCTTTGTCGCCGGCAAGGCCGTCGTGTTGCTGCCGCCAGGCCGGGAAGTCGACGCGCTGGTCGACGTGCTGCGCCGACCCGGGGACTTCAGCCTGCTGAAAATCACTCCCGGGCACCTCGACGTGCTGCGGTCACTGCTGCCGGAGCTGACGACACTGACGTCCGTGCGTACCTATGTGGTCGGTGCCGACGAGGTGCGGCCGGAGACGGTCGCGAGCTGGCGCCGGATCGCGCCGCACGCTCGAATCATCAATGAGTACGGCCCGACGGAGACCGTCGTGGGCTGCTCCGTTCACTCGGTCGCGGCCGACGCGGAGTTCGATGAGTCCTCGCCGGTTCCCATCGGTAAGCCCATCGCGAACACCCGCATGTACATCCTGGACCGATTCCTCCGTCCGGTGCTTCCCGGAGTCGTAGGAGAGCTCTACATCGCCGGCGCAGGCGTCGCGCGCGGCTACCTGAACCAGCCCGGGCTCAGCGCCGGCCGCTTCGTCGCCGATCCCTTCGGCCCCTCAGGCACCCGCATGTACCGCACGGGAGATCTGGCCCGGTTCCAGGCTGACGGCAGCATCCACTTCCTGGGGCGCGCGGACCATCAGGTAAAGCTCCGCGGCTACCGGATCGAGCTAGGCGAGATCGAGGCCGGGATCCTACGTCACCCTGGCGTTAAAGAGGCAGTAGTGGCGATACCCCGCGACACCGGCGCCGATCACCTCATTGTCGGTTATGTCGTTCCGGCCGCTGATACGCGTCCGAGTCCAGCCGATCTGCGTGCCCATCTCGCGCGGTTCCTGCCCGACTACATGATCCCTGCGGCATGGGTCCTGCTGGACCGCCTCCCGCTGACCGCGGCAGGCAAGATCGACCGGTCCGCACTGCCGAGGCCGAACTCGGCCTCGGGGGCAGGCCGAGCGGCGGGCACCGAGCTGGAACGGTATCTGTGCGAGTTGTTCGCGAAGACGTTGAGTGTTCCCACGCCTGGTGCCGACGCGAATTTCTTCGACCTCGGTGGGCATTCGATCCTGCTGGCGCGCGTCGCGGCCGAGATCCGCGACGCCCTCCAGGTCGAGCTGAGCTTGACGGACGTCTTCGGCGCCCCGACTCCGGCCACGCTCGCCATGAAGATCAGACAGGGCCGCGGTCGTTCACCTGACGTCCTGGTCCCCATCAGCCCCAACGGCTCGGCCACACCCTTGTTCTGCGTCCATCCGGCCAACGGGGCCAGTTGGGGCTACCTCAATCTGGCCCGGCACCTATCACCGGCCCGGCCGGTCTACGGCATCCAGGCGCGCGGCCTCGACGAGCCCGCCCCTCTGCCCTCCAGCATCGAGGCCATGGCCGGAGACTACGCCAGGCAGCTTCGCCGGATCCAACCGGAAGGGCCGTACCAGCTGCTCGGCTGGTGTTTCGGGGCCGTGGTGGCCTTCGAGATGGCCCGGCAGTTGCAGCGCGACGGCGCGGAGGTCGGCCTTCTGGCTCTGGTCGGACCGCATCCGCTGGGCTGGCAAACCCACACCGTACGCCCGCACGACACTGAGGTGCTCTCGGCGCTGCTGGCAGACCACGGCGTCGTCGACGACAGTGTCGACCTGACTCTCGACGCCGTCTGCCTGGCACTCGACGACAGCACATCGCTCCGGCAGCAGGGTTTCACCACAGGGCAGATCCGCCGCCTGGTGGACCTCCATCTGAACAACCCGCGGATCGAGTGGGATTACCGGCCCTCAGAGAAATCACTCCGTGGAAGGGTGCATCTCTTCGCGGCCGATGCCGACGATGCCGCCCGGCCGGTCCCGGTCGTGGAGACGTGGAGGCCATACATCGACGGCGACATCATCGTCCACCGCTACCCCGGCACCACCGACGATCTGCTGACCGGTGACCTGGTCGGCCGGGTCGGTCCAGATCTCGACGAGGTCCTACGGTGATCGGCTCCGACGAGGCCCGGCATCAGGGCCGGACAGGCGGCCCCGGCTATGGGTCCGGCTCGGCCGGCGTCCACCACGGCGAAATCGCTCAGGGCGTGTTCGACCACGGCGGGCACCCACGTCCTGGCTTGGTCTCCCTGATGTGCGACCTCTACCACTCCCAGGCACGGTTCTGGGCGACGCCCAACGGCGTGATCACTGTCGAACCGGCGACGAAGACGAAGGCCCTGCGCGCGGCCGAGGCGACACTCGCCCTGCTTGCCGGCGTACCGCGTGGCGGCCTGTTACGCATCCGCAGCAACGTTCCACCGGCCCGTGGCTTTGGCTCCTCGACCAGCGACGTCCTGGCGGCGGTCCGCGCCGTGCTGTCGGCCCACGGGCGCGCGCTCCCGGCCGCGACCATCGCCTGCCTGGTCGTCGAGGCGGAGATCGCGTCGGACCCCCTGATGTTCGATGACGAATCCGTTCTGCTGTTCGCCCACCGCGACGGCGACATCATCGAAGACTTCGGCGCGCCGCTCCCGCCCATGGACGTCCTGGGATTCGGAACCAGTTCCGACGGCCGCGGCGTCGACACGCTGGCGCTTCCGCATGCCGTGTACACCCGCTCCGAGCATCAGGCGTTTGATGAGATCCGCACGATGCTCCGGCTCTCGATCTCGACGTCCGACCCTCACCTGCTCGGCCGCACCGCGACCATCAGCACCCGGATCAACCAGCGGCGTCTGCCGATCCCCGGCCTCGACACGATCGAGCCGCTCGTACGGCGCGTCGGCGCAGTCGGGTTGCAAACCGCCCACAGTGGCGACATCGCTGGGCTGCTGTTCGACGGCCGGGACCCGGAGACCCCCGCGCGTCGACGACTGGCCCAATCCCTCCTGTCCGACATCGGCATTTCCGCGACCTGGCACTTCACCGTTGGCAAACGCGAGAAGGCGCACGTTGCCACGCGCGGCAGGCACCTGAGCACGCAGTAGTTCTGAGCCCCGAGGAGGCCACCATGGCGCGAACCCTGCTCTCCCTGTCGAATATGGAGCCAAAGGAGGTCGCCGCACTCGTCGACCGGGCTGTCGAACTGGCCCGCACACCGCGAACACCGCAAGTGCTGGCCGGTCGTGCCATCGGCATCTACTTCGCCACATCCTCCACGCGGACCCGCACCGCCTTCTGGCGTGCCGCCACGGCGCTGGGCGCCGATGTGATCAGCTACGGTCCCGAGGACCTGCAACTCGTCACCGGCGAGTCGCTCGCCGACACCGCCCGCGTGCTGGCCGCTTATCTCGACGCCATCGTGGTGCGCACGAACGGCGAGATACGAGAGATGGCCGAGCTCGCCGATGCTGCCGACCTACCGGTGGTGAACGCGCTCAGCTCTCACGAGCACCCCACCCAGGCACTGGCCGACCTGACAATGCTCCGTGCGGAGTTCGGAACCGTGGCCGGTCGTCATGTGCTTTACGTGGGTGAAGGAAACAGCACGGCGATGTCACTGGCGCACGCTGTCGCACTCTCACCCGGCCTCCGGCTGACACTGATCACCCCGGAGGGGTATGGCATCCCAGACGGCCTGCCGGCCTGGCTGCGGGAGCACGGCGCTCAGGACCGCGTTCAGCACGGCCACGACCTGGACGCGGTGATCGGTCCCGTCGACGCAATCTACACCAGCCGGTGGAACCAGATGGGCGTGCCCAAGGCGGATCCGCAGTGGCGGAGCCATTTCCTGCCTTATCAAGTGACCGACGCGCTATTTGCCCGAATTGGCGGCGAACGTAGCATCTTCCTGCATGATTTGCCGGCTGTACGTGGTGATGAGACGACCGCCGAGGTGATCGATGGTCCCCGCAGCCGGGTCTTCCGCCAGGCGTTCTACAAGTACGCGGCCGCCATGGCGATCCTCGAATGGTGCGTGTGCCGATGAAGACCCCGCTGATCGAAGAGGTCCTGCCGCTCACGCCATTACAGGAAGGGCTGTGGTTCCACGCCAACTACGATCCCTCAAAAGCCGACGTCTACGTCGGCCAATGGGTGCTGGGACTGAGCGGGCCCCTGGATCTCGAAGCCCTCCGGCGTTCCATCCACGAGCTGGTCCGGCGACACGGAAACCTCCGCGCGGCGTTCGTGCAGCGCCGGGGCGGCGAGCTGGCTCAGGTCGTCGTGCGGGATGTGGAGGTCCCGTGGCGTCTCGTCGACCTGTCCGGTGACCCGGCCTCCGCCGAAACGCACCTCCCCCGGCTCAGGACCGAAGAGCGGGAGCGTCCGTTCTCCATGACCGCTGCGCCGCTGCTGCGGTTCGCGTTGATCAAACTGACTCCGAAGATCCACCGCCTCGTGCTGACCGTGCACCACATCCTGATCGACGGGTGGTCGGCTCCGTTGCTCATGCAGGAGTTGTTCGACCTCTATCAGGACGATCGACGCGGCCGGGTCCGGCCCTTTGATGGGCCGCGATACCGCGATTACCTCGGCTGGCTCAGCCGGCAGAACCATGCGGCGACCGAGCGGGCCTGGCTGGACGAGCTCCGCGGCGTCGACGGGCCCACCTTGATCGCCCCGGGTTTCGATGCGGACGACGGCGGGAGGGAGTCGCTCGATCTGACCTTGCCGGCGGATACCACCGCCCGCCTCGTCGGTTTCGCGCGTACAAGCGGGCTGACCCTCAACACCGTCATACAGGGTGCCTGGGGCGTGATGCTGGCCAGTCGGACGAACCACGACGACGTGCTGTTCGGGGCGACGGTCTCCGGGCGCCCGGCGGAGATCCCGAACGTCGACCGGATGATCGGACTGCTCGTCAACACGATCCCGGTCCGCGTGCGGTGTCATCCGCAACAAACCTGGGGCGAGACGCTACAGGCGCTGTGGGCCACGCAGTCGCGGCTGGTCTCCCACCATCATGTCCGGCTCAGCCGGATCCAACATCAGATGGACATGGGACCGCTGTTCGACACCATGTATTCGTTCCAGAGCCATCCCGACAGCTTCGGCGATGCCGCAGCCGTCATCGACGAACTGGTCGTGGAGGTACTGTCCGCCGATGACGGCACCCACTATCCGCTCGCCTTCCAGGCCGCGCCCGGTCCGCAACTGCGGATGCGCCTGGCCTACACACCGCAAGCCATGGACCGCTCGGTGGTGGACTCCATGGGTGACCAGATGGCTGCCCTGCTCACTGAGCTTCCCCGCTCCGCCGAGCGGTCCGTCGGGACCACCCGGTTGCTCTCCGAATCCGATCTCGACCGGCTTCGACAGGAATGGGCCCACGCCGACGCCGAATTACCCGCCGTCTCGCTGACGCGGCTCGTCGAGGCGCAGGCGGCCGGCGCACCCGCGCACCTCGCGATCGCCACCGATACCGAGACGCTGACGTACCAGGAGCTGAACGAACGTGCCAATCGTCTGGCCCGTCTGCTGACGGCTCGCGGTGCCAGGCCCGAACGCATCGTGGCTCTGGCCCTCGAACGGTCCGCCGACATGGTGGTCGCGATGCTGGCGGTCATCAAAACCGGCGCCTGCTACCTGCCGCTCAACGCCGACGAGCTCGGTCCGCGCGTCGCACGGATGCTGGCCGACGCCAAGCCCATGTGCGTTGTCACGCACGAGGCACTGGCTGGAGGGCTGGCGGACCTTGGGGCTCCCCTCCTGGTCCTCGATTCGTCGTCAACCGCTGAGGCGTGGGCCATCCAGTCCGACACCAACCTGTCCGACGACGAGCTCGCCACACCGGTGCTGCCGCACACCAGCGTCTACGTCACCTATACGTCCGGTTCCACCGGCCGTCCCAAAGCCATCGTGAACACCCACGAGAACCTCGTGGCCCTGGTCCTGGACCGCGGCTGGCGCAACGGCAGCCAGACCAGGGTGCTGGGACACTCACCGCCCGCCTTCGACGCCACCGCCTACGAGACGTGGGTTCCGCTGGCTCACGGCGGCACGATCATCCTCACCCCACCGGGACGATTCGACCCGGCCGACGCCCGTCGGCTGATCCGTCAGCATGGCGTCACGGGGATGTATCTGACGGCGAAGCTACTCACGGCGATGGTCGAGGACGACCCTTCCTGCCTGACCGGATTGCAGGAGGTCTGGAGCGGGGCGGAGGCCGCACCAGTCGCCACGTTCCGCCGTGCGCTGCGCGAAGTGCAGGGACTGGCCTTGGTCAACGTCTACGGCCCGACCGAGACCACCGTGTTCGCCACACGCAGGACCGTCGAAGACCCCAGCAGCTTCGGGACGACGGTCCCGATCGGAACGGCGATGGACAACACACGCGTTTACCTGCTGGACACCGGGCTCCGTCCAGTGCCTGCGGACGTGGTGGGCGAGATCTACATCGCGGGCGCCGGCGTCGCCCGCGGGTATCACGGTCAGCCGGGCCAGACCGCCGAGCGGTTCGTCGCCGACCCGCTCGGGCCACCGGGTAGCCGGATGTACCGGACAGGTGACCTCGGCTGGCGGCGCGCGGATGGTGAGCTGGAATTCGCCGGCCGCGCCGACGACCAGGTGAAAATCCGCGGCCACCGGGTCGAGCCGGCCGAAGTCGAGGCCGCGTTTCTTCGCCTGGCCGAGATCGCTCGGGTCGCCGTGGTAATCCGTGAGGATCGTCCCGGCGACAAGCGCCTGGTCGCCTATGTGGTTCCGCATGATCGGGAGGATGCCGACCCCGTCACCCTGCGCCGTCGGGCCGCCCGATCATTGCCTCACTATCTGGTGCCCGCAGCCGTCGTCTTGGTGCAGGACCTGCCGTTGACGACCAACGGGAAACTCGATCGGGACGCGCTTCCGGCGCCCGACTATGGGGCGGCGCGTCGTGGCGGCTCGCCGGGCACCGACGATGAGCGAGCGGTGTGCGCGCTGTTCACCAAGATTCTCGGCATCGACGCGGTCGGCGTCGACGACGACTTCTTCGACCTCGGCGGAGACTCGCTGTCGGCCATCCGGTTGGCCAACGGCATCCGGCGAGACCTCGGTGCAGAGGTCGGCATCCACCAGATCTTCGAAACCCCCAGGGTGGCGGACCTGGCCATGTGCCTTGGCACCGCACCCGCGGCCAAGCCACCGCTGCGGCCCAGGCAAAAGCAGGTCACTTCATTGGAGTCGCCATGACTGCGTCAGATCTTCGAAGGTTCCGGGTATGCGTGTTCTGCGGATCCCGGCCCGGTAGTTCCTCCCAGTACATGGAGTTCGCCACTCAACTGGGCAAGAGCCTGGCGAAGAACGATATCGACGTGGTCTACGGGGGCGGCCGGACCGGCATCATGGGTGCCCTCGCCGAGGGGGCCGCTTCTCTCGGCGGCCACGTCACCGGCATCATCCCCCACCACCTGCTGGAACGCGAGCAAGCCGCCGGCTTCGCTACGCAGCTGCACGTAGTGGGCTCCATGCACGATCGCAAGAGGTTGATGTACCAGCTGGCCGACGGTTTCGTCGCCCTGCCCGGAGGCATGGGAACCATGGAGGAGCTGATGGAGGTCCTTACGTGGGCCCAGCTCGACCTGCATGACAAGCCGGTCACCGTGGCCAATGTCGGCGGGTTCTTCGATCCCATGCTCACCTGGCTGGATCAGGCGCTGGACTGCGGCTTCATCTCCTCGGCCGACCGCGCGCTGGTCACCGAGGTCACCACGGTGGACAGTGTCCTGGCCCGCCTGTATCCGACCGCGTCTGTCTCGCCGTCGGACGTATAGGCGAACCGCTACCGGATTCGTGTACGGGCTCCGGGCCGGTGGATGTGCACAGCACGTCCCACCGGCATAGGGATCATGCCTGCACCGAGTCGGACTCTGGATCAACCCGCACTTGAGTTCATGGGAGCATCTCATGCCGCACGACAGGAAACAGGCAGGACGTCGGCAGATAGGCGACGGGGTCGTCGATGGACCTTCAGGCGATACGGCCAGATTCGCCGGTCTCCCCGATAGGCAGCAGCCCAGCGACGGCCGTGCCCAGTTCGCTTCACCGGCCCTGGTCTTGTGCGTTCCCCCGGAGCCGTTCCCCGTGCTGTTCGAACGCCAGGTGGCGCGGACGCCCGAGGCACCCGCCCTCGTCTCAGGGACCGAGACGCTCACCTACTCCGAACTCAACATCCGAGCCAACCGGCTCGCACGCGTGCTGGTCGGGCTGGGCATCGGACCCGAGCGGGTGGTGGCCCTCGCGCTGCCGCGCTCCACGGAGCATGTCGTGGCGGTCATCGCCGTGCTGAAAACCGGCGCCGCCTACCTGTCCGTCGACCCGGACTACCCCGCCGACCGCATCGCTTTCATGCTCCAGGACGCCCAGTCCGCCGGCGTGCTCACCAACGGTTTGACCGCGCCACGGCTGCCCGATACTACCTGCCCGGTCTGGGAAGTCGACGCACTCCCCTTCCTCGCCGACGCGGAAGCACCGGAGGAAGATCTCACTGACGCCGAACGAACGATCCCGCTGGCCGTCGATCATCCGGCCTACGTCATCTACACCTCAGGGTCTACGGGACGTCCCAAGGCTGTCCTCGTTCCGCACGTCGGCATCGCGAACTTCAGTCGCGAACAGGTCCAGCTGCTTGACATCGGCCGTGGTTGCCGGGTCTTGCACTGTGCCTCGCCAAGCTTCGACGCAGCGTTCTGGGAGTTGTGCCTGGCGCTTCTGAGCGGCGCGACCCTGGTTGTGGCGGGCACTCGGGGCCTGATCTCCTCCGCCGAGCTCGCAGGTCTGGACCTCACCCACATCTCGCTCCCGCCCACCCTCTTGGGCGCGATGTCACCCTCGGACCTGCCCACCGTAAGAGCCGTGATCGTCGGCGGTGAGCCATGCTCAGCCGAACTCACCGCGCTCTGGGCCCCGGGGCGCCGGATGTTCAACAGCTATGGCCCAGCCGAGACCACGGTCATGGCCACGATGTCCGGCTCACTCACCGCCGGGGTCAAGCCATCGATCGGACGCCCCATCTCCGACGTCGCCGTCCATGTGCTTGACGAGAACTTGAACCCGGTCGGTCCTGGCCGGACCGGTGAGATCTACATCGCCGGCATCGGGCTGGCACGAGGCTATCTCCGCCGGCCTGGGCTGACCGCGCAGCGCTTCGTCGCCGATCCGTTCGGCATCCCCGGGGCGCGGATGTACCGCACTGGGGACCTGGCCGCCCGGCGACCCGATGGCCGACTGGACTTTCTCGGCCGGGTCGATGAGCAGGTGAAGATCCGCGGCTTTCGCATCGAGCCGGGCGAGGTCGAGGCGGCGATCGCCGCGTGCCCTGCGGTGCGGAACGTCGCGGTCGTGGTCCGAGAGGACCGTCCGGGTGTCAAGCGATTGATCGCGTACGTCGTGCCCATCACGGTCACCCACGGCGACCGCCCTGACAAGGACGTCGTCGACGCATGGCGACAGGTGAACGAGTCCCTTTACGGCCGGCGCTCACAGCGCCCCCTCGGCGACGACTTCGAGGGTTGGAACAGCAGCTACACCGGTCAGCGGCTCCCCGTCGACGAGATGCGTCTGTGGCGGCAAGTGACGGTAGAGCAGATCACCGCCTTGAAACCGCGCCGTATCTTGGATATCGGCGTAGGCAATGGATTGATTCTTTCCCAGCTCGCAGATGTATGCGAGAGCTACTGGGGCACCGATCTGTCGGACCAGGCGATCGAATACCTGCGACGCTCGATCAACGCCCGGCCCGAATGGATCAACAAGGTGCGGGTCATGGCGCAGCCGGCCGATGACTTCACCGGCCTGCCGGACGGCTTCTTCGACACGTTGATCCTCAACTCTGTGGTCCAGTACTTCCCGAATATCGATTACGTCATCAAAGTCCTGGCAGGAGCCTGGAATCTTCTGCCCGACGGCGGTCGTCTGTTCCTGGGCGACCTGCGGAACCTGCGCCTGTCACGGGCCCTGCACGCCGGCATCCAGGTGCGGCGAGCCCTGCCGGACGCCCGGCCAGCCGCTGTGGCGGCCCTGGTGGAACACGGGATGGCGAATGAGCGAGAGCTGCTCCTCGACCCCGGGTTCTTCGCCACGATCAGGAACCACCTGGCCGAGGTCGCCAGTGTCCAAGTCTTGCTGAAGCCGGACGGCGGCCACAACGAGCTGACCGGATACCGTTACGACGTCATCATACGGAAGGGGCCCGAACACCCGTCCCCAGCGCCGGCGGCCCTGCGCTGGGGGGACGACGTGGTGAGTTTGACCGCCCTGGACCACCGGCTGGGCCTGCGGCGACCGAGAGCAGTGCGGCTGTACGGCATTCCTAACGCACGACTCACAGCAGACGTCGCCGCGGCCCGATTGCTCGACGCCGGTGACCTCGCGGGGGCCCGGCAAGCGATCGTCGGCCCCCAGAGCGGCACGGATCCGCGGGCGCTACGGGATCTGGGGATCGGCCACGGCTACGAGACCCACCTGACGTGGTCGGACGAGGCTTCCGACGCTTTCGACGCGGTACTGGTCGACAGCCTTGCCTCCGTCGGCCCGGTCGAGGTGGTCCCGCTCGCGCGCTCCGTGCCGGCCAACGAACCGGCGGCGCCCGCTCGCCGTACCCGGCTGATCCGCGAGATCCGCGCGCAAGCGGTACGCACGCTGCCGAAGCACATGGTGCCGGCTGACATCGTGCTCCTCGATCGCCTTCCGACCACGCCCAACGGCAAGCTCGACCGGTCTGCCCTGCCTGAGCCCGAAGCGGAGGAACGCGAAGCGGGCCAGTCCCCGGGCTCGGCACAGGAGCAGATCCTGGTAGAGGCGTTCGCTGAGGTGCTGGGGTTGGAATCGGTGAGCACCAGCGACCCATTCATCTCCCTCGGCGGCGACAGCATCACGGCGATCCGGCTGTGTGGCGTGGCACGCCACAAAGGCCTGTTGATCGAGCCCGACGAGGTACTGCGACTGCAGACGGTGGCGAAGCTGACATCCGTGGCGCGAGCGGCTCAGACCGATCAGCTGGCCGATGACGACATCGAGGTCGGTTTCCTGCCCGCCACCCCAATCGTGCGATGGTCGGTCGAGTGGGATGCACCGATCGACGACTTCAGCCAGTCGGTGGTGATGCGAACCCCATCCGAGTTGCACATTGACGCGCTGGAGCGCGTCTTGCAGGCTCTGCTGGACACCCACGACGGGCTACGCCTGTCGATGGTCGCCACGAACGGAGAACAGAGCCACGCACTCGAGGTGCTCCCGGCCGGCAGCGTGCCTGCGGCCGAGTGTCTCACCCGAGTCGACGCCTGTACGTTGACCGATACCGAGCTGGCAAGGACGATCAACGATGAACTGGTCATGGCGAGGAACCGCCTTTCCCCGCGTCAGGGCCGTCTGCTGCAGGCGGTATGGTTCGACCGCGGCCGGTCAGCGACCGGCCGGCTCGCTCTGGTCGTCCAGCATCTGGCCGCCGACGCGTTGTCCTGGCACATCCTGACCGACGATCTGGCCACGGCCTGGCAGGCGATCCGGCAGGGCCGGGAACCGAAGCTGATCGGCCCCTACACCTCGTTCCGCCGCTGGGCGCACCTGCTTCACGCGACGGCCTGTCACGCGGATCGCCAAGCCGAGCTGCCCTTCTGGCTCGACATGCTGGACCAGCCCACTATCGGCTTCGTACGCGAGGTGGCAGATCCGGCGGAGCCCCGGATGGGGGCGATGGTGTCGGCCACCTTTGACCTGTCCCCCGAGCTGACGAAGAAGTTGTACGCGGTGCCGGAGGTACTGGGGTGTGAACTCAATGACGTACTGCTGACCGGTCTGGCCATGGCTCTGGCGGGCCGCGCACCCGACCCGGGGCACGTCTTGGCCAAGGCAGTGCTGTTGGAGCTGGAAAGCCACGGGCGTGAAGCCATCGCCGACGGCGTCGACCTGTCCCGCAGCGTGGGCTGGTTCACCAGCGCCTACCCGGTTCGCCTGGTGCCCGGCACAGCCGATCCCGGCCGCGCGCTCAAGCGGATCAAGGAGCAGCTGCGACAGGTCCCAGGGAAAGGCCTCGGTTTCGGCCTGCTGCGTTACCTCAACCCGCGGACCGCGCCGATCCTCGCGGCACGCCCCAGACCACCGATCCGCTTCAACTACATGGGCCGTTTCCCTGCGGGCCACGACCGCGACTGGGCGCTGATTCCCGAGCGCGACGCGCTCAACGACCACGTCGATCCGACCGCTCCGGTCGTGCACCCGGTGGAGATCAATGCCGTCACCCAAGACCTGCCTGACGGCCCCCGGTTCAGCGCCACCTGGCGATGGCTGCCCGCCGCCGTTCGGCCCGGCCTGATACCCGAGGTGGGCGAGGCATGGTTCGCCGCGCTCCGGGCGATCATCGAGCACGCCGCACATCCCGGTATTACGGCCTTGACGCCCTCGGACCTGTCTCTGAGCTCACTCAGCCAACGCGAAATCGAAGATCTGGAATCCGACCTGCTCGGAGAGGTGTGATCGTCATGGACAACGCGCGACGTTCTGCGATCGAGGACGTCCTCCCTCTGTCGCCACTTCAGGAAGGACTCCTGTTCCACTCCCTGTACGAGCGCGAAGCCACGCGTCTGTATGTGGTGCAGATATCAATGGACCTTCATGGAGACGTGAACTCCGCAGAGCTGCGGTCGGCCGCCACCACAGCCCTCAGCCGGCGTCCGAATCTCCGAGCCGGATTCCGTCACCGCGGCTCGGGAGAACCCATCCAGGTGGTCCCGAGCGACTTCACCACCGAGTGGCAGGGCCTCGACCTGTCGGAGCTCACTGACGCCGGCCGCGACGCCCGGATCACCCGGTTCCTGGACAACGACTGGTCTCGTGGATTCGATCTGGAGAAGCCGCCGCTCCTCCGTTTTGCCCTGATTCGGCTTGGGGAGGGGCGGCACCGGTTCGTCCTGACGGCGCATCACGCCATTTTGGACGCGTGGTCCGGAAGGCTGCTGCTGGATGAGATCTTCACTGCTTACTCGGCCGCACCGGCCGAACCGGCCGCTCCCTACCGCGAGTACCTGGCCTGGCTGAGCCGGACCGATCGAGTTCGAGCCGAAGCGTCCTGGCGCCGCACCCTTGACGGTCTAGAGCAGGCGACCTTGGTCGCTGACGTCCTCGACGAGCAGGCTGTCACAGCCGGGGCCGACGAACTGTGCTGGGACCTGACCGAAACGCTCAGCCAGGCACTCGTCAACCGCGCGCGCGACGTGGGCGTGACGCTGAACACCGTCTTCCAGGGAGCGTGGGCGCTCGCGCTCGGCCGGTCGCTCGGCAGCGACGACGTAGTGTTCGGCACGCCGGTCTCCTGCCGTCCCCCCGACCTTGCCGGCGCCGACCGGATGATCGGCCTGCTGATCAACACGGTTCCGGTCCGAGTGAGCCTGGCTCCGGGCCTCTCTCTGCGACAGATGCTCCGCGAGCTGGGGGACAGCTGGTCTGAGGCCGCGCGGTACGGACACCTGGGCCTGTCCCCGATCCAGCGGCTCACCGATATCACCGGGCCGTTGTTCGACACCGTCTTGTCATTCGAGAACCAGCCCGGAAGCACCGATGACCTGTCCACCGTGGACTTCACGACCACGGATCTACGTGTGCGCGAGAGCACCCACTATCCCCTGGCCCTGGACGTGCGCCCTGGCCCGCGTATCGCGATCTCACTGTTGTACCGGGCCGGCATGGTCGACCGCGTCGCGGCCTCGGCCCTGGCCGACCGCTTCACGCGTGCGCTGACGGCCATCGCCGAGACCCCCGATCTGAACGTCGGCGGCGTCGAAGTTCTGTCCGGGCAGGAGCAGGACTCCATTCTCCGGACATTCACCGGCACCGCGACCGATCGGATACCCGGCGTCGTCCACGAGCTCTTTCAGGCGCAGGCCCGGCTCACCCCCGACGCCGTGGCGGTGACGGCGGACGACGGTTCGGCGACATATGCGCAGCTCGACGACCGAACCGATCGGCTGGCCGCGCTGCTCGCCCGGCACGGGGCAGGCCCCGGGCGAGTGATCGGACTGATGCTGCCGCGCTCGCTGGCCATGGTCGAGTCCCTGTTGGCGGTGCTGAAGACGGGAGCCGCCTACGCGCCGCTCGACCCGGGGCACCCGGCCGACCGGTTGAGGTTCCTGATCGACGACGTGGCTCCCGAGGTCATCGTCACGGTGCGGGATCAGACGGCGGCCCTGCCACCGCACATCGAGCGTATCGTCCTGGACCAATCCGACGTTGCCGCAGACCTGGCCGACATCACCGCCGGTGTGCCCGTACCGGTCCGGGCCGCCGTCCAGCCCGACGACGCGGCCTACGTCATGTACACCTCCGGGTCCACCGGCCGTCCCAAGGGCGTGGTCGTCACCCATCGGAACATCGTCGACCTGGCGTCGGACCAGTGCTTCCGAGGTGACGCTCAGGCCAGGGTCCTCGTCCATTCCCCCCAGGAGTTCGACGCATCCACCTACGAAGTCTGGGTGCCTTTGCTGGGTGGCGGTCAGCTCATGGTCGCCCCGCCTGGCCACCTGGACGTGCTCGACTACCAGAAACTGATCACCGACTCCGGCATTACGTGCCTGTGGCTCACCGCGGGGTTGTTCACCGTGCTCGCCGAAGAGGCGGCGCCGTGCTTCCGCACTGTGCGTCAGGTCTGGACCGGCGGCGACGTCGTGCCGGCAGCAGCGGTGCACCGCGTCCTGGACGCCTGCCCGGACGTCGCCATCGTCAACGGCTACGGCCCCACGGAAACCACCACCTTCGCCACGAACGGGCCAGTCGACCGAGATCGGCTGTCCGGCACCGTTCCCATCGGCCGTCCACTCGACGACACGCGGGTCTATGTCCTCGACTCAGGCCTGCGACCCGTCCCCGCGGGCGTGACCGGCGAGCTGTACATCGCCGGCGCCGGCCTGGCCCGCGGCTACTTGCGGCGCCCCGCTCTGACATCCGAGAAGTTCGTGGCCGATCCCTTCGCCGCCGACGGCACCCGTATGTACCGGACCGGCGATCTCGTACGTCTCCGCGCGGACGAGCGACTGGAGTTCATCGGCCGGGCCGACGCGCAGGTGAAACTGCGCGGCTTCCGCATCGAGCTGGCCGAGGTCGAGGCGGTGCTGGCCATCCAGCAAGGCGTAGCCGCGGCGGTCGCCGTGGTGCGGGAGGACCGCCCGGGCGATCGGCGGCTCACCGGTTACGTGGTCGCCCAGCGCGGCACGGCTGTGGACCCGTCGGAGACCCGCGCCGCTACGGCCAGGTCACTACCCGGCTACATGGTGCCCGCGGCGGTCTTGGTGCTGGACGAGTTGCCGCTGACGGCGAGCGGGAAACTCGACCGCAATCGCTTGCCGGCCCCCGTCCACGCCCCGGCCACCCAGCATCGCGAACTTCGCAGCATGCAGGAGGAGATTCTCTGCGGGCTGTTCGCCGATGTGCTTGGGCTTCCGGTGGTCGGCCCCGATGACGGGTTCTTCGACCTGGGCGGCCACTCACTGCTCGCCACCAGGGTGATCAACCGCATCCATTCGGCGTTCCATCGTGATCTGTCGATCCGCACGCTGTTCGAGGCCGCCACGCCGGCCGCGCTCGCCAAGCGGCTCGACGATGCCCCGGACGCGCCACCGGAGCTGCGCCCCGAGACCCGCCCGGCCCACCTCCCCCTGTCTTATGCGCAGCAGCGGCTCTGGTTCCTCCACTGCATGGAAGGTCCGAACGCCACGTACAACGTGCCGTTCGTGTTGCGGATAACCGGTGAGCTCGACCGGGCCGCCCTCCAGGCGGCCCTCGGCGACCTTCTACGGCGGCACGAGCCACTGCGAACCACCTTCTCCGACGTGGACGGCGAGCCTTGCCAGCTCATTCACCCCGCGGAGCAGGCACACTTCGCGCTGGACGTGATCGACATCGAGCCGGGACAACTCGACACGATGCTGGCCGAGGCAGTGGCTCACCGCTTCGACCTTTCGAGTGATCTGCCCCTCATCGCACGGCTGCTCGTCGAAAGCCCGGAGGAAGCCGTCCTGGTCCTGATCGTGCACCACATCGCCTGCGACGGATGGTCGGTCGCACCGCTGGCCCGCGACCTGTCCACGGCCTACGCGGCCCATCGGCGGGACCGGGCCGAGACGGCGGCCCCGTCCGTGCAGTACGCCGATTACGTGCTTTGGCAACACCGTCTGCTCGGCCGCGAGGACGACCCGCGTTCCCGGGTAGCCCGGCAATCCGAGTTCTGGCGGCGTACTCTGGCCGATCTACCGGCGGAGCTGGCGCTGCCGACTCGGATCGATCGGCCAGCCGTACCCGGTGCCGCGGCGGATGCCGTGCATTTCCGGATGCCGCCGGACCAGCACGCGGCGCTGGTCCGGCTGGCCCGTAACGAGCAGGCGACACTGTTCATGGCCATCCAGGCGGCGTTGGCCGCCGCGCTGACCGGCGTTGGGGCCGGGACCGATATCCCCCTGGGAACCGTGGTGGCCGGCCGTGCCGACGAAGGCTTGGACGACCTGATCGGGTTCTTCGTCAATACTCTGGTGCTGCGCACCGATACCGCCGGTGACCCGACGTTCCGGGACATGTTGCGCCGAGTCCGCCAGTACGACATTGCCGCGTTCGCCAACCAGGACATCCCCTTTGACCGGGTGGTCGAGGTCATGAACCCGGTGCGGTCACTAGCCCGGCACCCGCTGTTCCAGGTCATGTTGGTTCTGCAGAACAACGCCGACCCTGTGTTCGCCCTGGAGGGCGTCGAGGTCGCCGTGGAGCACCTGGGTATGGCGGGCGCGGCCAAGTTCGATCTGACCGTCACCTTCCGGGAGTTGCCGGAAGGGGGCATGGACGGGAGCGTCGAGTTCCGGACCGACCTGTTCGAACGCGAAACGGTGACGGATATCTGCGACAGGGTGACCGGTCTCCTCAGCGCCGGGATGTCCGCACCGGACGTGCCGATCAGCCGGCTCGGCATGAATCCGCGTCCACCTGTCGCCGAGCCCGTCGGCTTGGTGGACACACCGGTGAGCGAGGGCTCCGGCGAGCGTCCCAGCACAGCGGCGGTCACCCGCATCGCCCCGCCGAGCGCCCAGGAAGAGATCCTGACCGGCCTGTTCGCCGAAACACTGGGAGTGGAGACGGTACGGCCCGACGACGACTTCTTCGATCGGGGCGGTCACTCATTGCTCGCACTGAAGCTGGCCGCACGGATCCGCAGCACCCTCGGGGTCGAGCTCACCGTCGCCGACGTCTTCAACGCGCCCACCGTGACCGGTCTGCTTCCCGTCTTGTCCGAGGCGGCCCACGCTCCGCTCACCGTGACCGCGGGCGACCGTCCTGAGGTGCTTCCTCTGTCGTTCGCGCAGCAGGGTCTGTGGTTCCTCAACCGCGTCACGGATCAGCGCGACGCCTACAATGTCCCCCTCGTCTTCCGGTTGGACGGGCTCCTCGACGCCGATGCCCTGGCAGCGGCGTTCATCGATCTGGCCGGCCGGCATGAAAGCCTGCGCACGGTGTTTCCCGAAGTCGACGGTATGCCCCGGCAGGTTGTCCACGACGTTCCCGCCGGGTTCCCGGAGGTGGTGATCGTCCCGGTGACCGAGGCGCGGCTCGCCGACCACGTGGCCGAGCATACGCGCCGGGAGTTCGACCTGACCGTGGAGCTGCCGATGCGGGTGGCGCTGTTCAGGCTCGCACCGACGGAGTCGGTCCTCTCAGTCGTCATCCACCACATCGCCGTGGACGGGCTGTCGGCCGGACCGCTCCTGCGCGATCTCACCACCGCCTACGCGGCCCGTGTCGCCGGACGCGAGCCTCGGTGGGCGCCGCTACCCGTCCAGTACTGCGACTACGCCCTGTGGCAACGCGAGGTGCTCGGCCGGGACGACGAGCCGGACAGCCTGCTGTCCGCCCGGCTCGCGTTCTGGCAACAGGCGCTGGACGGACTTCCGGAGCGGCAGGATCTCCCGATGGCCCGCCCACGTCCGGCAGCGGCCAGCCATCGCGGCGACGTGGTCAGCTTCCAGTTGCCCCCGACGCTGCACGCGGAGCTGACCAGCCTCGCCCGGGCTCACCGAGTCAGCCTGTTCATGGTGCTACAGGCCGCCCTGGCCACGGTCCTGTCCCGCGTCGGGGCGGGGAACGACCTGTCCATCGGCACCTCGGTCGGAGGACGGCCGCACCCTCTGCTGGACGACCTGGTCGGTGTGTTCCTCAACACCTTGGTCTTGCGTACCGACACCTCCGGCAACCCCACCTTCAGCGAGTTGCTGGGCCGGATCCGCACCACGGACCTGGCCGCCTACGCGCATCAGGACACACCGTTCGAACGGCTGGTGGAGTGGCTCAATCCGCAGCGCTCGACGAGCCACAATCCCCTGTTCCAGATCCTGCTCGAACTACATCACGGGCCAGAGGACACCCCCACCCTGCCCGGCATCCAGGCCACGCCGTACCCGTTGACCCACGCGACGGCGAAGGTCGACCTGTCGTTCTTGCTGCGCGAGAAGCTCTCGGAGACCAGCGCACCGGCAGGGCTGGAGTGCGGTCTCGAGTACGCCACCGACCTGTTCGATCGCACGACGGCCGAGCGCCTGTGCGGGTGGTTCCGGCGCGTGCTACTCGAGGCCGCGGCCGACCCCTCGCGACCGATCGGGGATATCGCGATGTTGTCCGAGGAGGAACGCCACCAGATCCTGCAGAGGTGGAACGCCACGGACGCTCCAACGCCCGATACGACCCTGTCGCGGCTGTTCGAGGAGCAGGTGGACCGGCGGCCGGACGCGGTGGCCCTCGTGGACGCCGACGGCAGCGAGATCAGCTACGGTGCACTGAACCAGAGGGCCAACCGGCTGGCCTGGCACCTGCGCTCGATGGGCGTGGGCCGCGAGACCTTCGTGGCAGTGTGCGCCGAGCACAGCCCGGACATGCTCATCGCCGTGCTCGGCGTCATCAAGGCCGGAGGCGCGTATGTACCTCTCGACCCCCAGCATCCGGTGGACCGGCTGGCTTACGTCCTGGCGGACACCGGTGCTCGGATCGTGGTGACGCAAAGACCGCTGGCCGACCGCCTACCCCCGGATTACCGGGGCACAGTCGTCATGCTCGAGGACGAGTGGGCGGCCGCGGTCCACGGCGATCCCAGCCCGCCGGCCGTCTGCGACCCCGACAACCTCGTATACGCCATGTACACCTCTGGCTCCACCGGCCGGCCGAAGGGTGTCCTCGTCTCCCATCGCGCTCTGATCAACTATCTGTGGTGGGCAATCGACGGCTACCGCATGGAAGGCCGTTCCGGAGCGCCGTTGCTCGGGTCGATCGCCGTCGACCTGTCAGTGCCGAACTTCTTCCTGCCGCTGATCACCGGCAAGGACGTCACGCTGCTGCCCCCTGATCCGCACCTGGAACATCTGGCCGGCCTGCTGCTCCGTCCCGGTGACTTCAGCCTGCTGAAGATCACGCCTGGACATGTGGACGTGCTGCGCGAGGTACTCGCGACCGACGAGCCGCTGACCTCCGTACGCACTTACGTCGTCGGGGCGGACGAACTGCGGGCGGAGACCGCCATTGCGTGGCGGCAGATCGCGCCCCACGCCCGCATCATCAACGAGTACGGCCCCACCGAAACCGTCGTCGGCTGTTCGGTGTACCCGATCGGGGCGGACCTCGACCCGTCGGCACCGGTCTCCATCGGCCGACCGATTGCCAACACCCGCATGTACGTACTCGACGAGCGACTGCACCCGGTGCCGCCCGGCGTCGTCGGCGAACTCTACATCGCCGGTCGCGGGGTCGCCCGCGGCTATCTGCGACGGTTCGCGCTGACTGCCGAGCGGTTCGTCGCCGATCCGTTCGGCAAGCCCGGCAGCCGGATGTACCGCTCCGGTGACCTGGCCCGGTTCCGGCCGGGCGGCGACATCGAATTCCTCGGACGGATCGACCATCAGGTGAAGATCCGGGGCTACCGGGTCGAGCTCGGTGAGGTTGAGGCCCGGCTACTGCTCCACGGCGGTGTCAGCGAAGCGGTGGTCATCGCGCACGAGGACACGCCAGGCCGCACACACCTGGCCGCGTACGTGGTGGGGGCCGATGGCGCGCAGCCGACCGCGGAGAGCCTGGGCACCCACATGAGGGAACAGCTGCCGGAATACATGGTGCCGAGCTTCTGGATGGCCCTGGACCGGATGCCGCTGACATCGGACGGCAAGGTGGACCGAAAGGCCCTACCGGCGATCAAGGTGCACGGCCGGGCTCCAAGCCGGAGACCGAGCACCAAGGCGGAAACCGTGCTCTGCGACCTCGTCGCCGAGGTTCTGGACATCTCCGTGGCGGGGATCCACGACAACTTCTTCACCCTTGGGGGTGACAGCATCGCCTCCATCCAGTTCGTGAGCCGGGCCAGGAAGGCCGGTCTGCACCTCTCCCCGCAGCAGGTGTACCAGGCCCGCGACATCGCGGAGCTGGCGGCACTGACCGTCCCCGCGGGGGCATCGCCCACTGCCGAGCACGACCCCGGCACCGGCCGGGTGCTGCCGACACCGCCGGCCCGCTGGCTCGATGAGCGGCAAGGTCCGGCCGACGGCTACAACCAGGCGGTGTTGCTGCACGTTCCAGCCGGCCTCAGTGAGGGTGGGCTGCTGCGGGCGGTGCAGGCCGTGCTCGACCACCACGACCTCCTGCGCGCCCGTACGGTCCGCTCCGCGGACGGCCGCATCGACCATATGTGGGTCGGCGCGCCGGGCACGGCCGACGCGGCGTCGGTCCTGACGCGCTGCGACGTGACAGGACTCACCGCCGGCGAACTCAACGCGCGCATCGACGCGCAGGCCCACGCGGCCAAGGCGAGGCTCGCGCCGAATGCCGGGCGCATGGCCCAGATCGTATGGTTCGACGCCGAGGCCGGCCATCCCGGCCGGCTGTTGCTGATGCTCCATCACCTGGTGGTGGACGCGGTGTCCCTGCGGATCCTCAGCGAAGATCTCAGGTCCGCCTGGCAGGCCGCTGAGGAGGGCCGGCCGCCCGTCCTCGATCCTGTCCCGACCTCGTTCCGTACCTGGGCCGACCGCCTGGCCGAGGAGAGCGTCCGGCCAGAGCGGGCCGCGGAGCTGGCGCTCTGGGAACGCATGTCCCTCCCCACGTCGCCGCTCAGCGCCGGGCCGGTGGACCAGACCCGCGACACGGTGGCGAGCCAGCGTTCGCTGGCAGTGCCTCTCTCCCCGGAGGAGACGGCGGACCTGACCGCCGCGGCGTCCGCCACATTCGGCGCAGGTCTCCACGAGCTCCTCCTGGCCGCCCTCGCCCTGGCCATCGCCAACCGCCGCGGCCCGGGAGCCGAACCGGCGGTCACGATCGAAGTCGAAGGGCACGGTCGCAACGATCGCATCGCCGCCGGGGATCTGTCCCGCACGGTCGGCTGGTTCACGGCATCCTTCCCGCTGCGGATCGACCTCGGGACACCGGGCGGGACTGTGGAAGCCGACCTGGATACGGCCGTCGCCCGCGTCACGAGCCAACTGCGTGCCCTGCCGGATGACGGGATCGGGTACGGGCTGCTGCGCTACCTCAATCGCGCGACCTCGCCCATCCTTGCCGAGCGACCGCCCGCGCAGGTGCGGTTCAACTATCTCGGCCGGCTTCCCCTCGGGGGACGAGAGCCCTGGTCCGCATCCTGGGACGAGCCGGTGCCGGGCAGCGGGCCGGACGACGGGATGACGGTGCCACATGTCCTGGACGTGCTCGCCTTCATACGTGACAACCCCGGCGGTGCTGCGCTGGAGGTCTCACTGTCCTGGCCGCAGGCTCTGCTGGACGGAACCGAGGCGGCCGCGATCGCCGCGGGCCTGTCGCGGACCCTGGCCGCGCTGGCCGGCCGCGCCCGTTCGCTTGTCCCTCTCGAGCCGGAGGAGTTGCACGAACTCGAACGACTCCTCGGTAACCACTGATCTCACCACGCAAGGAGAAGATGATGACGAATCCGTTCGAGAACGAGGACGGCCGTTACCACGTGCTCGTCAACGCCGAAGAGCAGTACTCCCTCTGGCCGGCCTTCGCCGACATTCCCGCCGGGTGGTCGACCGTGGTCGAGAACGGCAGCCGCCAGGAATGCCTCGACCACATCGAGGAGACCTGGACCGACATGCGTCCCAAGAGCCTGGTGATGAAGATGGCCACTGACGCCGGCCCTGCACAGGCATCAGCGTGATCCATCACACCGGGGGAATGTCGCCGGCGACGACAAGGCCATCATCGGAACACATCGCCGCGGCCGTACCGCTCTCCCGGCCGGCGACGGCCACCATGCACCTGTTCTGCCTGCCGTATGCCGGTGGCGGAGCGGCGGTCTTCCGCCACTGGCCCGCCCTGCTGCCGCCGACCACCGCGGTGAGTGCGATCCGGCTGCCAGGGCGGGAGTCACGGATCGGCGAGCCACCGCTGGCCGACATGGGGCAGATGGTCACAGCGGCTGTCGCCGCTGTGGCCCGCACCGCGGCGACCGGCCGGCCGTATGCTCTCCTCGGCCACAGTCTCGGCGCACTGGTCGCCTTCGAACTGGTCCGAGCGCTACGCGCCCGAGACCTACCCGGCCCTGACCGCCTGATCGTGTCCGGGCGGCGGTCACCCGACATGGACTCCTCCACATCACCTATCGGGCATCTTCCCGAGCAGGAGTTCCTCGCCCAGGTCACCCGGTACGGAGGCATGCCTCCGGATATCCTCGATCACCCCGGCCTGCTCGACCTCGTGTTGCCCGCGCTGCGCGCCGACATCACCGCCGCGGAAGGCTACCGCTTCGTCCCCGGTCCTCCCCTGGACTGCCCGATCTCGGTGTTCGGAGGGCGGGCTGACCCTCTCACCCCACAAGCCCAGCTGTCCGGCTGGCGATCTCACAGCAACGCGGAGGTGAACGTGCGCTTGTTCGACGGCGGCCATTTCTTCCTGAACGACAACCGCCCCGCGGTCGTCGACGCGGTCGGCACCACCCTGGCGGCCACCTGATGACGGCGCCGGCCGGCAACCCGCTGCCGGGACTCAGCGGGCGTATCCGCGCGATCCCGGCAACAACGTGGTACGAGGAGATCCTGGCACCGCAGTTCGACGGCGATCGCGGGCGGCTGTTGCCGTGGCACGTGGCCATCGAGAAGGCTCTGCTGCTCGAATACGTCGCACTGGGCGTCCTCGACAGGACCGAGGCCGAGGCTGTCGCCCGTCGACTGCACCAGGCACACGCCGACGCACTCGTCGCCGACCGCGAAGAGAACATGTCAGACCTCGCCTTCGCGCTCGAACGCTTCGTCCTGTCCGGGCTGGCCGTCCCGGTCCCCGCCTGGCACGTGGACCGCAGCCGCAACGACATTCAGGCATGCGCCCAGTTGATGGACGGCCGGGTTCGCCTGATCGACGCGGCTGAGGCGGTGCTCACCCTGGCCGCGGTCGCGATCGACGCCGCGGAAGGCGGCACCGACACGGTGATGCCCGGCTACACGCACCTTCAGGCGGCACAAGTCGTCACGCCGGGGTTCTACCTGTCCGCCATCGCCGGTGAATGCCTGCAGGCAGCCGAACTGCTCGCCTCGACCTACCGGGTGATCGACCGCTGCCCGCTGGGGGCCGGCGCGATGGCGGGACAGGAGCTGCCCGTCGACCGCGGCCGGATGGCGCTCACCCTCGGTTTCGCCCGCGCGGAACCTCATGCGCTGACCTCCGTCGCCTCGCGCGGCTGGGCCGTTGCGGTGGCCGGCGACCTGGCGGTGCTCGGCGTCGCCTTGAGCCGGTTCGCCACCGACCTGATGGCGTGGGGAAGCAGCGAGTACGGCTTCATCGATCTGCCGGACGATCTCTGCGGCATCTCCTCGGCGATGCCGCAGAAGAAGAACTTCCCCATCCTGGAACGCATCCGCGGCCGCACCGCGCGGCTCGTCGCCGGGGTCACCGAGGTCGCCGGGCCGCAGCGCAGCACGCCGTACGCCAACATGGTCGAGGTATCCAAGGAAGCGCTCGCGCCGCTGGCCGGCCTGTTCGACGACACGATGTCGGTCCTGCGCTTGATGGTAGCCGTCATGGAGAATCTCCGATTCCGGCCAGAGCGAATGCGTGCGGCGTGCCAGCGAGAGCATCTTGGCGGCTTCACCCTGGCGAACCTGATGACGCTCCGGTGCTCGGTCCCCTGGCGTTCCGCACAGCTTGTCGCTGGGCGCTACATCAGCGCGCAGATCGAGGCCGGCCATCCACCCGACCGGCTGGATCCGGCCTGCCTGGCCCGGCTCGCGGCCGAATCCGGCCACCGGATCGAGGCCGGGCCGCTCCTGGCTGAGGCATTCGACGTCGACCGTGCGCTGACCGCCAAGCAGTCGTCTGGATCCACCAACCCGGAATCCGTGCGGGAGCTGCTGCTCGTGCAGCGGGAGGAACTGCATCGCTTGAAGGGTCTGTGGCGCGCTCATCGCCTGAACGGCAGCACTGCCCTCACCGCGAACGACCGCGCCCTTGGCCTGGAGCCGGCGGAGGTGCCGACGTGATCTACGACAGTGTCGTCGATGCCATCGGCCATACGCCGCTGGTCCGCCTGCGCGTCCCGGCGCCCAAGGGCGTGGCCGTCTACGCCAAGCTGGAGCTGCAGAACCTGTTCGCCATGAAGGACAGGGTGGCCAAACAAGCCATACTGGACGCCAAGGTCAGCGGTGAACTCGCTGACGGGGCACCCATCGTCGAAAGCTCGTCCGGGACGATGGCCCTCGGCCTCGCCTTCGTCGGCGCCCATCTGGGCCACTCCGTACACATCGTCACCGACCCGCGCATCGATCCCGGCACGCTGGCCAAGCTGCACGCGCTGGGCTGCGTGGTGCACATCGTCGAGGCGATGACCGGCAATGGCTGGCAGAGCGCGCGCCTGGAGCGGCTGGCCGAACTGCGCGCCGAACTGGACGGCGCGTTCTGGCCGCGCCAGTACAGCAATCCTGCCAATCCGCTGGCCTATCGGGCGCTGGCCGACGAGCTACGCCAGGATCTCGGCGCGTTCGACATCCTGGTGGGGGCGGTCGGCAGCGGGGGATCGTTGTGCGGCACGTCCCGGGCGCTGTTGCCGCACCTGCCTGACGTGCGCGTCGTCGCGGTCGACGCCGTCGGCAGCATGTTGTTCGCACAGCCCGACCGGCCGGAGCGCCGGCAGAGCGGTTTGGGCAACAGCTTGCAGCCCGCGAACCTCGATCACGAATTGATCGACGAGGTGCACTGGCTCAGCGACGCCGAGGCGTTCGCCGCGACCCGTCGCCTGGCGCGTGAGCAGAGCCTCTTCGCCGGGAACACCAGCGGCTCCGTGTACCAGGTGATGTGCCACCTGGCCGCCGAGGCGGCGCCGGGGACCCAACTGGTCGGTATTTTCCCCGACCGCGGCGACCGCTACGTCGACACGGTGTACGAGGAGACGGGCGGGCCGGTGTCACCCGTTCCGCGGCGCGTTCGCTACGGCACACCGGTGGCCTCGTGGTCGTCGGCCGTAATCAACCGCCGCCATCGGCCGGTATTGGTGTTCGTGGAATCGAACACGACTGGCACCGGCATGCTGGCGCTGCGGGTGGCGCGGCGCCTGGGCGTACGCCCTGTCCTGCTCGTCCAGGATCCTCACCGGTATCGCGGCCTCCACGACGAAGCAGTGCAAGTCCGGATATGTGACACGAACGACGACAGCGCTCTGGCGGCCGCCGTCGCCGAAGAGGGCTCAGACGCCCCGCTCGCCGGCATCACCACCACTAGCGAGTACTACCTTGCAGCGGTCGCTCGGTTGGCAGAGCGCTTCAGGGTGCCCGGTAATCATGAGGCAGCAGTCCGGACGTGCCGGGACAAGGCGGCGACCCGTGCCGTGCTGGACGCGGCCGGCGTACGGCAACCGCGCTGGGCCGTTGTACAGACTGCTGCAGATGTGCCCGAAGCAGTCTCAGCGGTGGGCCTGCCCTGCGTGGTGAAGCCCGCCGACGACTCCGGCTCCAACGACGTGCTGCTGTGCGCGAACGTGGAAAAGACCCGCAGCCACGCTGCAGCGATCCTGGCGAGCCGGTACAACGTGCGTGGGCAGGCCGCTGCAGGCATAGCACTCGTGGAGGCGGAACTGACGGGGCCAGAAGTATCCGTCGAAGTGTTCAGCGGCGCCGGCCGGTGGGAATGCGTGGCGATCACTCGCAAACTGCTGACCGGACGTCCTTACTTCACCGAATACCAGCACATCTTCCCTGCCGATCTACCCTCGGGCATCACCGCCGAGGTTGAGGCCACGGCCATGGCCGCAGTGCGAGCCGCCGGACTCACCCTGGGTGCGGCCCATGTGGAGATGCGCCTCAATGAGGCGGGACCGGCCATTGTCGAGATCAATGCCCGCCTGGCAGGCGGGATGATCCCCGAGATCATCCGTCTGGCAGGGGGCCCAGACCTGCTGGAATATCAACTACGAGCAGCCATCGGGCTTTCGCCCGCCCCACAGGACACGCCTGCGCGTTACGCCGGGATCCGGTTTCTTCTCGCTGACCGACCCGGACAGCTGGAAAAGGTCCACGGGGTCGAGCGCGCGGCCAAGGTGCTCGGTGTCCGTGAGGTCAAGGTAACGGCCGAACCGGGAATCATGGTGCGCCCGCCGCGCTGCGCGGCCGATCGCCTCGGGTATGTGATCGCCGTTGGTGGATCCGGGGAGGCAGTTGAGACGGCCCTCAGCGACGCTGCCACCGAGATCGAGGTGGCGATCGTCGATGCTGCCTCGTAGAGCCGCAGTCTCAGCGAAGATCTTCTCCGCAACCCAGGGCGGCTCGCTGGTCGTCGCCCACCTCGGCGGCTGTCCGGCCCTGTTCGTGATCGGCGGCCTGCTCTCGCTCGTCGGAGCGCTCATGATCCTGCGGGTGCGGAGCGTCCGGTAGGACCCCGTTCGCGCCACCTCCTCCGCCCCGAAGTCGCGCGGAGGAGACGCGCGTCGCGGATGAAGGTCAGCGGTGCAGCGTGAGCGGCAGGCTGCTCCACCCGTGCGCAATGAACGACGGCACGTGTCCCACCTCGCTCGCGTCCACGGCCAGCTGAAGGTCAGGGAACCGGGCGAACAGGGCGGGCAGGGCGGTGAGCGCCTCCTGGCGGGCGAGCGGAGCCCCGATGCAGCGGTGCACGCCGATGCCGAAGCCCAGGTGCTCGGCGCTCTGCCTGGTCGGGTCGAACCGGTCGGCGTCCTCACCGTGCTGGTCGGGGTCGTGCCCGGCCGCCAGGTAGCTGGTGATGATCGCGTCGCCCGCCTCGATCCGGACGCCGCCGATCTCGATCGGCTCGATGGCGAAGCGCAGCGGCAGGTTGGCGATCGACGGCGCCCAGCGCAGCGTCTCCTCGATCACCGCGTCCCAGGAGATCTCCCCGGCCAGCACCCGGCGGAGGTGGTCCGGATGGGTGAGCAGGGCGTGCACGGCGTTGCCGATCAGGTTGACCGTGGTCTCGTGCCCGGCCGCGATCAGCAGCAGCAGGGTGTCGCACAGCTCGGTCTCGCTGAGCGAGTCACCGCTGTCACGGACGTTGATCAGCTCGGTGGTCAGGTCGTCACCCTGGTGCTCGCGCTTGTAGGCGACCAGGGCGGGCAGCACCGTGGCGATCTTGGCGGCCGTGGCCGCCGCCTGCTCCGGGGTGGCGGTGGTGTCCATGATGGCCTCCATGACCTGGGCCATCTCCTCCCGCATGTGCGCGGGAACGCCGAACAGCTCGCAGATCACCCGCATCGGCAGCGGGTGGGCGTAGGCGGCGCGCAGGTCGACGGGCCGACCGGGCGGCTGCGCGGCCATCGCGTCCAGCAGCTCCGTGACGATCTGCTCGACGATCGGCTGCATGGCCTTGCTGCGGCGCGCGGTGAAGCTGGGGGCGATCAGCTTGCGCAGCCGGCGGTGTTCGTCGCCGTACGCGCTCAGCATGTTGGACACGCCGATCCAGGTGATGATCCAGGACCAGCCCGGCGTGGCGAACGCCCGCTCCAGCTGCCCCCAGTGCCGCTTGTCCTTGCTCACCCGTGGATCGAGGATGAGCTGCTTGAGTAGGTCGTGCCGGGTGACCGCCCAGGCCGGGATGCCTCCGGCGAGCTCTACGAGGACCAGGGGGCCGAGGTCGCGTAGTCGCCGGACCTCCCCTGGAAGGTCGGTGCCGAAGGGGTCGAGGACGACGGGGGCTGAACTGCCCAAGGCGATTCTCCTGGCTGATCAGGTCGAATGGGAGTGAAACGCACCGGCAGATGTGCCAGCGCGCGGTGGAACGGGCCCGGCCGCCACGAGAGCTCCTCGCGCGGCACGGTCAGTTCCAGGTCACACAGGTGAGAGGTCAGGCGCTCGATCGCGGTCATCGCGATGATCATGGCCGGGTCGCTGGCCGGGCAGCGGTGCGACCCGGCGCCGAAGCCCAGGTACGCGCCGCCGTCGGAACGCAGCTCCTCGGGCACGTTGGTGGACTCGGTGTTGGCCGCGGCGTAGGAGACGAGGACCAGTTCGGCCGGCTGGATCCAGGTGCCGTGGAAGTGCACGGGCTGACGGACGAAATAGGGCCCGTAGTTCGCCATGGCGGGCTCGGCGCGCAGGGCTTCCATCAGGGCGTCGTACGTGCCGAGCGCGCCGTTGGTCAGCGAGCTGTAGTAGCGGTCGTCGCTGACCATCCGGGAGATCGTGTTGGAGATCAGGTTGGCCGTGGGCTCGTACGCGGCGGCCATCACGAGCACGAGGGTCTCGGCCAGCTCGTTGGGCTGGAGCGCGGCCGGATGGTCGATGAACCAGGACGTCAGGTCGTCGCCCCGCTGGGCGTGCTTGGACTGGACCAGCTCGCCGATGTAGCGGCTGAACGCGTCGCTGCCCCGCTTGCCCCTCTCGCCGTCGGCCTCCATCAGGTCCGCCATGGCCTTGATCAGGCCGGCGCTGTCGGAGTCGGGCCGGCCGAAGAGCGAGTTGAAGATGCGGGCCGGGATGGGCTGGGCGAACTCGGAGACCAGGTCCGCCTCGCCCTTCGCGGCGAACTGGCTGATCAACGAGTCCGACACCTCGATCACCATCTGGCGCAGCTTGTGCGGCTGGACCAGGTCGAAGCAATCGGAGATCACCTTACGGAACCGGGCGTGCTCGGCCCCGTCCGACATCAGCGCGTTCGGCCGGTAGCCGAGCATGGCGACGGGTCCCGCGGCCTCGGGGGTGTCGGGGACCCGAGCCTGCCAGGCACTGCCGTTCTTGATCCAGACGCCGCCGACGTTGGTGAGCACGTCGAGTGCGGCCTGGTAGCCGATCACCAGGTGGGCCTCGATGCCGGGGGCGATCTCCACGGGCGCGACCGCGCCGTGCCGCCGGCGCAGCTCCGCGTAGACGGCCTGCGGGTCCCTGGCGTACTCCGGCCCGTAGAGGCGGCCCGCGTCGGGCATGTAGCGCAGAGTCATGACAGCACCAGCTCTCTGATGTGCTCCACCAGCGCGATCAGCGAGGCACGGGCGGAGACGGGGTCACGTGCGTCGCACACCACCAGCGGCGTGCTCGGCTGGAGGTCCAGCGCCTGGCGCAGGGCGTCCGGCGGGTAGTCCGGCGAGTCAGGGAAGTGGTTGACGGCCACCGCGTAACGCAGGCCGGCACTCTCCACCAGGTCGAGGACGGCGAAGCTGTCGTCGATCCTGCGGGTGTCGGCCAGCACCAGGACCCCCAGCGCGCCACGGACCAGCTCGTTCCACAAGACCTGGAACCGGGTCTGCCCCGGCGCGCCGAACAGGTACAGCACCACCCCGGGCATGGTGAGGCGGCCGAAGTCGATCGCGGTGGTCGTGGTCGTCTTCTCATTCACCCCGGTGAGGTCGTCCACCAGCGTGCCCGCCTGGGTGAGCACCTCCTCGGTGTTGAGGGGCTTGATCTCCGAGAGAGCGTCCACCAGGGTCGTCTTGCCCACGCCGAACGGCCCGGCGATGACCAGCTTGACCGGTACGTGTTCGATACTGATACGGCTTTCAGAGAGCGCGGAGGCCACTGAGCACCAACTCCAAGATCTCAATGTCGGGCAGGTCGGTGGCTGGCGGATCGCTGGTCAGCAGCGTTCCGCTTCCGACCAGCCCGGCGACCAGCAACCGCACCACGCAGTACGGCAGGCCCAGGTGCGCGGCGCACTCGTACACCGACAGCGGCCCGTCCCGCAGCAGAGTCAGCAGATGAGACCCCGGGGGGTCGAGCCCGTTGGTGGCGGCGTCGGGCGCGATGTAGACCAGAGTCGTGCGCTCGACGTGGATGTGCTCGGGTACGGTCAGTCGCGCGGCGGCCATGTAGTCAGGGACGACCCGCCGCCGTTGTCGTCCGGAGGTCATGCCCGGACGCCTGGCATCCTGGCCGCGCTGGCCTCGTCGAGAGCCTTGATCAGTTTCTGCACCTGGAGCTGCACCTCGTAGGCCAGCGTGCCGATGTTGACGCCGCCGGTGGCGGCGACCACGATGGCGGCGCGGTCGCCGGCCGGGGCGACGTAGTAGTAGCCGTTGCCGGCGGAGATGACGATGTCCACCACCTCGTCGTCGGCGCCGTTGCTGAGGCCCGCGCACAGGGCTCGCGCGGCCCCGAGCACGGAGCTGGTCATGGCGGCGGCCCGCTCGCCGGTCTCGGTGGTCACGTTGGCCGAGCCGCCGAGGATCAGCCCGTCACGGCTCAGCACCACGCCGCTGGCGACACCGGGCAGCGCGAGCAGGGGTGAAAGGACCCAGGACACGTCGAGGGACAACGGGCGACCCTTGGCCTGGACCCGGCCGGAAGCGCTGTGAGCGTCCATGGAACGGTCATTTCCCTTCGGTTGCGTCGTGCTGCTCGGTGGGGAGCGCTTCGCGGCGGCCCGCTTCGGCTCCGACCTGGAAGTCGCCCCATCGTTTCTGGGCCTCTTCCGGGGTGGTGAGCAACCTGCCGCCCGTACCGCCGGAACCGCTGCCCGTGGTGGCCGGCGGAGGGCTGGTGTCACGCGGCTGCTGGCGGCGGCGCTGTGGCAGCGGCGCCAGTTCCTCCGCCGACCGCTGAAGGGGCGCCGTAACGGGCTGGGGCCGTGCCGAAGAGGTGGCTGGCTCGGGCCGGGGGGCCGCCGTCGGCTCCCGACGGGCGGTGGGAACGGACGCGGGCTCCGGCCGGGCGGCCATGGCGGCGGGAATGGGATCCCGGCGGATGGCCGTGGCGGCGGTCGGGGCGGCCGCGCGCACCGGCTCGGGCGCGAGCACCGACGGCCGGCTGTCCTCCGGCATCTCCACCAGCAGCGCGGTGGGGATGTTCAGTACGGCCTGCACCCCGCCGAAGGCGCTCTTCTTGACCGTGACCTGCATGCCGTAGTGCGCGACCTGGCGGCCGATCGCCGCCCAGCCGGTGCGGGGCGGGTTGCCCAGGTCGACCAGGCGGACCGGATGGTTGCCGCTGAGCAGGCGGCTCGCGCGGGCGTACTGGTCCTCGTTGAGGCCGACGCCGGCGTCGTCGATGACGATGGCGGCGCCGTTGTTGGTCTCGTGCACGGCGATGGTCACCTGGAGCGTGCCGTGGGAGTGGTGCACCGCGTTGGCCAGCAGCTCGGCGGTGATGAACAGGATCGACTCCCCGGCGCGGGCGGCGACCCCGATCCGGCGGCGCAGGTGGTTGGCCGGGCCCTCGATGCGCAGCTCGAAGTTCTCCACCCGCGAGACGGCGCCCACCACAAGGTCCACCAGGTAGGTGTCGTCACGCGACAGGCCGGGGGTGGCGCCGCATGCGATGCCGGTGACCTGCATCCGGCGGATGATCAGCTCGTTGAACATGTCGAGTCCCAGCACCTCGCGCAGCAGCGCCGTGTGCTCGTCACCGCTGTAACGCTGCTGCACGCCGGCGAGCAGGTCCTGGGCGCGCAGGGCCTGGCTCTGCACGCGGGACATGGCGCCTCTGATGACGGCCTGGGCGCTCTCGTCGATGCGTTCGGCCTCCTCGCGGATGCCGCGGGTGAGGGCGTCGAGGACGGCGCGGTGCTGCCGGTCGATGTCCGTGCCGGCGAGCGCCTGGTTCTGCATGCCGGGCACGATCACGTGCGGGGCGCGCAGGTGGGACAGCAGGGCGGGGATCCGCTTGTTGATCAGATGGTCGGTCTCGGCGCGTACGAGGTCGTGCCGGGAGCGGGCGTCGCGCACCTGGTCCGCGTTCTCCTGGACCTTGCGCTCCGCCTGAAGCAGGCGCTGGCTCCAGGCACTGGACTCTCGGGTCAGGTGGTCCTGTACCTGACGGTTCTGCGCGAGTTGCCCGCGGGCCTGGGCGAGCTGGCCGCGTACGCGCAGGTAGAGGATCAGGACGCCCGCGAGGGCGAGCACGAGGACGGCGATGCCGATCACCGTCGGGACGCTGAAGGAGTCTGGCGGCATGAAAGTCCTGGGATCGGGGGGAGTCATCGGGATCTGTCGACCGCCGCGAAAGGCATGCGCTAGCGGTGAGTGCCGGTCCCGTCCGGTGGCCGGTCGGGGCCGCGCCGATCTGTCGCGCGCCTTTCCGCGTCGTCGGCGTCGCTGGAAGCCCGGTGCGGCTCCGCCTGGCGTGGCTCTGCCTGATACGGCTGTGCCTGATACGGCTCTGCCTGAGGCATCGCGAGGCCGAACGACAACATGGGAATCCTCGTCTCACTAGAACGACGGCCCAATCGGGTGACCAGTATTCCGCTTAAGTCGCGTTAGTCAACTGTGTGTAGTTCCGTCACTCCGCTCACAGCACCTCAGCGGACGGGTGCGGCGCTCCGCCCCGCATGCGCCTGTGCGTGCCGAAAACCTCGTCCACGTCAGGCAACATGGGAGTATTCGTGGATGATGCCGCCCAGGCGGTCGCGCCGCTGGACACCGGTCCGGCATCGGACCAAGGTCACCAAAGGCCAGGGTTCCCGCGCTGCCGGACTGGCCATGGCCTTCAAGCTGATCGAATCCGCCCAAGCCCGCCGGCGCGCGGTCAACGCACCCCACCTGGTCGCCCTCGTCCGCGCCGGAGCGGTCTTCACCAACGGGAAACGGCCCGGCGACCTGGCCGCCTGATCCCTCCCACTACCCCCGGCAACAGGAGCACACCGTGAACAGCACCATCGACAAGATCGCCTGGATCCACCTGGACGACGGCAAGATCCTCAGCACCCGCTCACGAGGCAAGAACGCGTACTACATCCCCGGCGGCAAACGCGAACCCGGCGAAACCGACCTCGACACCCTCATCCGCGAGATCGAAGAGATCACCCGGCTGACCTACGCCGACCGCGACCGCGTATCCCCAGTCGACCAGATCATCTTCGATCATCTACACCAGACCGGACAACTTCACTGACCAGCAACATCCAAACCGATCCACAGGTATTGACTATTGCTCTGGCGCCGTCCGCGCCGGTCACGAGGATCGGGAACCTGTGCCCAGACCTGACGTAGATCGGAGAGATCTATCGCCCCGCTCTGCGGTGAGAGGGATTCGCGCCGACCGGCGGGTTCAACGGGCACACGCAGAGCCCTCACCTGATGCGGAGCCAGCTTGTGGCGGTGCACTACTGACACATTTTCCTGCATGAATGACAAAGTCCGAAGCTCACGATGACCTTAAGGTCCATGGGCGAGGCCAGAGAAAGAGGAGTTACATGTTCCGCACCACCGGCGCGTTGGTCGCCGCGGCGCTTGGCGCGTCGATCCTCATCACCCCGTCGTCCGCATCCGCAGCAAGCGATTGGAAGTGCTACGGCACCCAGGTCAAGCGCTGCGCCACCGTCTGGTGGGACCAGAGCGCCGACACCTACCGAGCGCGGGCGAAAATCACCGACGTCGCCGGTGGCGGTAGCTACCAGGTCAAGGTCACCGACGTGAAGCTTCTGCGCATCAACAAGAGTGACTATGTGACGGTGCGCTCCGCGAAGGATCACGACGGCTGGCATGACACCGAGGACTCGGCCGCCACCGCCACCGTCGACCCGTGCTCTCCCGAACAGAGTTACGCAGTGGTGGCGACTTTCAGTTGGAAGGGCGCGTCCTCCGGCGAGAAGACCTGGCGTCCCAACCAAGCGTGGGGCAATGTCTGCGACTGACCCGCCGGGTGGGCGACGGCAGGCAGGCGCGGCAGTTCTCGCCGTCCGCGAACACCGGTGCTCCCGCCGGCGCGCGGCGGATCCGCAACGTGCGGTTCGCCCGGTGGTTGAACGCCGACAACCGGGGCGGGCGCCTCACCGGCGTCATCCACGTGTACCAGCGCAACACCAGCCCCAACCAGGCGTGGGAGTTCAAGGGGGCCTGCGCACGTCAGGAACCGGATGTGTGGGTGGCCTATCTGTGCGACGTGCGGATGGTCGCGGTTCCGGCCATTCCGTACTACGACGACATGCCCGTGCGGCTGATCAAGCCGAGCCTGGACGACGTCAACGCCCACGAGGATCCGTTCATCGTCCAGAACCAGCGAGTTCGCAGTCCTTTCGTCACCCAGTGGATCACCGAAACAGGCCGTCCAGGATTACGGTGCCTCCAGCCAAGGGAGCACGATGGAATTTGGGATACTAGGTCCGCTGACGGTGTGGCGAGAGGGTGAGCAGCTCGATCTCGGCACGCCCAAGACGCGGGTGCTGTTAGCGGTCCTGCTGTGCCACGCGGGTAACCCTGTTTCGGAAGATCAACTGGCCGTGGCCCTGTGGGGGAACACCCCGCCGAAGAGCGCCACCAAGAACATGCAGACCTACGTCCACCGGCTCCGGCGGCACCTGGGCGACCCGGCTCGCGTCGTGCGGCACGGCTCCGGCTATCTGGTGCCGGTGGTCCGAGACGAGCTGGACGCGGCGAGGTTCGAGAACCTGGCCCGCTCAGGGCAGGCGGTGGAGGCCGCCGGTGAGCCGGAGGAGGCGACCCACCGCCTGCGCGAGGCGCTGAGTCTCTGGCGCGGGCCCGCGTTCGCCGGCATGACCGATGTCCCGATGCTGGCCGCGGAGGCCGCGCGGCTGGATGAGGTCCGCCTGTCGGTCGTGCAGTCGCGGATCGCCGTGGACCTGAGGCTGGGACGCCACGCCGGGCTGGTGGGCGAGCTGACCGCGCTCACCAGAGAGTACCCACTGCGGGAGCGGCTGCGCGCGCAGCTGATGCTGGCGCTGTACCGCTGTGGCCGGCGGGCGGACGCGCTCGCCGAATACACACGTGCCCGCAGGACCCTGATCGAGGAGACCGGTCTGGACCCGGCCGAAGAACTGCACGACATGCATCAGCGAATCCTCACTCAGGACCCCTCACTCGACCTCGTCGTTCCCCGCGTCATGGCGACGACCACTGGCTCGTACAGGGGGGCGGAGTTCTCTGGGGCGGCCCCCACCGCCGCCGAGTTACCGCCGGACATCGCGGATTTCACCGGCAGGGACGGCGAAGTGGCAGACCTCACCGAGGTCCTCATCAACCCACGGCCGGGCACCGTCGCCATGGCCGGCGTCACGGGCTTGGGCGGCCTGGGTAAGACCACGCTCGCCGTGCACGTCGCGCACCGGATCGCCGATCGTTTTCCCGACGGCCAGCTCTATGCGGACCTGCGCGGCGCCTCCGCCGACCCCGCCCGCCCGGAGGACGTGCTCAGCCGGTTCCTGTTCGCACTGGGCATCAGCGCCACCGGCATACCCGAATCCCTGGAAGAACGCGTGGCGTTCTACCGGAGCTGCCTGGCCGGACGCAGAGTTCTCATCCTGCTCGACAATGTCGCCGGGGAGGAGCAGGTGCGGCCGCTCCTGCCCGGGGCCCCCGGCACGGCCGTGCTCCTCACCGGACGTGTCCGGCTGGTCGGTCTCGAGGGCGCGAGCCTGCTGGAACTCGACGTCCTGCCGTCGGCCCAGGCCATGGGCCTGCTGAGAAGGATCGTCGGCGACGAACGCGTCCAGGACGACCCGGACGCGGCTCTGGAGATCACCCGGCTGTGCGGCCGGGTCCCGCTGGCGGTCCGCATCTCGGCGGCCAGGCTCCTCGGCAGAAGGCAGTGGAGTCTGTCCTACCTCGCCGGCGTCCTCGGGGAGGAACGGCACCGGCTGGACGAACTTGTGGCGGGCGACCTCGACATCCGCGCGGGCTTCGAGATGAGCTACCGGACGCTTCCCGCGGGCGCGCAGCGGGCCTTCCGGCTGGCCGGACTGCTCGACGCGCCCGATTTCGCCTCCTGGGCGGTGGCGGCCCTCCTGGACGTGCCGGTACGGCAGGCGGAACACGAGATCGAAACCCTGGTCGACGCTCATCTGCTGAACCTCACCGGGACGGACGAGACGGGCAGGCTCAGGTATCGGTTCCACGACCTGATCCGGTTGTACGCGCGTGAGCGGGCGCGGCGCGAGGATTCCGAACCCGAGCGCCAGGCCGCGCTCGGGCGGGCCCTGGGTGCGTGGCTGGCACTGGCGGAGGTCGCGGCGGAGCACGTCCCTGGCCCTTGCTACGCACTCATGCACAGCCGTGTGCCGCGCTGGCGGCTGCCTGCGGAGCTCTCCGGCGCGCTGCTGGCCGACCCGATGGCCTGGTTCGGCGCGGAGCATGCCGCCCTGATGGCGGGGGTCTCCCAAGCGTGCGAGGCGCGCCTGACCCAACTCGCATGGGACCTCGCCGGATCCACCGAGACGTACGTCAACGTGCGCGGCTTGTATGACGGCTGGCAGCGCATGCACGAGCAGGCGCTCGCGCTCTGCCGTGAGACCGGCGACAAGCGCGGCGAGGCCGTGCTGATGCGCGGCCTTCTGGAGGTCACCACCTGGAGTTCACCGGCGGGCCCCGGGCCGGCGATGACACGGATGCGGGCCGACGCTACGCAGCTCCTCGACCTCTTCACCAAGCTGAACGATCCGGTCGGGATGGCCGACGCCCTGGCAACCCTGGCCTGGAGCATGACGGCCGACGGGAACGGTGCGCAACCGCTCGCCCTGGCGCAACGCGCTCTGCGGACGGCAACCGACGCGGGCTACCTCGGCGGCCAGGCGCGGGCCTATCACGTGATGGCGATCATCCACGGCGAGGACGACCCGCAAGGGGCGCTCACGGTCCTGGAGCAGGCGACGAAGGTCGCCGAGGCACTCGGCAACGCTCACTACACCACGACGATCACCCAGTTCCTCGGCGCGGCCAAATCATTCTCCGGCGACATCACCGGCGGCCGGGAACTACTGGAGCGCTCACTGGAGATGGCACGACGGTTGAACTACCGCTACCTGGAGACGTTCTCACTGCTCTACCTCTCCAAACTGTTCGTCGCGACCACAGACAAACGAGCCAGAGAAACCATCGAACTCACCCTGGCCAACAGCGAACACGGCAACTTCGGCCACTACCTCGCCGACGCGCTCAGCGTTCTCGGCCAGTTGAACCTGGCCGAAGGAGACCTGCCCGCCGCCATCACCACCCTCGAACGCTCCGTCCAGGTGTGGCGAACCCGCGGCTCGATCCCCTACCTGGCGCGGACGCTACGCACCCTCGGCGACGCCCACAACGCCGCCGGCGACCACCACACAGCCACAACCGTCTGGAAAGAAGCCCGCGAACTGTTCCACACGATCTCACACAAAGACGGCATGAGAACGCTGGACGCCCGGCTCGTGTGAAGGCGTGACACCCGCCGGGGCCGTCATCCTTCGCCGCTCGGCAGGGCGGAAAGCCAGGGCTTCGAACCGGCGGTGACGTCGAGAACCAGCTCGGCGACATGGTGATCGTCATCCGGCGAGACGAGCGGGTCGGGCAGGGCCTCCTCAAAGATCACCAGCGCGGTGCCGGGCCGGCGCAGGGCCGCGACAACCCCTGCACCAGCAGCCAGCTGTCGAAGTCGAGATACATCGGCTTGTGCCACTTCTCGCGGGTCTGCGTCCACGGCGCCGCGGCCCTGGCGAGGCGCTCGTCCACGCTCTCGGGGTCAGGACGGGTGCGGAAGAAGCAGCGGCGAGGGATCCCCTCGGCGTGCCGCCATTCCGCGAGCCGCAACAGGTCATGCGGCCCCCAGCTCCGGCAGGGCGGCCAGGACCTCGTCCAGCGCGGCCCGGCTGCCGGGGTCGAGCGGCTGGGCCGGCGAGCGGACGGCCGCCGACTCGATCAGGCCGCGGCGCACCAGCACCTCCTTGTGCACCGCCCAGGCGATGCCCGGCTGCATGCCGAAGCGGATCAGCGGGAGCAACCTGGCGAAGGCGTCCTGCCCGTGTGCCTTCAGAATCGGGGCGAGCAGGTCGGTGAACTCGCGCCGGCTACCTCGCAGGTGGTGGGCTGGTACTCGAAGAACGCCAGGTTCCCCATGGCCGCGCTGACGTGCGGTCCCGCCGCGAGGGCGACGCCCAGCCCGGTCGAGTGGCGTGGCGCCACCGGCACGTGGTGGGCCGCAGCCAGCTCGGCGATGCACATCAGCTCGGTGATCCCGGTACGCCCGACGTCCGGCTGGGCCAGGAACAGCGCTCCCCGCACGGCCGGTCCGCGCCGAGGCCGGCGGCTCAGCGCCCAGCAGAGAAGGCCCGGCCACCATGCCATCCGCCGCCACCGCACCGCCGGCGGCGGGGACTCTGGCCGGTCCTGAGCGCCGGCCGCGGCCCAGGCCCGGCCTTCTCCACCGGCGACACGCCGTACTCCTCGTCCACGCCGTAGCGTGGTTTCGGACTTTGTCATTCATGCAGGAAAATGTGTCAGTAGTGCACCGCCACAGGTTGACTCCGCATCAGGCGAGGGGCCTGGCGTGTGCCCGTCGAAGCCGTAGCGCAGCGAGAGAGAATCCCGCCAAACTGATGTCGAGAACCGTCCGTGTCGAGGAGTGGCTAGTGAGGGAACGGGCCAAGGTATCGTCAAGCTGGCTTTATGACCGATGCAGACGAAGGTCTGCATCATGAGCTCGGTCCTGGACACCGCGTTGATGCCGCCGCAGGACCGGGAGGAAGTGGTCCGGCACGCGGTGTGGGAATCCCTGGTGGCAGTCGACATCGAGCACCGTCCGCCGGCTGAGGACATCTCCGCTCGCATAGGACTCGGCATCGTCGGGCCCCTCAGGATCTTCTCGGCGCGGGCGACCGCGGCCACTGTCCGTCGGACGGAGCAGCTGGCCCGGGAGGACAAGGAGCCGGCCGTCTTCCTCGAACTACAGATGACGGGCACCAGCCTGGTGGCGCAGAACGGTCGCCAGTGCCTGCTGAGGCCGGGAACCTTCGCCGTCTACGAATCGATCGCTCCCTACACACTTCTCTTCGACGAGGGAGTCGACAACCACTTCTTCCGTTTCCCCCGCGCCGCACTCGCGCTCCCCGAGCGGTTGCTACGCGACATCACCGCGCTCCCCCTGGGATCCGACAACCCCATCGCGCGCCTCGCCTTCACCTACTTCGCCCAACTGGCCGTCAGCGACGACATGCACCAGAGCGTGCACGCCGACGCCGTCATAGAACCCAGCATCGAACTGCTCCGTGCCGTCCTGACATCCCAGCACGGCAACTCCAGCCTGGCCAAAGCACCGTTGGAGGCGACACTCAGCCTGCGGATCACTCACTACATCCGGGCACACCTGGCTGATCCCGACCTGTCAGCGGCACGAATCGCCGCTGCACACGACATCTCCGTACGTCACCTCTACGCTGTACTTTCCCAGTCGGGCATCAGCCTCGGAGACTGGATCCGTACACGCCGCTTGGCCGAATGCAGGCGAGAGCTGGCCGGTCCGAACGGCCGACTGCGGACAATCGCAGCAATAGGACGGAGTTGGGGCTTCGTGGACGCGACCCACTTCAGCAAGGTATTCAAACAGGCGTACGGAATCTCGCCACGGGCCTGGCGCGAGGCGAACCACCCGCGCTCCTCCACGTGATGGTCTCCGCCGGCCCGCGTTCCGCGTGACCGACCTTGGACGCTCGGTCTGGGCTGGGGTCAAGAGGGCGGTTCGCGAGTTGACGTCCTTTCGTCGTGGGGCTGGGTAAGGCGCGCTGGTCGGAGACTCGCCACCGGGCTATGAGCTTCCCCCCGTTCTCCGGGCACTTGACCTGAGGTCACCCTTGATCATCAGGATGGATGTCCTTCATGCCAGCACCCCACCCGCCAGAGTTCCAGCGTCGCGCGGTCGAGTTCGCGCGCCAAGGTGACAAACCGCTCCTCCAACTCGCTAAAGACCTGGGCATCAGCCGGTCATGCCTGTAGAACTGGCTCAATTGGGCCGACGCCAATGAACACGCCGGCACCGGCGACCGGGTGACCAGCTCGGAAAAGAAAGGAACTCGCCGAGCCCTGGTGCATTTCGTCGCTGACGGCCAGTTGGGAGAAGTAGGTGAAGGCAAGGCTCGCGATGGGGTTGTCGGACCCCAGGGAGACCGCGGTGATGTGTCGCAGCAACCGCTCGGGGAGCGCGCGTGCCGCGCGGGGGAAACGGAAGAAGCTGGTCGACTCCCTCGTCGAAGAGAAGTGTGTAAGGAGCGACCGATTCGTAGACGGCGAAGGTTCCCGGCCCCAGCAGCCACTTGCGACCGTTCTGCACCACCAGGCTGCTGCCCGTCATCTGAACACCCAGAGTGACGGCCGGCTCCTCATCCTCCCGGGTGAGCCGCTCCGTCCGACGGACCGTGGTCGATGTCGACCGCCACCTGGAAGTCCCACACCGCGTTCCGGACCACTTCCTCCCGGTCTCGCGGCGGTATGAACGCGGTGTCCAGGACCGGGCTCATGGGGCGGACCTTCGTCCGCGTCGGTCACAGAGCCGGCCTGGCAGCACCTCGGCCCGTTTCCCCCACACGGCCGGCTCCCAACATCGGTTTGTCGGGATCGCCTCTCGCTGTACAACTGCTTCGACGGGCACACGCAGGGCCCTCGCCTGATACGGCGCCTGAAGCTGTGCACCATTGACAAAGTTCCCAGCATGAATGACAAAGTCCGAAGCCCGCGATAACCCTAAGGTCTATGGGCGAGGCCAGAGAAGGGAGAGTTACGTGGCGCTGCTCGTGACGGCCGTGGCCGAGCGTCATCACGGTGGATCACGAGGACCTCGTTCCAGGGCAGCTTATGGAGTCGGCGGGCCTGACCGCGCTGGCTGTTCCTGAGCGTGAGGAGGTAGTGGGCGCCGCGTTCGTGCAGGTGGGCGACGTGAGAGCGCTGGACGTGGACAGCATCGGCGGTGATGAAGACTCAGGTGAGGTCCGCGTTGTCGATCTGGTCGAGCAGGGGCTGGAACTCAGAATTCGTTTGCTCTAGCGCCGATCTCGTAGGAAGCCAAGGTGATGCCGTGATCGTGGCGGACCGCGGAGAGCACGACGACCCGACTGTCGTTGGGACGTCGAGCGCCACGCAGGTACTTGCCGTCCACCGACGCGATCGCCTGGCGTCTACGGCGTCAAACGGAGCTTTCGTCGTCGCCTGGTGTGCCGCCGCTTCCTCCTGACCGTCCTCGTCACCACCGCCAGCGTTCACGACTCCGCGCCGGCGCCCACCTCCTCGACCACCTCGCAGCCCACCACCCCACCCTCACCAAAGCCTGGGCCGACAACGGCTACAAGAACAAAGCCATCGAGCACGCAGCCAGCCGCGGCATCGATCTCGAAATCGTCCAACGCAACCCCAACACCCCAGCCCCAGCAGCCTCGTTGGTCCCGGTATCGTAAATGCTCAAGCCCGTGGGTCTTCATGATCGGTTGCGTAGACACGGCAGCTGTAGTTCCTGATCGTTGAGCCTTGATCCACAGACGGCCCGTCATCCCTGGATGTTCACGTGGGGCCGACAGGGTGTCGCTCAGCGGAGCAGAAGGCGTCGATCATGTAAAAGTCCAACTCAAACCGCTTATGCGCGGAACGATTCAGTCGATTGTGCATCCTGATCTTTTTCTCATCACCCACAAAACAGGGAGACATAATGTGGAATACGGGGCGTAACAAGAGGATTGCGGCCGCGGCGGCGCTGGGCGCACTGACGGTGCTTCTCGCCACCGGATGCTCCTTCAGTCTTGGCGACGCGGAGAAGAAGAATGAGGCGACGGCCAGCGAGGAAGCAGCCGCTGTCGAGGAGAACCCGGCCGAGAAGCAGCCGACGGCCGAGGAGAGGCCAGTCGGTGACGACCCCGCAGAGCCCGGGAACACGGGTGCCAGCGAGGACGGAGCCGTCCACAAGGCCCGAGTCGCGCAGACGATCTCCGACAAGCTCGCCGCGAACGCCGGTAAGCGTCCCGACAGGGTCACCTGTCCTGAGCACCTCCCGGCCCGGGTCGGCGCCACGATCCGCTGCAAACTCACTGCCGGCAGCGACACCCTCGGTGTCACCGTCACTGCCGCCTCGGTCAACGGCAACCAGGTCAATTACAACTTCAAGGTCGACGACAACGTCGAGTAAACACAGAGCCCGCGCGACCCGTTCGGGAAACGAAAGGCCCAGGTCGGAGATCCGGTCCTTTCGGGGACCGAGAATGGGGATGGCTGAACCAGAAGGCCGGCCTACCCGTACCGGAGGCGCTGGCCGACGTCCTGCAGAAGGGCCCCGGCATGGGCACGGTGACACCCGCTGCGCGGAGCAAAAGGGGTCGTATGACCGCATGGCGGTTCGAAAGTCGCACCTCTCTGCTGTCCCGGCACATGCCCGCCCTCAACGACCTACGATCCGTCCGCCGAAACCCGTCGTCACAGGCTGACCTTGACGTCCCCGATCAAGGGGGGCAGACTCCGGAACGATCCTCCGATGATCGCTGGAAGCAAGGTCAGCGCGTGGACCAGCGAGGTGACGACCAGTGACTCCGTCCGCTCGCCGGTCATCTCAGCAATCTCCTAGGTGAGAGATTCGCCCGTTTGCCGCCTGGCCGGCCCGCCCGCGCGATACGCCGGGCGCGGAACTCCCCGTAGACCCTGTATGAGACGGCCGCCAACGGTATGAGCGGCGCAGTTTTCAGGACGCGGATCAGTTCTCGGCGTCCCTCGGCGTCCCTCAGTCCCGGGCCGGCGGCGAGCTTCCGGACGATCAAGCGCCCCGTCAACAGACACCAGAAGGCCACACCGAACATCGCCGAAGGCGACTTTGTCACGAGCCCACCCAGCGCCATGGCAGCGCTTGCGGCTGTTACCACGTGCAACCAGAAACCACCACGTGGCGCCTCGACTGCGTTCCGCCAACGACTGCCGTAGAGGTAGTCCATTAAGGCATCATCGGCGTTGCCGATCTCCACCCGAAGCAGAGCCCAGTCGTCCGCAGGACGAACGGGATGGATGACGGTCCTCTCACCCGGGATCAGCTTCCACCCCCTCCGCAGTACCCGCAACGCCAGTTCCGAGTCCTCTCGATAGGCGCGTGGAAACCGTTCGTCGAACCCCCCGGTCTGAGCAAGGACCACTCGGCGGTAAGCCATGTCAGCAGTGATCCATTTCGCTCCGACGAGTCCGGCGGTGTTGCGCTCCCAGCCGGTGGGTCGCCGGTGGGCCGGAAGCGGTACCTGCACCTGGCCCTGGCAGCCCCCCACGTCGTCGTCACATGCCGCAATGTCGGCGTCGAGTCGCTCGCCCCAGCCGACGGGGAGCACCACGTCGTCGTCCAGGAAAACTATCCAGTCAGCAGTCGCCGCGCGCCATCCCGCATTCCGGGCTGCCGCCGGGCCGCGTCCACCAGTACGGATAACCGTGATCTGGAGGCTGTGCGTGCTGTCCAGATCGGCGGGCAAAGGGCTCGCGGGCTTCGCCCTGTCGTCGACCAGGATCACTTCGGCGGCAAGCCGATCGAGTTCCGCGGTCATCGTCAGCAGGAGCCGCCGCAGGCTGGGACGGCCGATGGTGGGGACAACAATGGCGAAGGTCCGTGGCGGTTGCAATTCGATCCTCCATGGCAATCTGAATGGGCGGAAAGCAGCACCGAACTCACGGCATCGAACACCTCATGGCCGGCCAGAATCGGGTCGTGACCACCACGCCCGGCAAAAGTCCTCCGCCGGCCCTTGCGCTCCCAACGGTTCGGCGCCTTCTGCGTCGCCGAATTGGTCCCACGCGCTCAGCTGCGTCATCACCGCCGCCAAGACCTCACGCACGGTTATGCGTAACAAGGTAGGGTCCGGAACCGCTCCATTGGGATCGCCTGGAGCGCCGGCGTGCCAGAGAACGAGATGTCGGGGCAGCCGCGGGGGACCCCATACATGGGGACATATCGGACCAAACAGCACCACCGAGGGTACTGCTAGGGCACTTGCAAGGTGGGCGATGCCTGTATCGCCGCAGAGCACCAGGCGCGCGCCGGCGACGAGCGCGGCGAGTCCGGTGAAGGGCAAGCCGCCGTTGTGTTCAGAGGTTCCGATATGCAACGCTCCGGATGGCAGACCAGCTTCTCGCGCCACCCGCCAGGCGAGCCCTGCCTCGCCGGCACTCGCCGTGATGACGATCTGGTGGCCCATCTCGGTCAGCGTGCTGGCAACCGACGCGAAGCGTTCGGCGGGCCATCGACGAGCAGGGGCGTGAGCTCCTGGGTGTATCAGGATGGCTCCGGGTGCTGGAGACGGCTCGGCCGGGACAGGTAGCCACAGATCGTCCGGGTCGGACGCGATGCCATAGGCCGCGAGCAAGCGGCACCAGCGGTACCGCTCGTGCTCGTGGGAGCGCCATTCGGGGCCGTCGATCCACGGAGTTTCGGGGTGCGCGAAGGCCATCAAGAGGCGTGGCCGGAGCTCTTCCAGGAATCTGTGGCTTGGCGGCCCGTTGCCATGCATGTCGATCGCGATCTCCGGGACCTCACCGTGCCACGGTATCGCGGCGGGAACCTCCCGATCAGAGGCAGTGGTGACCAGCAACCTGTCGACTGCATCGATCGATTGCGCGACCGCCGCGAGTTCGGCGGGTGCGGCCAGCACGATTTCGTGGTCGGGGTATGCGGTTCGAAGCCCGCGCAAGGCAGGTACGGAGGTCAGCAGATCTCCGAGGCCGAGCGCGCGCAGCACAACGATTCGCGGTCGGCCTGGAGAACGATCCTGGTCCACGAGGAGGCCTCAGCTTTCGCCTAGACACGAAGCCCAGCGGACAGAGCGAAAGCAGAGGCCCTCACGTCGGGCCTCCACCGAACGCCGCTCCCCGGCGCACGACGAACGGACCGAGCACAAGTACGTCAACCGGTGCGGAACCGAAGCATTCGAGGGCGTCGCGGGGGTCGTCGACCATGGGCCGCCCGGCAGTGTTCAGACTGGTGTTGATGAGCACCGGCAATCCCGTTCGTTCTTCGAATCGAGCCAGCAATCGGGCCAAGAGAGGTTCGTCCGCATGGTCTACGGTTTGGATCCGCGCGGTGCCGTCGACGTGGACCGCTGCCGGGATCCGCTCCCGCCACGCCTCGTCGATCCGATGCACGAACACCATGTAAGGGCTGGGTAACTGCCCATGGAATATCTCTGCCGCCCGCTCCGCCAGGACCATCGGAGCGACCGGCCGAAACTGCTCGCGTCCCTTGATCTCGTTCAGACGCTCAAGATTGCCTGGATGAGCGGGGTTGGCGAGAAGGGAACGATGGCCGAGGGCACGTGGACCATATTCAGAACGTCCCTGGAACCAGGCGACCACACGGTCGGCCGCCAGTTCGTCCGCGACCACGGAAGCCAGGTCAGCGGGACGTTCATACGGCATGGCCGCACGTACCAGCCACGATTCCAGTTCCGCGTCGGTCCACCCCCGCCCCAGATCAGCTCCGGACATGGGACGTGCTGTCCTACCGCGCTCGGCGGTCAGGTGGAGTGCCGCACCGAGTGCGGTCCCGGCGTCTCCCGCAGCAGGCTGCACCCAGACGTGATCGTACGGCCCTTCAGCGGCCAGTCGCGCGTTCGCGACGCAATTGAGCGCGACGCCACCTGCCAGGCAGAGCAATCGCCCCCCGGATCGCCCGTGCAACCAACGGACGAGGTCGAGCAGCACCTCTTCCAGGCAAGCCTGCACGCTGGCAGCCAGGTCGGCGTGTTCGTCCGTGACGGACTGATCCGGCAAACGCCGCTGCACCCACTCCTCCCAGGGAGGATTGAGCGCGTGGAAGCCGCCGTCTCCGGTCGAGTACAAGTATTGGCGTACTTTCGGCAGGTAACGCGGTGAGCCGTACGCCGCCAGAGCCATGACCTTGTACTCGTCGCTCGATCTCAAGAAGCCCACATGCTCGGTGAGCCCCTCGTAGAACAGCCCAACCGAGTGTGGCAAGCGCTGAGCGGCAAACGTCTCAAGGTGCCCCCTTGTGTACTTCCCGGCTAGATGTGATGTGCTCTCGCCTCGGCCATCGAGCACGAGGACCGCCCCGCCTCCCTCCGGCCCAGCCAGGGCAGCCGAGCCGGCGTGCGCGACATGATGTGGAACGAACTGGACAACACCTGGGTCCAACCCGGGCAAAATGTCCGACAGGAAGCTGGGGGCTTGCCTCACATAGGTCTGTCGAAGGTGATCCCAGGGGTCGTCCAGACCGAGCCTCGCGGCCTCGGACGCCATGGCAGGGTCGAAGGAATATGCGACGGCGTCCAGGTCATCCGGGCGCAGGCCCGCTTGGCACAAGCACCAGCGAGCCGCCTGCTCGGGCATTTCCCAAGCAGAGAACGGCACAGGGCGTTTACCGTGCTTCCGACGCGAAAACCGTTCCTCTTCTGCTGCGGCGACTATCTCACCATCTACGACCAGCGCCGCGGCAGGGTCGTGGAAGACAGCATTGATACCCAGAACTCGCACTGTTCACCATCCCAAGGAGACAGCATTGCCAGCACGGCCGGCCGACGACACGCTCCGAATTTTCAGCTCCCGCGGCAGACGGCCGGCCTGACTTCGTTGACGGGCTGCAGTTGTTGTCCGCGGACCACGCCCGTCGAGCCCAGAATGGCGCGCGGCCGATGCATCCATGGCCGGCACGACCCGGCCCGCGCCACCGTTATCACCATTGGTGGATTATCTCTTACCGTGCGTGAGGCAATTGGGCGACACCTCCAGGGCCGACTCCTACGCCCACCATCTTCCCGCGCATTTTCAACCTCGGCGACAGAGCCGCATTTTGAATTTGCGGATCGGTTTCGACCTGCAGTCAGCAGCGGTGTTGGACACGCTCTGCCGACGGCAGTATGTCATCGACATTGAGGTGTCACAAGGCCTTGACAGTCCATCCTTATGCGTGCTAAAAAAATTATTACCACTAATACGGTACGAGCCTGGTGTATCGAATACAGCAGCGGGCGGAGCAGAGATATTTTTCTCGCCCCCGCATCCCGGAAAGCCAAGGATGCTTTCGTGCCCGCGTGCGACACCAGGGGTCGAAATATTTCATCGCCGGGGAGGTCGAATATCCACCGGGTGGCCGCCTCGCAGGCGCTTGTCCACCCAAAGACCCGCGCACAGCCGTGAGGTCAGGTCCTTCGTGGAATCAATTATTCTGGGTCGACGCGTCGTGACGTCTCAACTCGAAACTCATGAGTGCGAACTCCGCCGCAACGGAAGCCGACCTCCCCGAGAACAAGTCCATCACGAGCTGCGGTCGTCGAACCGGTGGGTTGCGATTTGGCCCCAACCCACATGGTCGGCAAGCAGCGTTACGTGTACCGCCTGAGGTCTGACGATGCGCATACTCCTTTGGCACGTTCATGGGTCCTACACAACCGCTCTGGTGCATAGTCGGCACCAGTTCCTCATGCCTGTCACGCCGACTCGTGACAGGTTCGGCGTCGGCGCCTACCCGGAATGGCTGCCGAGCGTGACCGAAGTGCCGGCGGCAGAACTTCGACGAACCGATTTCGATATCGCCCTGCTGCAGCGGCCCGAAGAGATCGATTTGCTGTACCGATGGACCGGACGACGGCCGGGCATGGACGTCCCCACCATCTACCTCGAGCACGACGCACCATCCGGCGCCGTACCCAACACGCCGCACATGGTCGCAGAACGGGCTGACATTCCGTTGGTCCATGTCACTCACTTCAATGCGCTCATGTGGGACAACGGCATGGCGCCGACAAGAGTGATCGAGCTGGGCGTCCCCGATCCGGGGTATCGCTACAGCGGAGTGCTGGAACGGTCGGCGGTCGTGGTCAACGAAGCGGCGCGGCGCGGTCGTTTCACCGGTACTGATCTGATTCCACGTTTTGCGCAGCACGTCCCCATCGACCTGTTCGGAATTGACAGCGCAAAGGTGCCCGAGCAACTCGGCCTCGAACTGGGCACGTACGACCTCAAGCTACCGGCGCTGTTCGACGCCATTCCGACGCGCCGGCTGTATCTCCACCTGAACCGCTGGACGTCGGCCGGCATGTCGTTGATCGAAGCGATGCACCTGGGTATGCCGGTCGTCGCGCTCGCCACCACCGCCGTCGCCGACGCAGTGGGAACCGGAACGGGCTTTTGTTCCAACGATCTGGACGTGCTGACGGCCGGCATCCGAGAACTCCTTGCCGATCCCGGCCTGGCAGCGGATATGGGCCGCAGAGCCCGTCAGCGGGCACTTGACCGCTTTTCCCTGCACCGGCTCATCGCCGACTGGGAGCGAGCCTTCGACGAAGTCGCGAGGCCGGGATGACGGCCTCGTTCACGCACCGCGACTTCCGCGATCTCTGGCCGTGTTGACGTGGGTCTCCGGTTGAAAAACGGAGCCGCCGACTGCTGCGTGGCCGCAGATCTCCTTGGACGGCTCTGGAGGCAGGCAATGGATGGAGTGACCATATGAAGGCGACACCGGCCGTTTCTCCCGCGCTACCGCGACATTTACAGATAGAAATAACGTCGGCGTGCAACCTCCGCTGCCGAATGTGCCTCGTGCGGTATCGCCCGCCGGTCAACAAGATCCAGGGGGCGATGTCCCTGGAGTTGTTCTACCGCCTGCTTGACGCGGTGCCGGGCCTCAACCGTCTAACCCTGCAAGGCCTCGGCGAGCCTTTGCTTTCACCACACCTGTTCGAGATGCTTCGGGAGGCCAAGCGGCGAGGCATCGCCGCGGGCTTCAACACCAACGCCACTGTGCTCACTCCACGACGCGCGGCCGAGTTGGTCGCTCTGGGCGTGGACTGGGTGCACGTCTCTTTGGACGCGGCCACTGCGGCGACGTTCGAGGCCATCAGAGACGGCGCGACGTTCGCGACTGTGTCAGCCAACCTCAGGGGGCTGTGGCAGGCCAAAAAGGAGGCGGGGGCACAACTTCCATGGACGAGAGTGGTGTTCGTGGCAATGCGTCGCAACCTGGCCGAACTGCCGGAGCTGGTGCGGCTGCTTTCGGAATGGGGTGTGGACGAGCTACGCGTGCAGAACCTGTCGCATACCTTCGAGGACACCGTCGACGACGGCTATGCGGAGATCCGGGCGTACACCGAAGCCGAGTCCCTCTGGCGGGGCGCGGATCGAAGCAGAGCCGACGAAGTCTTCGCCGAGGCCACACAGATCGCGGCGGAGTGCGGCTTACACCTTCGCCTGCCGGAACTCGACGAGCGTCCGCCATCCCGCCTCCCCGGTGAACCTGGCTGCTCCTGGCCTTGGGATGCCGCCTACGTCACCAGCGACGGCGTCGTACAGCCGTGCTGCATGGTGATGGGCGACGATCGAGTGGCACTCGGCGACTTGCGCAGCCAGTCCTTCGAGGAAATTTGGGCGGGCGCTCGTTATCAGGAGTTCCGCCGCCGCCTGGCCGGCGATGACCCTCCCGACGTGTGTCGCGGCTGCGCGCTCTACCGCGGAACGTTCTAGCCCGGATATGGAACGAGAACTATGACGGACGAAGCCATCAGATCGCCATCCAGCCTGCGGTTCCCTCGTGCTGTCGTCACTGGCGGTTGCGGGTTTCTTGGATCTCACATTTGCGACGCTTTGATCGGCGCAGGGGTGGAAGTGCTGGCTCTGGACAATTTCTCCACGGGGACGCTCGACAACGTGTCCCACTTGCTTGATGATCCACGGTTCTCACTGAGGGAAACAGATGTCACCTGTGGAATCGATGTACCCGAACACGTGGACCTGGTCCTCCACCTCGCCTCTCCCGCGTCGCCCCGAGACTATACACGGCTCCCCTTGGAGACACTGGCGGCAGGAGCGGCGGGCACACACGCGGCCCTACGATTGGCTCTCCGCGATCGTGCCCGTTTTGTCCTGGCATCTACGTCAGAGGTTTACGGCGACCCCCTCCAGCATCCACAATCCGAAACGTATTGGGGCCACGTGAATCCGGTTGGCCCACGTGCCGCGTACGACGAGGCCAAACGGTACGCCGAAGCGTTGACGATCTGCTTCGCCCGAACATACGGGTTGAACACCAGTATCGTCAGAATCTTCAACACATATGGGCCCAGGCTACAATGGAACGATGGACGCGTCGTGCCGAATCTGATAGGTCAAGCCCTGCTCGATGAGCCTCTGACCCTTTACGGGGACGGCACGCAGACACGTTCTCTGTGTTATGTCTCGGACACTGTCCGAGGAATCCTGGCGCTTGCCGCGAGTAGATTCGGCGGACCGGTCAACATCGGTTCGACTGAAGAAGTGACGGTTCACTCGTTAGCCCTGCGAATCCGAGAACTGGTGGGCAGTCATTCAGCTCTACGGTTCCTTCCGCCCTTACCGGACGATCCCTGTCGTCGTCGCCCGGACATCTCGCTGGCTCGACGTGAGTTGCGGTGGCGACCGCGTGTCTCCCTTGGCTCCGGTCTTCGAGCAACGATTGCGGCCTTCCGTGCAGCGGGTACCGGCTCCAGTGAATCCCAGCCCCGCTCTCAGGCTGCGAATCCGTCCTGAAGCCGCAAGGCGTCGAATTCGGCCCGTACTCGCGCCGGCATCGAATTCGCTCGTACAGACGTCGCCCGGTCACTTTCGTCCAGCAGTCGCCACGCTCGGCTGGATCCCACACCGTGAGCGGTCATCACCTGGGCAGTGGAGGATCTGCTGAGGATGACTCATCCTGCTATTCGCATCGTTGCGGACATGGCGTGCCGGTAAACCCGCAGCATCTCCTTCGCAACGCGCCCCCAGGAGTAGAGAGCTCTCGTGCGCTCCGCCGCCTGGGAGGCCAGCTCGTGATATCGCGCCGGCTCATCGAGGAGGTCGGTGATCCGGCGTGCAAGCTCCTCCGGCTGGTCACCGGACACGTAGATACCGGTTTTCCCATCGACCACGGTGTCAAGGTGTCCGCCTATCGGCGATACCACAACTGGTACCCCGCACGCCATGGCTTCGACCGGGACCATCCCAAAAGGCTCGTACGGCGGCACATTTACCACCAGATCTGCCGATCGAATGAGCTTCGGCACGTCGACGTGGGCGACATTTCCAAGAAACAACACCTGATCTTGCACGCCGCATTTCTCGGCAATCAGCCGGAGCCGTCTCACGTTGGCATCGTCAGTGAGTTGGGCAGCGGGCGGGCCGCCGGCAATGATCAGCTCCGCGTCGGCGATACCCGGCAACGCTCGCACGATCGTGTCAATCCTCTTGCGCTCGACCAGCCGCCCGAGGTACAGCAGCCGTACGGCCTTTCCTCGCGGAAGGGCCGGGCCGTCGGGCGTGAAAGTGGCGATGTCCACACCGCATGGGACAACACGGATTCTGTCTCGGGGAATGCCCAAGCCGATCAACTCGTTGACTTCATCCGTGCACGTCGCGGCCACGAGTTCAACGGATCGGCCGATGTTACGCTCTAAACGGATCCGCTCTTTCGGACTACGATCGTTCTCACCCTGGTGTCTTCGCTTCACTATTCCCAGGGCATGGAAGGTGTGCACAATCGGTATATTGATTCCAGCGGTGGCGGCCAGGGCGGCGATACCACTCATCCAGAAATGCGAGTGAACGACATGAGGTGGATCGATCCGCCATCGCTGCCGGAGCTCAGCACCGAACTCCGGCATGTGAGGAAGCAGAAGGTCCTTCGTGATCATTCGTTCCGGACCTGCGCGCAGGTGTTCCACGGCAACAGCCTCTGTCAAATACATCCGGTCCGGCAGGCCGGCGGAGTCACGTCGCGTGTACACCGTTATCTCGTGCCCTTGCCGACCGAGTTCCACGGCAAGGGCGCTGACGTACACGTTCTGCCCGCCCGCGTCCTCGCCGCCAAGCGTGGCAAGAGGGCTGGCATGCTCGGAGACCAGCGCGATCTTCATGTGCCGTGACCGCGGTGGGCGGACAGAATGCCACCACGCATATGCTGTTCTAGGATCATCGCGAAGCGGCCTTCCTCATGAGTTCCTGCGCCGCGGTGACGACCTGGCCCGCTGGCACCGAGCCAAGACATGGGTGGCCCGGAATGGGGCACTCGCGGGCACGGGTATCCCGGCACGGCGCATCCTGATCTCCGAGCACCTTCGTAAGGACTCCGTACGGCGCCCAGTTCGTCGCCGGCACTACCGGAGCGAACAGCGACACGACAGGGGTCCCGACCGCAGCGGCGAGGTGCGCTGGTCCGGTGTTTCCCGAGATGACGACGCCGGCCCCGGCAAGGACGCCGGCGAGCTGTCGCAGGCTCGTGCGGCCACCCAGATCAAGCCCGCCGAGCGACTCGGTTAGAGCAACCTCATTCCCAGCGCCGGTCACGACGACTCGGTGACCGTTTTCATGAAGTCGCCTGACGGCCTCCCGCCAATGGCCGGGCGGCCATGTCCGTGCCGGGACCGACGCACCCGGGTGCGCGACCACGTACCCGGGTGGTCCGGTCAGTTCCGAGGTATCAGGAAGCGGCTCCTTCACACGCAGCGTGGCGGCATCCCCGTCCTGAGACGGGAAGCCGGCCGCGACGACGAAGGCGAGCATCCGTGCGGCCTCAGGCGCATGCAGGACCGACTGATATCTGAAATCGAGAAGAGACCCCGGATAGTCGACGCAGTCGGCGCCGATCCACGGTACGCCGGCCAGCCTGAGAATGAGCGCCAGGGGAAGCGGCGACTGATGGAAGGACGTCAGGATGAGGGCTTTCTCGATGGACAGCTCACGGATGACCTCGATGAGGCGGCAGATCTGCTCGCCGTCCACCGGCGGTGGCTGCGGATCGATCCATGGCGCACACCACTCGATGACGATATCGACTTCGGGCAGCATGTCGGCTGCTTGCCGTCCACGCGGTCCACACAAGAACACAATCCGATCGGTGTGAGCCGCCACGGTCCGGACCGCCGGGCCGGCCAACAGCACGTCGCCGAGGCTGTCCATTCTTGCAATGAGAACGCCCATGAGCCGCCGCCTCCTATTGCTTCAAAGTGCAATGCGGAATTACCGCAGTACCAACTCGACCGCTTCGAGCAGACTGCCGGCGACCTCATCGGCGCCCAGGACTTCCTCAATGCGGGTGTGCGGCGTCGGCACGAGTATGCCGCGGGCACCTGCGCGAGAGGCGGCGAGCATGTCCGCGCCGATGTCGCCGATCACCACGCATTTCTTGGGCGTTGTCGCGAGCCTGGCGGCCGCCGCTTGCACCAATCCGGGCGCAGGCTTGCGGCAACGACACCGTTCCCACGGAGAGTGCGGGCATATCTCCCATACGTCGAAAGGACCCAGCAGTGTGTTCACTCGGCCGTTCACCGCCTCGACGTCGGCACCGGTCAGCAATCCGCGCCCTACGCCGGATTGATTGGTCACAACGCCCAGCCGGACACCAAGCCGACGCAATCGGTCGAGGGCTACCCGCACGCCCGGAAACGGTTCGACTTTCGCCGGGTCGCCGTTGTAGGGAACATCACGGATCAAGGTTCCGTCGCGATCGAACAGTACCGCATCGGGCAGTTCGTGGCTCGTGCCCCGCGGCGTTTCCGAAGACAAGTGCTCGGGCGGCTTCGCACCGCTCGAGATCAGTGCCGGTGAAGACGGAAATCCAGGCACGTGGTCGACTCTCTTGTCCTCACCAAGGTGAGTCACGATTGTGTGGCGTAGGCCGGTGGCAGGTTCAGGCGCTGTTCGGGGTAAGGCAACCTTCCCGCCGCCAGGTTCAACGCGGGACTGAGCGGTACGAGTAGTAGATGGTCCATCAAGGCCCGAGGGGCCACACCTCCGCTGGAGGCGAGACGCACTGTCAAGAAGAGCTCCGGCCTCGCAAGATGAGGACAGGATAATCACTTCCGATCTATTGATTCCGGCAGCATGGCAAGGTGCTGCAGAACATCCGGAACCTGGATGGCCGCTAAACTGGGATCGAGAGTTGGGCCATGCGGATCTCCCCGCAAACCTGCCCAGAGCGCCCGATGCCATGGTCTGTCGGGCGGCGGACCCCATTCAGTCGGTGGCACCGGACCGCACAGGACCACCGATGGCGTGCGGAGTGCGGTCGCGAGGTGGGCCACTCCGGTGTCGCCCACGACGACACGCGCTGCGACGGCCACCAACCGCGCGAGTTCCAAGAGATCGGTGCGGCCCGCCAGAATACTGCTACGGGGCAGTTCAGCCAGGTAGGCGAGCCTGCGGGCCAGTTCGACCTCATGGGGACCCCCGGTGACCAACACCGTCCTTCCTGCCTCGACCTCCGCGCGCGCCACTGCCGCGAAACGTTCCACCGGCCAATGCCGCCCGGCGCAACTTGCCCCAGGGTGGATGATCGTGGCACCGCGCATCCCCGGCTCCGCTTCCCAGGGGGACAGATAGAGGTCGAGGTCGGTTGGGTCAGCTGGTACGCCATGCTCGTTGAGCAATCTGCACCATCGATGGACTTCGTACTCCCCCGATCGCCACTGCGGCGCTCCACGCGTCTCCGGAACTTCATGGTGAGCGAAGGCGATCAAACGCCGGGGCCGGGTTGCGAGGAGCCACCTCTGAGAGGCGGGGCCCTCTCCATGCAGGTCAACGGCAATGTCCACGTCGCCACCTTCAAGAAGGTCGCAAGGTGGACCAAGCGGAATACCCCGGGAATTCGGCGTGTCCACCAGTTCGTGAACGGCACCGATGGCATCGATCAACGGGGCGAACACGGCCGGCGCGACCAGAATACGGTGATGGCCGGGGAAGGCGGCGGCCAGTGCTCTCAATGCCGGCACCACCGCGAGCACATCGCCGAGGCCTGGCGGTCGCAACACTACGAGCCGCGGTGCAAATGCCATCGTCACGTCTCCTCTTGAGCAGGCAGGCGGCTCCGGCAATGAGCGCCACTTCGAATGGAAGGTATTGAAATAGGCCGTGGCGCTCATCGCCTGAAGTGCAGGATTCCTGACTCTGCACAGCCCGGCGCGGTTTGGGTCGCCAATAATCACTGCAGGGAACTCCCCCGGGCTCCGGCTTCGTGGGAATGATATCGAGCCGGCCACTGCACACCTATGACCTCTCGGAGTGCCTATCCGGGCGGGCGCGCATGAACAGGCGGCTATGCCCAAACGGCGAGATGTCTTCCCATCGACGAAACTGATTCAAGCGATTAGGGTGAGACTGCAGACTGGCCTCGGGGCCATGAGGGCGATCGACCTCATCAGAATGGCGAACATACTGATGCTCGTTCCGTACTCTGCGGCGCTCGTCGTGGACGAATAGCCATCCACTCGTTGATCGAATTCGTGACGCGATGTTGTGGAATTTCCCGACATCTCGTTTCCCGACGTCCCCCGGCACTCACCGCGTCAATCGACCATGCCGACTGAACAGCACGAAAGAAATAGGGAAAGCATGAACGATCACGTACAGGGTTTGGTGACCGTGCTGACCGACCTCGACGAGCAGGTCAGAACGATTACGGACTGGGGCAACACCCTCGCGAAGGTTCTTGGCGCCGGGGGCAGGCTCCTGGTCTGTGGTAACGGCGGCTCTGCCGCTGAGGCTCAACATTTGACTGCCGAACTGGTCGGCAGGTACAAGACCGAACGACAGCCCTATGCGGCCATTCCCTTGCACTCGGACAGCTCGTCGTTCACTGCCATCGCGAACGACTTCGGCGCGGAGGAGGTCTTCTCGCGCCAGGTCCGAGCGCACGGCCGTACCGGCGACGTATTGCTGTGCCTATCCACCAGTGGTCGCAGCAAGAACATCCTGGCTGCCAATCAGGCCGCGCAAGCGTGTGGTCTGACCACATGGGCCCTTACCGGCGCCGCGCCGAATCCTTTGTCGGAACGGGCCGATGACGCAGTCGCAGTGCCGGTGTCCGACACCGCCATCGTTCAGGAGGTCCATCTCGTGCTGATTCATATGCTGTGCGATGTCGTGGAAGAGGGCCGAACATGACTAAGGGCCCTCTCGTGATCGTCGGCGACACACTCCTCGACATCGATATCAGTGGACAGGCCGAACGACTGTGCCCTGACGCTCCCGTACCTGTCGTCGACAGCATGGCCGAGCACGCGCGGCCGGGCGGTGCCGGCTTGGCGGCCATGCTCGCCGCCCTTGACGATGCCGACGTCGTGCTGGTTTCCGCGATTGGCAACGACTCGGGGGGACGGCGTTTGCACGGTCTGCTGGCCGACCAGGTCGAGGTGCTCGGACTACCATTGCGCGGCAGCACCAACCGGAAAACGCGGATCCGGGTCAAAGGTCAAACTCTCCTGCGGGTGGACACGGGCGATGGTTACGCCTGCCAACCGCTGGATGAGCGCGCAGGCAAGGTCATACGCGGGGCCGGTGCCATCCTCGTCTCGGACTACGGCCTCGGCACCGTACAAGGAGTGCGCGACATACTGAATGACGCCGAGGCTCCCATAGTGTGGGATCCGCACTATCGAGGGGCGGTGCCAGTACCTGGATGCGGTCTTCTCACTCCCAGTGAGGCGGAAGCAGAGGTGCTCAGTGGGGAGAACACACCAGCCCTCGCCGCTGAAGCCCTGCTCAAGAAGTACAAGGCTCACGCGGTAGCCGTCACGCTGGGAGAACGCGGAGCTCTCCTGGCTCGTCAGGTCAGCGCTTCGACCATTATTCCGGCTCAGCCGGTAGGGGGAGGCCGGGATGCCTGCGGGGCGGGGGACAGACTGGCCGGCGCGGTGGCTCTAGCCCTACGAGACGGGGTGCCGATCGAGGACGCCGTCAGCGTTGGTGTCGGCAAGGCTTCTGATTTCGTCGCCAAGGGCGGCGTCAACGCCATCATGGTGCGGGAGCAGGAGATCGACGATCGACCGCGTACGGCGCTGGAGGTCGCCGAGTTGACCAGGGCGCGCGGCGGCCGATTGATCGCCACAGGAGGATGCTTCGACCTGCTGCATGCCGGCCACGTCAGCCTGTTGCGTCGCGCCCGCGCTCTCGGAGACGCGCTCATCGTCTGCCTCAACTCCGACATATCGGTCAGCAGGATAAAAGGGAACAAAAGGCCCATCGTTGGCGACCACGATCGTGCTGAAGTGCTCAACGCACTGAGTTGCGTGGACGGCGTCTTCGTGTTCGACGAGGAAGACCCGTCCGCCGCCATCGAGATCCTGCGCCCGGACGTCTGGGTGAAGGGCGACGACTACGCTGCCGACGCCATCGCAGAACGTCCGATCCTGGATCGGATAGGGGCGGAGGCGATCATGCTCAGCACCTTGCCCGGCTACTCAACCACCGCGTTGATAGAGCGCAGCAAATGAAGGCGCAGTCAGAGCACGGGACACACGCGCGCCAGCGGCAGGCGCTCTTGGCGGACAAGACGAGCACCCGTCCACGTGTCCTTCGCCAGGTCATGCTGGCACAGGCTGTGCTCGGCTTCACGATCAACAGCCTTGGCGCTTGTCTCGTCCTTCTGGCTGCCGATCTGGGCAGCCCTCCCGAGGAGCTGGTGTGGTTGTCGTCGTCGTTCGGGATCGGGTTGTTGGTCATCGGACTGTTGGGACGATGGGCGCTCAGACCAGGTCCTCAGCGGGTCTTGCCGGCCTCAGCTCTGGTTGCCGCCGTGGGAGCCACACTGCTGGCAACCGGCATCGACCCGGTGACGACGGCGATCGGCGCACTACTGCTGGGCCTGGGCACCGCAGGGTTCGCCGTAGTCACGCCCGCCCTGCTGAGCGGCCCCAACGCGGAAGTCGGCCTGACAAAGGCCATCGCTGTCGCCAGCGTCGCCGCGTTGCTCGGTCTGCCCACCATCGGGGCTGTCACCGCCGCGGGGTTCAGCGGCCGTCTCGCACTGCTGCTCGCCGTTCCTCCACTACTTCTGCTGGCCTTCAACACCCGCCCGCGCGGCACCACAGGAGCGTACGCGGAAAGGAGCACCGGCATCGACGGTGGCGGTCCTGGCCGTGGGACATCCACCGGCCGCCGCCATCGGCTCCGACTCGCCGGTGTGTGGGCCGCCATCGTGATCGCGGTCGCGATCGAGTTCTGTTTCACCATCTGGTCCACTGCCCGTCTCCAGGACACGGGCCTGCCTACTGGCGCGGCAGCCGCGGTGGCAACCACATTTCTTGTGGGGATGGCGGCCGGACGACTGGTGACACCCCGCCTGGTCGGCCGTGGAATCGCCGTCGTCCCTGCGGGATGCGCGCTTGCAGCGGCGGGAACCGTAGTCGTCGCCCTGTCGAACACCCCCGTGTCCGTCACTTCAGGACTCGCGCTGGCTGGGCTCGGCATCGCGCCCTTCTACCCGGTCACCCTGGCCAGGTTTGTTCAGATGTCTGACCTACCGCCCATCCGCTCCTCGGCATATGGAGCTGTGGCCTCGGGTAGCGCAGTCCTGATGGCACCCGCCGGCCTGGCCGCACTCGGCACCACCCTCGGCCTGCAGACCGCGTACCTTGTCGCCGTACTGCCTATGACGCTTGCCCTGGCCGGCGCGACCCTCCTGAGAGACGAACGGCAGACCTGAACCGAGACGAACCCGGCCCAGGTGTGGACGCAGGTCAGATCGGCCATGAACCCGCCGGCTGAAATCGATCAGGAGGGACGGCCACCCCGTGAGTCATCGAGGCATCCGGTACCCGGATCCCACCCGCGACCGTTCTTTGCCGTAACGGCATTGCCGCCCGGCCCGATGGGCAATCGTCTTACCAGCGAAAACGCCCCGGCCCTCCCGCCGCATTTTCACTGGCATTAGCATCCAAGGTGGAGCCGGCAGCTTTGAGTTCCGCTCGCCGCCCGAGGTGATGGCTGATGACGGAGTGTGGCGGCGATCGACGTCGAAGGAATTAACCGAAAAAGGGCGGGATATGTATGGGCAGGTCATGGAGATGACCGTCACGCGACCGGCGACCGGTTGGCATGCAGAGGCGTTGACCATCAGTCGAGACAGGTGAAAATTGACGGCGACAGGCAACCAGCCGGCCCGGCGAGCCACGGTCAAGGATGTGGCACAGGCTGCTAAAGTATCGCGATCGACGGTATCACGCGCACCTCCGGCAGTGGGTATGTTGCTTCCGAGGTCCGCACCAGAATCGAGAAGGTAGCCGCAGAACTCGGCTATGTTCCCGACTCGATGGCTCGAACGCTCAAGCAGCAGGTAAGCACGCTGATCGGGGTTCTCGTCACTGATTTGCGCAACCCATTCTACGCGGAACTCGCCGCGGGGATCGAACGTGAGGCACGCCAGAACGGGTATGCCATGATGCTCGTGGATGCCTGCAACTCTGCCGAGGTCGAGAACAATGCGGCACTTGAATTCGTCGGGCGCCGGGTTTCCGGAGTCATTCTGACGCCGAGCTCGGCGGCGGTGTCGGTATACCTCAAGGAACGGGCGATCCCCGTCGTCGAGATCGATCGGCAGTTCGCCGCCGGGTCCGCCGACGGGGTCATCGTCGGCAACCGGATGTGCGCCAGGGAGGCGACCGACCACCTCATCATGCTGGGCCACAGACGGATCGCGCTGTTCATCGACGACTCTGCCTGGACGACCGGAAGCGAGCGCCGCCATGGGTATCGCGACGCCTTGGCGGTCAGGGGTATCGCGTTCGACCCGGACCTCGTGCTGCAGGCGGCGTGGGACGTGGGCACGTCATATTCCCGGGCATTGAATATGCTCCGCCGTGATAATCGCCCGTCTGCGGTGCTGGCCTGCAACAACGTATTGGCCGAGGGAGTCTGGCGCGCTGTCACAGAGCTCGGCTTACGGGTTCCCGGCGATCTCAGTCTCGTCGCGTTCGACGACGTGCCCTGGATGAGCCTGGTAACACCGGGGGTGAGCACGGTTGTGCAGGACGCTACGAGACTGGGAGCAGTTGCGGTAGGGCGGCTTCTCCACCGTTTGACCGGGGCAGACCCGGAGTCCGTCACCACTGTTTAAGCACTCGCCTCGTCATTCGCGGTTCAACCGGCTCCCCGCCGGCAGAGCATCGAGGTGGATAGGCTCTCAGTCAATCCGCCCAGGCCGATTCCCAGGTCGCCCGCGTGAATGGCTCAGGAACACTAACGACGTAAGACGTGCTCCGGCGCTTTGACTTGGATCTCCGCAGCGATGGCTCTGGCTTCGTCGCCCCCAGAGCCGAGGGTGACGATACCCATGTGCGGACGCGAGCCGGCCAGGCCGCGTACCGTCGTCGGGTATGCGCGGACACCGCCCGCCCACAGTCCGTGAAAGAATGACCGCAAATCCCCATAAGAGGTCGCGCCGGGGAGCTGCAGCGTCAATTTGTCGTCAGAGTGCGCGACGAGGTCGTCATCCGCGCCCAGCAGCTCCAAGAGCGCAATCGCTTGGGCTGCTCCGCTCCTGCGCGCGTTGATCTCGGTCAGGTAAAACTCACCATCCGCGCCCACCATGAAGTCGACGCAGAACCAGCCGCGAAAACCCAGCTCATATGCGACTGCCCCCACGGCCTGACCGAGTTCGCAGGTCTGCTCCGCGTAGCCCGCCGCAATCGACCGGGCGCCGACGACGACATTGCGGAAGCGATGGCCGTCGACTGTCATGCAACTGAGGACGACCTGCCCGATGCCCTTCCCGTCGATGAACAGGTCGGCCGCAGGACAGCCCATGTCCGGTGCCCGCTCCACATACTCCTGCACCACAAGCGGAAAGCTGTTGAAGAACGGTTCGCGATGGGCAGTGGTCCAGAAGCCCGCCAACCCCCGTCTGTCGGACCTGATCACGGCGGAGCCGGCACCTCCCACCCCAAGGGGACTCTTGACGATGGCCTGCCCACGCCTCGCGAGTAGTGTCTCCAGGGCGCCTCGCAGCTCCTCGTGGCAGGTGACGGTGACACCGTTCGGCACCCTCAGACCGGGCACGCGCTGAGCGAGGTCGACACAGCTCAGCTTCCCGTCGAGGTACAGGCTTGCCCAGTAGTGGTCCTGGGGCGTGCAGTCCAGCTCAGCCTCGTGCCCCCACCCGCTGACCATGGCCTGCAGGAGGTACAGCTCAGGGGTGGCGCCCCAGGCGAGCAACCTGACCTGGTCGTGCCCGGCAAGGCGGTGCCGGAGTTCGGCAAGGGCGTGGCCGTCGTGAAGCAGATCTCTGAGCGGCAGCCCGGTACGACGCCCGAGCGAGACGACGGGCGGCGGCGTGAGGCCGAGCACATCGTGGACGTCCTGGAACCACAAGGGGTCGAGGCCCTGGGGCAGGATCAGGATCCGGTGATCCGAGCTCCAGAAGGCGCACTGGTCGGCCAGCTCAAGGCCCAGATTGGTGAACACGGTCTCGGTGGCCGTGCCGAGACGTAGGGCAGGATGGCGGATGTTGAACTCGGCGTGGTTGGGAATCAGTACGTCCATCGGGCACACATCCCCTGTCAGCCACGTAGCCGCTTGTCGATCCGACGGTGTGTGAGTGCCAGGCAGCCTGCCAGCATGAGCAGGAGATATCCCACATGTACCGCGTGCGCCGGGCTCACCTGGCCCAGGGTGGACATTCGCAGCAGTTCGATCGCGTGGTAGAGCGGCGTCAACTGGACGATCGTCTCTATGACCTGCGGATAGGCGGTGACAGGGAAGAACGTGCCGGAGAACAGCATCATCGCGGTCTGGGCGATCGCGATGAGGTCGAAGTCCTGCCAGCCTCTGACGTACGTGGTGACCGCCATACCGGCCGCGGAGAAGGCCGCGCCGGTCAGCACCGCCGCGGGCAGCGCGACAAACGCCTCACCCGGAGTGACCTGACGCATGGCCACCAGCACGCAGAGGAACAGCGTGCTGAAAAGGGTACTGCGCACCACAGCCCAGAACAGCTCACCCACAACGATCTCGAAGGTCCGGACAGGGGTGAAGAGCATGACCTCGAAGGTGCGCGCGTACTGGAGCTTGGCGTAGAAACCGGCGATGGACACGCCCATCACGCTGGAAATCGCGGACGTGGCCAGCATCGCCGGAGCCACGAAGGCCGTGAAAGACACCGCGTGCCCGTCGTACACGATCGGCTTGTCCATCATCGCACCGAGTGCGGCACCGACGGCGATCAGGTAGAACAGCGGGTCGAAGAGGCCGGCGAGCACGAGAATCCAGTAGGAGGGGCCGAACCGGGTGGCGGTGAAATTGCGTTCGATGACGGCCAGGATGCGATCCCGCCCGATGGGCGCGGAGAATGCGGGTGTGGTCATGGGTTCCTCGGCTCAGTCGGCGAGCCGGCGGCGGAACGCCCGGTGAGCCCAGGCCAGCCCGAGGACGGTCCACGCCAGCAGGGCGGCGATGTGGAGAACAGGAGGCCAGGAGGGAGTGACGCCCAGAGCGACGGCGCGGTTGAGCTCCACACCGTGCCAGAGCGGTGACACGTAGGCCAGCGGTTCCAGCAGGTCGGGCAGCCGGTCGACGGGGAAGAACACTCCGGAGACCAGGGTCGCCGGAAGCACCCCGAACTGGGCCAGGAGATGGAAATGGTTCTCGTCGCGCGCGATGGCCGAGAAGGCGGTGGTGGGGGCTGCGATGCTCAGTGCGACCAGCGCGCAAACGGCTGGTCCGGCCAGCGCCAGCCTGAGGTCCAAGACTCCGAAGGCCCAGGTGACCAGCAGGAAGGCGATCACCGCGAGTTCCAGCACCACCAGGACGTACAGATGCCAGCCGGCGATCATGTCGCGGATCCGGACCCGGGTGTTCCGCATGACATGGAAGGCACCGATCCACTCGAAGTCCGTGTAGATGCCCATCGTCGATTCGTTGAATCCGATCTGGAAGGCCAGCGAGGCCAGCAGAGCCGGAGCGATCCAGCTCAGGTAGCTGACGTGATCCACGTCGGACACGTACGCCCCCACGCCGACACCGACGCTCAGCAGGAAGAGCACCGGCAAGACGAAGAAGGAGAAGACAGACGCCCTCCACAAGCGGCGGTACAGCAGAAGGTGCCGTTCCAGCACGGCAATCGAAGGATGCACCATCAGTCCACCAGTGTCCGGCCGGTGCGGTGCAGGAAGACGTCCTCCAGCGTGGCGCGGCGAACCAGGACGCTGGCCGGGGACAAACCCCGGCGATACACCTCGGCGACCACCGCATCACCGTCCTCGGCGAAGATGAGCAGCCTGTCGGGCAGCGACTCGATCCGCTTGCCGACCCCTTCCAGATCTTCCGCGAACCGCTGAGCCGGGAGGGCACCGAACCGCAGCTCGACCACTTCGGGGCTGACCAGGGTCTCGATCAGAGTCCGGGGTGAGCCCTCCCCCACGATCCTTCCCCGGTCCATGATCACGAGCTTGTCGCACAGCTGTTCGGCCTCGTCCATGTAATGCGTGGTGAGCACCAGGGTCGCACCGTTCTGTTTGAGCTTGTGCAGTCGCTCCCACAACAGGTGGCGGGCTTGCGGATCGAGGCCGGTCGTGGGTTCGTCGAGGAGGACCAGCTCAGGGTCGTTGACCAAGGCCCGCGCGATAGCCAACCGCCTTTTCATCCCACCGGACAAAGGCTGCACCTCGTCATCGGCGCGGCGGTCCAGCTGAACGAACTCCAGCAGTTCGGCAGCGCGCTTGCGGGCCTGCCCTCTCGGCATTCCGAAGTAGCGCGCATAGGTCGTCAAATTCTCTTTTACCGACAGATGCTGGTCGAGCAGGTTGTCCTGCGGAATTACTCCCAGCCGGGTCCTGATCCGCGGACCGTCAGCCGCCGGGTCCAGGCCGAGAACCTGAAGTTTTCCGCTGGTCGGCAGCGAGATGCAGCCTATCATTCGCATCAACGTGGATTTTCCCGCGCCATTTGGCCCGAGCACTCCGAATGTTTCCCCGGCGGCCACGTCAAAATCAATGCAATCGACGGCGGCCAGGTCATTGAAGTGCTTGACCAGCTTTCTGGCGCGGACTACTGATGGTGTCGTCATGTCAAACTTCCTGTCACATCGGCAGGCCACTATAGAGACTAGTAAATTCAGCCGCGCAAGGGAAGGCATTGAAAATGCGCTATCTCATGACGATGATCGGCTTCAGTACTTCACGCGCGTTGAAAAGTTGGTACGCCAGTGGAGCGTCGTCCAACGAGAACCGGTGCGTGACCACGACAGTCGGATCGATCCGGCCCGCGCGGACCAGCGCGAGCACCTGCTCACGTAGCCGGATGGGGTCACCGACCGCAAAGCGGAGCGTCAGCTCCCTGGCGAAGGCCAGGCCACTGGGAAACGGCATGGCCAAGGAGTGATGCGCACCCACCACTGCCACGGTCCCGCGCGGGGCGGCGGCCCGCAGCGCGCAGTCAAGCGCCTCATCGCTGCCGACTGCCTCGATGACTCTCTCGGCGCCGCCGATGATGACTCTCTCGGCGCCGCCGATGATGACTCTCTCGGCGCCGCCGATGACACCGTCAGGCAGGTCGGTGTCCGGGTTGAGAAGGACTTCGGGATCGACCACGGTGAGCCCGAGCTCCCGTCCCTGGCGCAGGCGGCGTGGATGGACGTCGGCTATGACGACGCGCGCCGCCCCCGCCGTCTCAGCACACATGGCGGCGAGCAACCCCACAGGACCCGCGCCTATCACCACGACCGTGTCCCCTGGTCTTACCCCCGCCTCCAGAACCGCCGTATGCGCGGTAGTCAGCACATCGCCGACGAACAGGGCCTGCTCGTCCGACACCTCGGCGGGCGTCGTCGCGAGCACCACGTCGGCGAACGGCACCCGGACGAACTCCGCCTGTCCCCCGGCAACCGACGCTCCCGCCACCTCGGCGTAACCGAACAGCGTGCCCTCGGTGCATTGGTAATGCCATCCCCGGGCGCACTCCCCGCATCGGCCACATGCGATGAGGTCGGAGGCGAACACTCGTTGTCCGGGCTCGAACGGAGCCTCGTGTCCCACCGCGAACACCTCGCCGGCGAACTCGTGCCCCAGCACCGTCCCTGCCGGGAAATCGAGTAGTTCGCCCCGGTAAGGGTGCAGGTCGGTGCCACAGATCCCGGATCTGGTGACACGGACCACCACGTCGCGGGGGTGTTCGAGCGACGGCATAGGCAACTCGGACACCTCGACGTGCCCCTGACCGCGGTAGACGACGCCTCGCATGCAGGCACGCTCCTCAGCTTGAGAAATCCACGGTCGCCCACCCCTTCGAGGCCAGCGATACCGTACGCCGTGCGGAGTTGCGGTAGAGCTCGACATCGGCAGCGCGGTCAAGATGGTTGATGACGAGCGCGCTGCCACCCGGACGCGGGATGACCTCCACATCGGGATCGGAGCAGCCGACTTCGGGAGTCAAGCCGGCAAGCGCGGCCAATCGCTCGTAGAACCGCTGCCAGCTTGTCGCTTCCAGGAGTCCGGGCTGGTCGAGCTGGGACTCGATCGGGGCATTGGTGAAGAGGATCTGGCCGCTGCCCAGTCGCCGCTGAACCAGTGCGGGTGATCCGTCGGGATAGACGGCCAGCGTGCGGGCTCGCACGGCACGCATCGTGGTAGGGACGGTCGGGACATTGTCCCAGTGGAGGGGCCAGGTATCGCAACCCCAGCTCAACTCGTCCTTGGTAGCGTCCTGAAGGTTGAAATCCACGATCTCCGCACCGACAAGCTCCTGTCCGGCGAACCCGTGCAGGTGGTCACCCAGGGACAGGTAGACGGTGGCGCCTGCGCGCGCCCATCGCTCGATCCGCTCGAGATCGGTCAGCGTGAGGTGAGCCGGCGAGGGGCAGAGCACCAGTCGCTGCCCGACCGGCTCTCCCGCGACGAGCTCAACGTTCAAGTGCGCCCGCTTGACCAGGAGATAGGCATAGAAGGCAGCGACTGTGGACGCCGGCGCGTCCAGGTAGCCGCCACCGCCTGCCCTCGTACGCTCCGGCAGGTAGATCGCGACCTCGGCGGGCGAGCGCGGTTGAGTGAGCCGGGGCGCGTCGGCCACCACTTCTTGGTAGGCGGACATGGCCGGCTTGGGCGTCCCGTCCAGCCGGTTGAGGCCGGTGTTCCGCTCCATGGGGCGCTGCAGGTAAGGCTCCCGCCGTGCGGCGATGTCCTGCCAGCACCAGACCAGAACACCGGCGGCACCGTTCGCGAGGACCGAGGCCGTAGCCGCTCGCAGGTAGCCCGCGGTCACCGCCTCCCCCGCGCCATAACTGCCCAGCTCGTCGACGAACGGCGTTCCGTAGGCGGCGGCCGCCTGCACGAGGAACGGCACCAAATTGGTCGCCTTGTAGCATCTGGTCGACTCGATCGAAGCCGGCGCCCAGGACGGGAAGCCGTGTGTGCCGATGAGATCGAGCCCTGCGCTGTTGTCGCCGCCGAACGGCACCTGTGAGAAAGTGCCCGCGGCGTCGTTGGCCTGCAAGATGAGAGCACCCGGCGCCTGCTCGCGGATCACCGCGGCCAACCGTCCCTGCCAGGCGACGACCTCCTGCCTGGACAGGGAGCCCGACGCTCTCGGGTCGATGTGCCACAGCTCGTCCCCTAGATCGTAGGCCAGCAAGTTGGCGCGGCCGCGCAGAGTCTTCGCCACGCTTCCCGCGAGCAGTTCCTCCTCGGCCAACATCGCCGGGTCGCGCCAGATGTCGCGCCCCTGCCGCCAGGGCAGGTCAAGCACCTGCCCGTTCATCCAGATCGTGAACATGGATATGACGCAGGCCAGCCCTGCCGCCTCGGCCGAGGCGACGGCCTGGTCCAGCCGATCGAGCACAGTGGAGCTGACCTGGCCAGGGGCCGGCTGGGCGTCCCGCCAGAACAGGAAGAGACGTACGGTATTGAGCCCCGCTGCGGCAATCCGCCCGAAGTCCTCGCGCAGTTCACCCGGCCTCCAGTCGGACCACACGTCGCAACCGGCAGTGGGGGGATGGTAGTTGACGCCGAGTGCTACGAAGTCCCGCTCGCCGCGCCGGATCCGGCCATCCATGACGGTGAAAATGGCATTATCCCTTCGTCCAGGGTGACAGGGCCTTGCGGAGTCGTTCGACGACGTACACCACGTCCGCCTCGTCCATGCGGCTGTGCAGCGGCAGGGTCAGCAGCCGCCCGGCGAGACCTTCGGTGACCGGCAGCCGGCGCTGACCCAGGCGACGGTAGCGGGAGAACAGGTGGGTCGGTGGATAGTGGACAGAGGTCTGGACGCCGGCCTCGCGCATCAGCCGCTGCACCTCCTCGCGCGGTGCCCGTTCAGGCAGCACGATCGCCATGAGGTGGTGGGCCGAGTCGGCGGTGTGATCGGCGAACGGTATACCGACACCGCTCAGCAGCGACCGGTAATGGCAGGTCAGCCGCCTGCGCAGAACGCGGTCGCCGGGAAGCTTGGCCAGCTGGACTCGCCCGATCGCACTGCCCAGCTCGCCCGGACGGTAGTTGAGGCCGATGTCGTTGACGTCATAGTGCGTTCCCCTGTTCACGACGCAATGTGAGCGCATCGCTCTGATTCGCGCCAGAAGATCGAGATCTCGGGCAACGACCAGGCCGCCTTCGCCGGTGGTGACGTTCTTGGCTGGGTGGAAGCTGAAACAGCCGATGTCACCGACAGTGCCCAGCATGTCATCTCGCGTACGGACGACGGGGGCGTGCGCGGCGTCCTCGATCAGCGGGACGCCTGCGGCGTCGGCGACGGCGCGCAGCTCAGCGATCCTGGCGGGATACCCGCCGTAGTGCATGGCGACGATCGCCTGGGTGCGGGGGGTGATGAGGTCGTACACGTCTCCGGGCGCCGCTGTCGGCTCCGCGGCCGAGATCACGTCGGCGAACACCGGAACGCCTCCGTGCAACGCGGTGACCGCCGCCGCGGCGACGAAGCTGAGCGAGGGCATGATCACCTCGTCGCCGGCGGACAGGTCAAGCGTGAGCATGGCCAGGTGCAGGGCGGCCGTACCACTGCTGACCGCCACCGCGTCCGGCACGCCGAGTGCGGCGGCGAACCCTCGCTCGAACTCTCGGGTGACCGGTCCCGCCGACAGCCAGCGGCCGGCGAGCACGTCGGTCACCGCTTCGATCTCTTCCGCGCCGACGGTGTTGTCGGCCAGGGTCACTCGGTAGGTCATACGCTCTCTCCCCCGCCGGACCGGTATCCCCGCTCGACCGCGGCCGCCACTCGCTCCCAGCCCATCTCGCGACGCACTCGATCCATGCCGGCGGCGCCCATCGCGGCCCTGCCCTGGTCGTCGGAGAGCAACCGGATCAGGGCCTCGGCCACGGCCGGCGGCCGGGGCTGGACGACAACGCCGTCGACCCCGTCGCGCACCACGTCCTCCACACCGTCGAACCGCCCGGAGAGCACCGGCTTGCCGCAGGCCCACGCTTCGGCGAACACCAGCGGGAACACATCCGTGCTCGTCGGCAGGGCCAGCACGGTGCAGGCGGCCAGAGCGTCGTGCTTGGTGCGGTCATCCACCATCCCGAGATCTCGCACACGCCGATCCCCCACCGCGCGGATCGATCGTGTCGCGCTGCCCTCGGCGTCGGGCCCACAGAACACGAAGGTGGTGCAAGGATGTGCTCGCCAGATCAACGGGGCCGCCGCCAGCAGGGACGAGTAACCCTTGCTGGCGAGTTTCCTGCCCAGGAACAACACGATCGTGCCGCTGAGGTCGTACGCGGCGCGGAATCCAACCGGGTCAGGCCGCCCCACCAGATCCGGCGCCTGCGGCAACCGCACCATCGTCACCCCGGCGCGGCACAAGGGCCGGATGGACACTTCCTCAGCAGCGGTCAGCGCGTAGACGACTGCGGCCTCCCCACACACACGGGCGCCCAGCCTTCGGTCGGGCCAGGTCGCGGGGGCCGAGGCGGGTGTGAGCGCCAGCCGCGCGCCGAAGCGGCGGGCCAGATCACGGCCGAGCACAGCGTGAACGGGGTGAGCCAAGTCGTAGACGTGCACGACGTCAGGACGCCAGCCCGGGCGAGACACAGCCAGTTCCTCGGGCGAGGAGCAGGCCGGCCAGGTGCGCCCGGGCGGGCGGGTCGCGTCGGTGAGCACCACGACGTCGGCCCCGCGAAGCGCGAGCTGAGCGGTGGTCCGCCAGGCCATTCGCTCGGCGCCCGAGGACTGGCCCCGCCCGAGTCCGCCGAACACGATCAGCACGCGGAGTGAAAACGTCATACTCGCCATGGCAGCTTGCCGCGGTCGCGGTACCAGCGCAGTGTGGCCGGCAGCCCGGTGTCCAGGCTGGTGGGCGTGCGCTCCGGCAGTAGTGCGCGTAAGACGGCGAGATCGGGCAGCCGCCGCTCGGGCGAGCCGGCGGGCGGGTCCAGGACGCTGATCCGTCGCTGTACGCCGGCCAAGGCCATCAGCCTGCGCGCGAGGTCGATGATCATGATCTCCTCCCGGTCGTTGCCGATGTTCATGACGATCGGTTCGGCGCCGGGCAGGTTCGTCAGCGCGAGCGTGGCCTCCACCGCGTCCTCGACGAAGCAGAAAGCTCGCCGTTGGTACGCCCCGTATATGGGGAAGGGGTCGGCGTGGATTCTGGCGATGAACTGCGGGATGACGTGGGCGCTGCCCATGCGCGGGCCGTAGATGTTGTAGTACCGGCCGATCCTGACGCGGAAGCGGCTCGTGCGGGCGTACACCATCGCTTCCGCGGCCGCCTTGCTCAGCGCGTACGAGGCGCGTGGGCTGTGCGGCCGGGCAATCGTGAAGGGGGTGTCCTCGCGGGTGGGCAGACCGGGGCGGGCAGACCCGTCACCGATCTCACTCGTGGAGCTGAGGAAGAGCGCCTGTGGCCGGATCCGATCACAGTAATCCAGCAGGTGGATCGTGGTCAGCAGGTTGGTGCGCAGCACCTTTGACGGGTCCGACATGGCGCGGGCAACACCGACGACGGCCGCCAGATGGTAGACGGTGTCGAAGTCGTCGGTGAGCAGACCGGGCGGAATCGGCTGGGTCAGGTCGTGGCGTACCAGATCGGAACCGTGCGCCAGCTCCCGCAAGTCCTCATCCATGACGCCACGGGAGAAGTCGTCCAGGAGGGTGACCCGTGCACCGTCACGGAGCAACCGTCGTGCGAGATGGGCACCGATGAAGCCGGCACCTCCGGTGACGAGGACGCGGTCAGCCACAACCCAGCCCTATGTAGCGCAGGCCGGCTTCGTCAGACAACCGTGGATGAAGGGATGCCCACATGTCGAACACCACCGGGGAGGGCCGCATCAGCGAAACCAGCCGCGCGGCGTCCAGCTCGGCGTAACCGGGATGGTCGGTCAGCAGGATCAACGCGTCCGCGTCGCGGAGTCCCTCCTCCAGGCCCACGGGTGTCAAGCCCATCTCGGCTATGGTCGTTCGCGGCACCATGAAGTCGTGCCCGTACAACGCGCTCACGCGGTGGCGCAGGGCCTGCGAGAGCGCGGTGGAGGCGGCGCCGCGCACGTCGTCGGTCTGCGGCCTGCCCTTGTACGCGATGCCGGCGACCAGCACCTTGGCGTCGGCAGGTGCCGTGCCGCGCTCCTCCAGGGCGGTCAGCACCCGCTCAGCGGCGTACGCGGGCAGCCGCTCGTTCACCTGCCTGGCCGCAGTGACCAGGGGCAGCGTGTGGCCCGCCGCCCGTGCTGAATGGAGCAGCAGGTACGGATCCTTGCTCAGGCAACTGCCGCCGACGTATCCAGGGCGGCACAGGTCCGGGCGCGGGTAACGGAGGTTGGCGCTGCTGATGAGCTCATAGGCGTCCAGCCCGAGCCGGTCGGCCAGGAGCGCGACCTCGTTGCCGAAGCCGTAGATCAGGTCCGTGTGCGCGTTGCAGATGAGCTTGATCGCCTCTGCCGCCTCCAGGGAGGAGACGGTCAACTGATCAGGCGCGACCGGTTCCAGCAGCCGCTTGGCTCGATCGGCTGAGCGCTCGTCCAAGCCGCCGATGATCTGGGGCAACGAGACGAGCTCGCGCAGGGCCATGCCTTGGATCGTGCGCTCGGGGCAGAACGCCAGAAGCGGTGACGCGGCCGCGCGAGCCAGAATCGGCAGCACGACGTGGCGGCACGTGCCGATGGGGACCGTGCTCCGCACGATGACGAGAGTGTCGCTGGACACGCGCGCCGCCTCGGTGACGGCGGCCTCCAACTGGGTCAGGTCGGGACCATGCGAGTCAGAGCGTACGGGCGTGCCGACGCAGATCAGCACAGCGTCCGGTCGCGTCCCCGCGAGCGAAGGCGCCACGGTCAAGGCGCCGGGCGGAAGCGACTCGAAAAGCCGGTCGAGGCCGGGCTCGTGGAAAGGCGGCTCCCCTCGCTCGACCGCCATGCGCAGGGCCTCGTTGGTGTCCACGCCGATGACGGTGTGATGTCGGGCCAGCATGAGGGCGAGCGGGAGTCCCACATAGCCCAGTCCGATAACCGCGACCTGCACGTCACGCTCCTTCCGAGATCAGCTTCAGCAGGTCTGGGAGGCTCACCTTGCCCAGTGAGGTCGTGGGCAGCCGGTCGACGAAATGCAGATGGCGCGGGATCTCATGCGGGGCAAGTCCTGCCCGGAGGAACCGGACAACGTCCGTCAGAGCGGGCCGGGGCCCGTCTCCGACGACGAGCGCCGCATGGATCTCCTCCTCATGTTCGTGGACGAGGCCGAACACGCGAGCCTGGCTGATCGAAGGGTGCTCCTCGGCCCGCCGCTCGACGGCACGGGGATTGACCTTGCGTCCTCCTATGTTGATGAAGGTCGCCTTCCTGGCGGTGAGGAGAAGGCGGCCCTGCTCGTCCACTTCGGCGAGGTCTCCCGTGTCGTAAAAGCCGTCCGCACCCGGCTCGGTGCCCGCGGGCCCGGCATACCCGATGAGCATGGTCGAAGTTCTGACCAGAAGCTTGCCTTGAGCCAACCGCCACTCGACTCCCGGCACGGCGCTTCCCACGGATTCGGGAGCGATATCCTGATCGGCGGGACGACGGCAAGCGATCAGACCGGTCTCCGTGGTGCCATACACCTGAAGGACTGGGCGGTGAAGGATGCGTTCCGCCGCTGCCGCTGTCTCCACGTCCAGCGGCCCGCCGGACGACAGCGCGACCCGCAGTGCCGGCGCGCGAATCGGTCCGGACGCGGCCAGCATCCGGTAGAGCAAAGGACTGCCAAGCACGATCGACGCGCCGTCGATGAGCCCCTCGCGTATCGCCTTGACGCTGAAGTCGGACAGGGTGAGCAGTTCGGCGCCCGACGTCAGCGCGGCGGCCAGGCCGCCGACCAGGCCGAACGAGTGGGCGCACGAGACGGGCAGCAGCACCTTGTCATCGGCGGTGTAACCGTACAGGTCGCGGTAAAGCCTCGCGCCCTTGATGATGTTGCCGGCAGGATGCCGGACAATGCGCGGTTCGCCCGTGGAGCCTGAGGTGAGCTGGAGCACCTCAGCAGTGCTCGCCTCCTCCGCCTCTGCCTTCCCTCCTCCGGAGGTGAACTCGTTGTACCGGCTGATGGTGACGGACGGCGTGAACGGCAGCTCCCCGTGAGCACGCTCGGTGCACAGCACCTTCACCGGGAGGGACAGCAGCGCCACGAGCGTGGCGATGCCGGCGGCGGAGTTGTCCATCACCAGCGCCATCGGATCGGGCTTGTGCAGGTATGGTGCGGCATTCTCCGCTGCCGCGCGGGCTGCCGCGTACAGTTCCGCCCACGTCGTGCTCCTCCACCCATCGGACGTGCGCTGCCGTACGGCGCTGCCGTCCGGACGGCTCATGGCGTGCAGCCGCAGCAGATCAAGCATGGTTCACCCGCGCCGGCAGGTAGCGGCTCGTTTCCCGGTTGAAGTCCTGTACGGCGGCGGCAAGGCTTTCCGGTGTGCCGATGTCATGCCAAGACTCGGCGAAGGGATAGGCCCATACCTCGTGCCCCTGGTCGAGCAGCGCGGTGAGCAGTTCCGGCATGTCCATTACCTGCTCGCGCGCCAGGTGCTCCTTGATGTCAGGATCCAGGACATGGATGCCCGCATCGATATCGACGGGGAGGCGTGGCTTCTCCCGGATGCCGAGCACGCGTAGGTCGTCGGCGAAATCAACCACGCCGAAGTCCACCGGCATCAACCTCCGGTGTGTGGCCACGGTCATCAACCCACCGTGGCGCAGGTGGGCGTCGATCAGCGCGCCGAAGTCGAGGCTGGTCAGGATGTCACCGTTCATCACCAGCGCGGGCGCCTCCCAGTCCGGGACGTGCCGCAGCGGCGCGGCCGTGCCCAGAGGCGCCCGGTCCCAGCTGTAGTCGATCGTGATGCCGAACCGCGCACCGTCTCCGAACTCGTCTCGGATCTGGTCGCCGAGGTGCGAAATGCACAGCGTCACGCGGGTGAATCCACACGCGCGCAGCCGGAGAATCATGACCTCTAGAATCGATTGGTAACCCAATCGCAGCAGGGATTTGGGGACCTTGGCCGTGTGTCGCCCCAGCCTGGAACCGCGTCCCCCCGCAAGGATGATGGCATGCAAGGCGATTGTCTCCCGACGATCTCAAAATTTCCTCGCTGAAAATATTCCTGACGATTCGCGGCCAAAGGGATCCCCGACGGGCCGCGCATGCGACCTGGCCCGATGGCTATGCCCGGAATCCCGCCACCGCTGAGCCGTTCAGAGCTGGCGGTCGCGTGGCGATCTACTTACAGTACAGACGACCATTACTTCAGCGAGGTGTCATGATCCGAAAGTGGGCCAACCGGCTACGCTATTCGACGCGCTATGTGAAGCTGCACGACATGCTGTTCTGGCAACCAAAAGAACAGACTCTGGACAAAGCCATGATGTACGCCAGGTGGGGCAGACTGACCGGGGACTACCTGGAGTTCGGCGTCTACAACGGCTGGTCGATGTCCACCGCCTATCATTTCGCTCAGCTGCACCGCATGCCCCGCATGAGATTCTTCGGCTTCGACTCGTTCGAAGGACTCCCGGATATCAACGGCGTGGACGTGGGCCCTTTTCAGCAGTTCCTCAAGGGGCAGCTACGGTGCGACCAGGCGACAACGGCGCGTAAAATGCGCCGCTGGGGCGCCGACATGTCGAAGGTTCACCTGATCTCCGGCTGGTACAACGACACCCTGAAACCAGCCCTTCGCGATGAGTTGGACCTCAAGAAAGCGGCCATGGTGCACATCGACTGTGACCTCTACGAGTCGACGGCGCCTGTGCTGGATTTTATTCTGCCCCTCCTCCAGGACGGCACCATCATCATATTGGACGACTGGTATCTCTACCGTGCGAACCCGAGGCAGGGCGAGCGGCGCGCTTTCACAGAATGGGTGGAACGCCACGACGACATCATCGAGGCGACCCCATTTCCGTGCGCCACATGGCATGAGGCCGCTTTCATCATGCACTTGAGAAACCAGTAACTCACTCGTCAGGCACCGGCGCCCGCGGCGGGTCACGTCGGCCGCATAGCCGCTCGTCGAGGCGCGTCCCGGCAAGCACCACGATGCTGCCGGAGCCGATCGGCGTCGCCGACCCGAGCTCTTTCTCGCGCATTCAGACGTAGTTGCGCAGCACCACCTGGGCCACGCAGACGGGCACCCTGCTGCCCCGGGCCTGGAAGACGACGGTCAGGGAAAGCTCGGCGCCACCACGCAGCTCCCGGACGGCGTTGAGCGTCGCGCCGGCCCGCACCTGCGTGCCGACCAGAACGGGCGCAAGAAAACGGACCCGGTCGCAGCCGTAGTTGACGCTCACCGAGAAGCCGCGCATCTCCAAGATCTGTTCCAGCAGCATCGGCGTGAGTGACAGGATCAGAAAACCGTGGACGATCGTGCTGCCGAACCTGCCGGCGGCGGCCCGCTCCCGGTCGAGGTGGATCCACTGCCGGTCGCCAGTGGCCTCGGCGAACAGAGCCACCTGGTCCGCCGTCACCTTCAGCCACTCGCTGTAGCCCAGCTTTCGCCCGACCAGGAGCCGTAGCCCCTCCACCCCGTCGGCTTCAGCTGACATCGGCGGGACCGCGCAGTGTGGTGATGACGGACCACAGGCCGGCGGCCGTCGAGAACAGCCCCTCCTTCAGGAGTGCGTCACTGATGTCGATGCCGTACTTGTCCTCGATGGCCAAGGCGAGCGACACCAGGTTGATCGAGTCGAGCCCCAGCTCGTACAGCGACTTGTCAGGAGGCACTGGGGTACCGGACGTCAGGAACGACAGTTGCTCCCGCAGCAGTTCCTCGAACTCCGGCGTCCAAAGCGGTTCCTTCATCGGTCACACCTCGGCGAACAGCTTTCCGATTGACGCATGATCCACCTTCGTTGGCCTAGCGCGTGAGGTAGGAGGCCGGTGCTCCGGCACGATGAGTGATCAGCGGCTTGTCCGGATCGGCGTCCAGTTTCCACAGGGCGTCGAGCGGCGAGCGGTGCTGCGGCCAGCGCGATCCGTCCAGCATTCCCAGGCGTTGCAGCACCGGCAGGAAGAAGGGATCGGCCGGCAGCCACTGCCCTTCGTGCTTGAATTCGACCCAGAAATGCCGGTTGGAAAAGGGCTTCGACAGGAACAGTCCGGCAGCCCGCCGGACGGGCACACCCAGCTCGCGCCCACGGGTGTACAGGAAGTGCGTCGCCAGGCGGCAGTCGGCCAGGCCGCTGTCCGCGAGGAAGGCGAGGTCGTCGTTCAGGTCGAACGGAATGTAGAGGAATTCCATCCGCCGAACCTCACGCGCCAACTGCTCCTGTTCGGGAGTGAAGCAGAAATAGGTGGGATCGCGGCCGGGCAGCAGCAGCTCGACGGCAAAATGCCGAGGGTCGACCCGGCGGATCTCGGTGACGTCGGGGTGGCGCTTCGCCTTCGCGCTGAGTTCAAAATCGCAGGGGCCCTCATGACCGGGATTGGGACAGCGCGCCTGTATGTTGACGGTCCGCCGGGCAGGAAGGCCCGTCGCGCTCCGCTCCAGCGCGTCGGACATGGCTCTGAACGCGATGAGCTGCGGCGAGGGCAGGCGCAGCAGGAACACGATGCTCTTGAGATCATGCTCGTCGAACGTCATGTCGTTGCCGCCCGCACCCCTTGGCAGACCGAGATCGAGCAGGCCCTCCAGAACGTCGGGGGGTATGCGGAAGAAGCTCCGGGCCTTGGCCGCGGGCACTGAGTACTGACGGTAGCTGTCGGGAATCCGGCGTACGCACTCGGTCACCCGCTCCAGCTCACCCAGAGGTACGGGCATACAACTCCTCGCCACAACTTCGAAGGTGCTCCTTATTGTCTGCAGGCGATCAGCCGCCTGGACAAGGGGGACTCTTGGGTATGACTATCGGTCGAGGTCAAAGGACCGTGTCCGGTCGATGCCCTCCTTATGTCCGGTCGATGCCCTCCCCATGGCCGCCGTCTTGACTATATAGTCAACCTCTCGGCAACAATCCCTTGCCTCGATCGCTCCCAGTCCTTACGATGACAAAGAGGAAATACAACATGATATAAGGTATCTGCATCTCGGGGGTGACGCGGTGAGAGCCGCGCGTCCAGAAACTCTCCGCAGAAGTCCAGTGCCATGTGCCATATGCAGAATGCTCCGCAATGGAAGCAGAATCGCAGTGGCACACCTTTTCTCCCGGTCTCCGAGCGTCATTGCTCCGCCTCCGTGCAGCCGAGCGGGAGGGTCCACGCGAGGCCGAGATCGAGACCCGGGCCATCGGCTTTCCCGTTTGCCGTGGGAGCACGAGCCGGCCATTGCCGCCAAGTGAGCCACGCCGATTCCGCCGTCCTGTCGTGATGCGCCGGGATGACCGCCTCGCTGTCGTCACCGCGATTTCCCCGCACTGCGATTCCCCGACACACTGCCAGGATTCTGTACGAGCCCTCCGACAGACAATCCAGTTCACCTCACAAAGGAAAACGGCAAGGAGTCACGCCATGCATCAGCCCACCATGACCGCGAAGTCGGCGCAGTCTGGGTCGCGGCCTTTGAAGGTAGCGCTGCTGGTTCCTAACGAGGCACTGGCCACCGGCCTGGAGACGCTGCTGGGGCGTCTGGACTACGTCGGCGGAATACACTGCTGGCAGTCCGCCCAACTGCTGGAGTCGCTGACACACGGTGAGTGCGACGTCCTGATCATCGCAGCCGACCAGTGGGACCTTCTTGGCGAGGCGAACGAGACGGTGGCCGGCGCCTTGCCCCGCGTCCTGGTCCTGGGTGACCAGTTGCTGGAGACCCATGGCAAGGATTTCTCGTCCCTGCCCTCCGACGGCTTTTTATCAATGGCCGAACTGTCGCTGCGTTCGCTGGACAACGCGTTGCAACGGGTGATCTCCGGCGAGATCCCGATGCCACCGCATCTGGCCCGGTACCTGCTCGCCGGCAACCGGAGCCATGTACCCCCCTCGGGCTCCGGCCGCAGCTTCCATCTGACAGGCCGAGAACGTGAAACCCTTGCGCTGCTGGCCGACGGGCTCAGTAACAAGCAGATCGCTCGATCCCTCGGGATCTCCACTCACGGCGCCAAACGGCTTGTGGGCGCCGTTCTGCTGAAACTCGGCTCACCGAACCGGACCGCCGCCGTCGTCACGGCGATGAAGACCGGACTGGTGTAGGCCGGCGGTCAGCGTACGCACCAGCCGCTGACGACGAAGCAGATCGGCAGGCCGGTCGGCCTCGCGCACCAAATGCGCCTGCCCGTCAAGAACCAGCACCTCGGCCGGATATCCATGACCGAGAAAGAGTCCAGGTGAAGCGGTCGGTCCATAGGCCCCGGACCGCAGCACGCCAATGAGATCCCCGACCTGGACCGGCGGCAGCAGGACGTTCTTGCCGAGCACGTCGTTTGGTGTGCACAGCGGCCCCGTCACCTGCCAGATCTGGCTCTCGTCGGCGGCTGGTGCGCTGAGGAAGCGCAAGGGGAAGTTCCGCTTGACGAACGAGCCCATCCCCACAGCGGCCATGTGGTGGTGGGTGCCGCCGTCGGTGACCGCGAAGCGCTGCCCCATGGACGTCTTGACGTCACGGACTCGGACCACGTAGACGCCCGCCGGAGCTACGAGGTAGCGTCCCAGCTCCATGATCAGGCGGGTGTCCGGGTGAGCGGCGCGGAACTTGTCCACCAGCGGGTTGAGCAGCCGCGTCAGCACCACAGGGTCAAGGTCCCGCTCGCCGTCGAAGTAGGCGACGCCGAGTCCCCCGCCGACGTCGACGGACTCCAGAGGCACGTCGTGGCGCTCGGCGAGCTCGAAGATACGCCTGACGTTCTCCGCGATGACGTCCTCGTCGAGGATGCGCGTCCCCAGATAGACGTGCATGCCCGTCAGCCGTACGGCGCCATACGAGCCGAGTGGACGCCTCAGCAGGTCTTCATCGATGCCGAACTGGCGAGGCCGCCCCCCCATGGTCAGCTTGGAACCCCTGACGGTGAACCCGGGATTCACCCGGAGCATGACGCGCGCCACCTGGTTCCGCGCGCGAGCCAGTTCGTCCACGACGGCCAGCTCGCCGACGGACTCACAGACGATGGCGTGAACGTTCTCCTCCAAAGCGGCCTGGAGCTCCCTACGACTCTTGCCCGGCCCGACGAAGACGATGTCGTCCCCGTCCACCCCGGCCTGCCGGGCGGTCAGCAGTTCGGTCAAGGACGAGACCTCGGCACACGCGCCCAAGGCGCGAAGCGCTGCGGTCACCGACACGTTGGGATTCGCCTTGAGGGAGTAGAAGATCTCCAGGTCCGGGTGGAGCAGCGCGCGCAGACTGCCGTATTGCCTGGCCAGGACGTCGGCGTCATAGACGTACAGGGGGGTCCCGAACTCCGCGGCCAGTTCCGCATACGCGATTCCCTGCACCGAACAATCGTCAGTCATCGCGCTCGCCTGCCCAGCTGATTCACGATGAGCCCCGCGATACTCTCCGGAGTCGCCTCGTCGAAGATGACCAGCAGCAGAGCCGGGCCGAGTACCGACTTCTCCGTCGAGCCGGGCTCGTAGCGGGCGACCAGCCGGGAGATGAGCTCGACCGCCCGCAGCGAATCACCCCCGCACAGGAAGAAGTCCTCGTCGGGCAGCAGCGGACGACAGGCGAGAATGTCTCCCATCTCCGTCGCGACGATCTCGGTCACCTCGTTCACGCCTCGATTCTCACCGACCCGGCTCCAGCCGATGAGCTGAAAAGGTGCGCGCCTGCAGGCTGCTCCCATGGTCATGACCAAACGCTCCGCTCGTCAGGCCGCGCTCCGCCCCATAGTCTCCGCGTACATGAACCTCGACGGTGTCGCTGGGACCGCGCTGTGGACCGCCGCCGCCCGCGCGCGGGAGAGCCTCCGCGCCGACCGGCTGTTCGATGATCCGTTCGCCGACGACCTCGCCGGCGCGGAGGGCACGGCGCTGTTGGCACGCTTCCACACCGCAAAGGCGGCGCCTGAGGGCAACCCCTTCCTGGCCATCCGTACCCGCTGGTTCGACGACTTCGTGCGCTCCGCCGTCACCGCGGGCGACCAGGTCGTAGGTCTGGGTGCGGGGCTGGACACTCGTGCTCACCGCTTGCCCTGGCCGGCGGACGTCGCCGTGTACGAACTGGACCATGAGGCCGTGCTGGTTCACAAACGGCGCACGTTGCGCCGCCTCGGCGCTCGGCCGCGGTGCGCATGGCGGCCGGTGGCCGTCGACCTGTCGGGCGAGTGGCCGAAGGAGCTTCACCGTGCCGGCTTCGACCCTGCCCGGCGGACCGTGTGGTTCGCCGAGGGGCTGCTGTTCTACCTGCCGGAGGAAACCGCCGGCACCGTCCTCCACCAGGCGGCGGGAGTGTCGGCGCCCGGCAGCGTGCTCGCGGCGGACTTGATCGGCACCGCCGTCTTCCATCTGCCTTACACGCGTTCGTTCCTGCGCAGCCTGGAGACGGCCGGGAGCCCCTGGCGGTTCGGCACGGACAACCCGGTGGAGTTCATCGAGCGGTTCGGGTGGCGCGTCACGCAGGCGACCGAGCCGGGACGCGCGGAGGCGAACTACGGGCGCTGGCCTGCGGACGCGGCCCCGACGAACATCTCCGGTCTACCGCGCAGCCATTTGCTGGCCGCGTCGGTCGACCGTGATGGCAGGAATCCATGCCGGATCTGATCCGGACGATTCAGCGGTCAAGCTACTGACCTATCGCGCCTCGGAGACGCCACCGTCGCCACGCATTTCGCGCCGGCGAAGAATTCCATGGAGCCATATTCACGATGCGCCGTACCTGACCGGAGGGCTATGCCACAAGGAGGGGCGATACACGTGACCGGCTCGGCCGGATAATCGAAGGGAAACCCTGGCTGTCCCCGGATGGAGTTGCCGTGCCCATTACCCCGAGCCACCGAGAAGGACAATCCGGCGCGACTGCGGCGTTCATGACTGATTTCTTGTCGGCGTGGGGATTCCGCGCCGTGGTGCTCGCATTCCGGCTCGGTGTCTTCCGGGTGCTGACCGAAAAACCGCGTTCACCCGAGGAGACAGCGAAACTTCTCGGTCTCGACCCCAAGGGCACCGCCTTCCTCCTCGACGTCCTCGACTGTCTGGGATACGTGTCGGCACACGCCGGCGTCTACTCCCCCACCGAGATCACCCGGCACCTGGTCCCGATGGTCTCGGACGGCGTCCCGTACTTCGAGAAGATCGTCTTCCGCGATTGGGGTGGTCTGGAGGACCGGCTACGAGGCGCGACCACGCTTCCGTTCGAGCCGGACGAGCCTCGAACTCCACGCTGGCTGGCGCAGGAGTGGAGGGTCTTCCAGGACGGCATGATCGCATTGGCCAACATGAACATCGAGGAGGTCGTGCGCGAGACGCCCGTACCGGCTTCGGCTGGGCACGTGCTGGACCTGGGCGGCGGGCACGGCTTCTACAGCATCGAACTCTGCAGAAGACACCAAGGCCTGACATCCACTGTTCTTGAGATCCCCGAGATGGAGCGCATCGTCAGACGAACGGTCGCGGCCCATGAGATGGAGGGGCGAGTCTCCTTCCGCGCCGGCGACTTCTTCACCGATGATCTGGGCACGGCCTCGGTGATCCTGCTTTTCAACGTCATACACTCCAAGAGTGAGCCGCAGAACCGCAAGCTGGTCGAGCGGGTCGCCACCGCAGTAGAACCGGGCGGTGTGGTGGTCCTCCTCGATCAGTTCGCCGCTCCCGAGTTCGGCCCACTGGGCCGGGCCTTCGGCTCGATGATGTCGCTGAGCATGTACAACAACATCGGCCAGCAGACCTATGGGCTGCCCCAAGTTCGCGAGTGGTTCACGCAGGCCGGACTGGAGCGCGTGACCACTCGCCCGCTCGACAGTGCTCCCGGAAATGCGCTGGTCATCGGCCATAGGCCCGCATGAGCGTGTCCTGGTGGCCCGCGCACCGGGTGGCCGCGGCCATCGCCGCCCGCGAACTGTCCGCCCGTGAATATCTGGACGCGCAGCTGGCCAGGATCGAGAGGCACGACACAGGTGTCAGCCTGGTCGCCACGCTCGACGAGCGGGCCTGGAAAATGGCGGAGAAGGCCGACGAGGCGGTGGTACGCGGCGCACCGCTCGGCCCACTGCACGGGGTCGCCATGACCGTGAAGGACTGCTGGGCCACACGAGGCCTGAGGACGACAGGCGGGCTCGAACTGCTGCGCGACTACCTGCCCCGGGAGGATGCCGTGGCCGTGGCGCGGTTGCGTGCGGCCGGCGCCATAGTGTTCGGGAAGTCCAACGTCCCGGCTGGAGCGGGCGACCTGCAGGCGTACAACGCCCTGTTCGGAGTATCGCGCAATCCCTGGAATCCCGACTTCAGCACGAGTGGTTCCTCCGGCGGCGCGGCCGGTGCGGTGGCGGCCGGGTTCACGCCGGTGGAGCTGGGTTCCGACATCGCGGGGTCGATCCGGCTGCCGGCCGCCGCCTGCGGGGTCTTCGGTCACAAGCCCAGTTACGGCGTGGTGTCGCTGCACGGGCATGTGCCTCCCTATCCGTGGAAGCACACGGTGGCGGACCTGGCCGTTGGAGGGCCCATCGCCCGTTGTGCGGAGGATCTCGAGGTGTTGCTGACGGCCATGGCCGGCCCACACCCGTGGGATGAGCGGGCATGGCGCGTGTCGCTGCCCGCCGCGCGACCGGTGACCCGAGTGGCGACCTGGTTCGACGACCCGTACTGCCAGGTGGACGATGAGATCCGGGACGCTCTGGAACAGGCGGCGGCCCTGCTCGGCGAGACGGGAGTGACGGTCGAGCACGCCCGGCCACTCGGCATCTCCCTGAGAAAGAGCGATGAGATCTTCCGCAGGCTGCTCGCAGCCGCCGCGGTCGCCAACTACACCGAGGACGCCGTCGAAGCCATCGCGGCCGGAGGCCTGACCACGGACGGCGAGCTCGGGGGCGAGTTCGCCGCCCAGCGTTTCTGGCACTGGTCCCGGGCCAACGAGGAGAGGGCCCGCTTGCGTACGCGGTGGCGCCAGTTCTTCACCCATTACGACGCCATCCTGCTTCCCGTTACCGCGAACCAGGTCATCAAGCACGACCACCGCCCTCTCGGCGAGCGGACGGTGGTCGTCAACGGCCGGCATCGGCCCTATTGGGACCAGTTGGTGTGGCCGGGGCTCACGAGTGTGAGCTACCTGCCGTCCACGGTGGTCCCGCTACGGCTGGACTCGCACGGTCTCCCTGTCGGCATCGCGATCGCGACGGACTACTTGGATGATCTGACAGCGCTGGCGCTCGCGCGTCGTCTCACCGAGATTGTTCCCCCTCTGGGAGTTCCGGCCTCTGTGGCCACCTGATCGTGCAGGGGGCCGCTCCCCGTACGGCGAGCGCAGCCGCGCAGCCGGCCGGTCCGTCAAGGTCGTAGACCCGCCAGGAGCCCGAGAAGCCGACCACCACGTCGGCGGAGACCGACATGCGCAACCCCCGCACGAGCCGCCCTCCAGCCGCCTTGACCACCGCTTCCCGCCTGGTCCACAGGCGCAGGAACGCCTCCTGCCTGGCGGCGGGTGGCAGTGCGGAGATCATGCTTCCTTCCTCGCCGGGCAGGAATCGGTCGGCGAACCGGGCCACATCCAGGCGGAGACGCCGGCCTTCGACGTCGATCCCCACGTCGCGGCAGCGGGTCACGGCGAGCAGCGCCGCCCCGGAACAGTGGGAGAGGTTGAACCGCAGTCCGTCGGTCTCCGGCTTGCCCCATGGCCCCCGCCTCAGCCGGATGGCCCGCGGCGGCATGGCCAGGTATGCACTGAGTATCCCTCGGACCGCTCCGTGCACCGCGGCGAACTCCAGCTGCCGCCGGCGATCGCGTAAGCGACTCATGCGTTCGCGCTCGTTGTCGTCCAGGAACGACTCCAACTGCCGCGTGTGCCGCGTCGGCAGCATCCAGACGTGCACCACTCTCTGGCCGATCATTCGAGCGCATCCCCGGGGTGGAAAGAGCGCCGGACCAGTGCGCCGCCCACGTTGAGGCGGTGGATGTCGCCGGCGCCCTCCATGAACTGCACACCCAGCGCGTCACGTGCCAGCTTGTCCAGCAGCGGATGCTCCAGCCGCGCGCTGTTGCCGAAGAAGCCCAGGGCCGCGCGGGTGACTTCGGCGGCCAAGCGCGCAGCGCGTTGCTTTGCCGCCGAGGCAAGGTACCCGGCATCGGGATCGCCGTCCATGCGCATGGCGACGCTGAGCGTCATGGCACGAGCACACTCGATCTCGCAGTCCATCCGGTCCAGGCGGGCGCGTTCGGTGGCACTGAGTGACCGGCGGTGCTCCGTGACGTACTCGCGGGCGGCTCGTGCCAGCCCGACCGCCATCGCGGCGACCGTCGGCCTCAGCAGGTTCAGGGCGCGCCGCCAGCCCCGCACGGCGCGCCTGAACCTGGGGACATCGACGCCCAGGACCTGATCGGCGCGGACCTCCACGCCGGACAGCGTGATCTCCCCGAGCTGCGCGCCTCGGACGCCGATGGTGGACAGAGGCCGGGCGCGGAAGCCGGGCGCGCCCGCCTCCACAAGGACGGCGTCGATGCCGAACGGTCCCGGCGCTGTGCGAGCGAACACCACACCGAGCCGCGCGCGGACGGCGTTGCTCACATATCGCTTGGCACCGCTGAGCAGCAGCCGGTCGTCGCCCACCGTCGTGAGCACGCTGCGCATGGACCCGGGATCCGACCCCGCATGCTCCTCGGTCAGCCCGAAGAAGGTCCAGGTCGGCTCCTCCTGCACACGTTCGTAGAACCATCGCTGCTGGGCTCGGCTGCCGAGCATGTCCACCAGCGCGCCCGCCATGGAGGCGCCCGGCGATGCGAGCCCGATCCCGAGGTCGCCCCAGGCGATCTCCTCGCACCACACCGCCCGCTCCAGCGCGCCCGTGACGTGAAAGCGCACGCCGTCGATACGCACCGGCCGGTCGCTGTACTCGGGCGGGACCTGCAAGGGGGCGGCCAGAGCGACAGCAGGCAGGGAGAGCAGCGGGGTGAGCGCCGCCGCGTCCCGGTCGACGGCGAGCGCATGTGGGCGAAGTTCGCGCGCCCACTCCCGCGCGTGCCGCTGGAGGAGCCGCAACCGGCCGTCCAGCATCATGCTCCAGCCTCCACGAGGTAGACGTCGTCGATCAGCTCCGACAGGTACGCGGCTTTTCCTGGCCCGTCAGCGACGAAGCCGCAGGCCCCCAGGAGCGTCAGCAGGATCTGGTCGGCCTGCGTCACGCGCTCGTTCAGAGCGGTCCTCATGGCGGCGGGCAGGCCGGGCGTGTGACTCAACACCGCTCCCACCTCCAGTTGCAGGCCGGCCACATCCGCCAGCGCCCCCTGGACCATCTGCCGGCCGAGCAGCGGCGCCCCTGCTGTCGCGCGTTCCTTGAGATGATTCAGAGTCGTGTCGAGGAGGCCCGCCGACACGCCGAGCCGGAGCCAGGTGAGCGCCTGCGCCCATGCGGCACCCGGCGCTGTCGTGTCGGTGCCGGCGCGCCGCCGTATCACGACCAGGTCGGCAGGGCTGAGCACGCTGAACTCGACTGTCTCCGCCGCGCCGTACGGGATCGACGCAGGAACGAGCGCGAAGCCGCGTGGGCCGAACACCGCTTCACACGCCCCGAGTTCGGCGTAGAGGAGGGTCATCGCCGGAACGAACCCGTCCTGCCGGGCCGTGTCGTGGATCACCCGACCTGCGGTAAAGAGTGCTTTTGCCATGTCAGGCGTACCCGTCGATGGCACACACGCTGAGCCGCCTCTGGTCTTCGTCGTAGTCGGCCAGGACGACTCGCTCGCCCGGCTCCTTCCGGTCGGACAGGCATCGCGCGGCCGTGGACCAGACACCGGTGCAGGGCAGGCCCGCCTCCGCCACCACTGTTCTGATCTCTGGCAGGGGCCCAAGACGCACAGCGGCCCCGTGCCCCAGCACTGCCACGCCAGGCTTGCGGGCGGGAAGTGCTCTGCGCAGCTCGGCCTCGAGGAGGGCGGGCACCTCCTCCGGCACCGCGAGCAGGGATCGGGGTCGTGAGATCACGTCGGTCCCACGGCTGTCGTCCAGGACGAGCACCACTGCGTGATCCCGCAGGGGCCGTTGCCATCCGGCCATCGGCAGATCGTGCAGCAACGTCGACTGGTCGGCCAGGAAGACCAGTGCCCGTCGCACCCGGCCGGTCCTGACACTGGCGTCCAGCAGGCGCAGCGCCGCGAACGGAGTGATCACCCCGTGGTCGAGCACCGCGTAGGTCAGGCCAGGCTCCGGCACCGCGTCGCACAGGAAGCCCAGCGGGAAGCCCGGCTGGGCATCGGGCGTGGCGCTGGCGAGCACCGCCAGATCGAACCGCTGCGCCAAGTCGTCCAGGCCGGAAAGCAGGCCCGCGATCATGTCCGTGAAGGACGTGCGACCGATGCCGAAAGCTTTGTCATGAAAGCTCACCCCGTAGGAGGTCATCAGGTCGGAGAAGTAGACGCGGTCGTCTCCGCCGAAGGCTCCTTCGGCGGAGAAGCACCGATGCGAGATCTGGATCAGACGTAGGGGAATCAGCGCGTCGTCCGGCATTCCCACCGTCCGGGCAGGTGGTGGCGCGGAGGTGTGGACCACTGTCAGGACTCGAGCTGCCTGGCCGTGTAGTGCACCAGGGCGCGCACAGTGGTGAAGTCGGCCGGCTCCAGGGTTTCAGGGTCGAATTCGATGTCCAGGTCGTTCTCCAGCTGCATGAGCAGTTCGAGCACTCCGGTGGAGTCCAGCGAGAGGTCCTCGAACAGCCGCGTATCCGCGGTGATCGTGTCGGCTGTCATGCTGAGAAGGTGTGCGAGCGAGCGTATGACGGATTCGGTGAGTTCAGCTGAGTCGATCCGAGTGCTGTCCATGTATGTCCTCTCCAAGGGTGGGTGTTTCAGGTCGAGTACGCAGCCAGGCGCCCGGACATCTCGCGGTCGAGGGCGTCGACTTGCGTCCGCGATTCACCGACAACGATCACGTAGAGGCGGCCCGCACCAACGGTCGCGAAATTGATGACCAGCACTCCGGCCCGCGCTCCCGGGGCCAGGACGAGATCGGCGAAGGGTCGGGCGAACTCGGCGAAGGACACCGAGGGCCGTGGGGCCAGGGAGTGGTGCGTGGCGATCGCGACCTGGCCGTCTCCTGACCATAGGCGGCTCAGCCGCTCCTGGTAGGTGGACAGATTGTTGCGAGCGTTGATCTCGATGACCGGCTGCAGCACGCCATCGGTGGTGACGATGGCATCCACCCCCACCACTCCCGAATAGCCATCGGCCGCGAGCCGCGTGCCCAGGAGTTCGCAGACCTCCACCAGCTCGGCGCGATGCGCCGAAGACAGCTCGGCCGGCATCAGATGGCCTTTGTGCACCCCCGCCTCGGTCCGTGCTCCCTTGACGAAGTCGAAGTGGACGGCGCCGTCGCGGCCGAGGGTGAACTGGTAGTTGAGGTCGGCCCGCTTGGGCAGCCATTCCTCCATGACCAAGGAGAGCCGGTCGGTACCGAGGCGGACGCTCTGCCGGTGGATCATCCGACGCAGCAGGCCAAGCCGTCCTTCTGCGGAGACGACCAGAAGTCCTTTGCCGGAGACGCCGTAAGCGTCCTTCAGCACCACGGTGCGGCCTGCGGCGAGCCAGTCCTGCACCGTCGCGCAAGCCGCCTCGAAGTCCGCCACGCTGGCGCACACCATCCCAGGGGGCTGGCGGATACCGAGATCTGCAGAAATGGTACGACTGTAGATCTTGCTGTTCACCGTCTTGCAGACCCGCGCGGACGGTCCGGCCAGCTCGACCCCGGTCCGCTCCGCCAGCAGTTCCTCCGCCGCTGACACCCCATGCGGCCACAGTCGCGCACCGCGCCGTGCCGCATGGGCCAGGTCGGCCAGCAGAGCCGGATCGGCCAAGGCGTCCTCGGTCACGGTCCGGTCCTGAGCCGGGTTCACGACAACCGATATCCGGGGAAGTTCCAGCCCGAGGCGCTTCAAGTGGGCGAGATACGTCTCGTCCGGCGAGGCCTTGAGCACGACATGATCGTCTGAGCCCGCCAGGAGAAGCGCGAACTCGCCCAGACAGTGGGTGAGCAACGCGCTCCGTGACAGCGCCGGTCTCGGCAGGCCGGGCTCATCGACGGACCACTGCTCCTCCACGTCGAAGTTGCCGACCAGGACCAGCGGCGTCCCGGGCGAGCCGGTCAGGGCCGTCTTGAACCGGCGGACCGGATCCACGGTGCCGATCAATGCTCGAAGACCATGGCGGAGAAAGTCGCGCCCAGGCCGACCGCGGTCATGAGATAGCGATCCCCTCGATTCAGGCGGCCCTGGGTACGAGCGGACCGCAGGTTGATGAAAGAGTCCGAGCCGAAGCAGTGGCCGAACTTCGGAAGGTTGTCCAGGAAGAGCCGGTCGGATCCGATGCCCAGCAGGCGCAGTACGCGCAACCACGACATGCGGTTGACGTTGTGCGGCAGGATCAGCCTGATGTCGTCCATGGCCATACCCGCACACTCGGTGGCGGCAAGGATGACCGACGCGAGAGCCTCGGCGTACTGCTCCTTGAACTCCGTACTGCGTTCCGCCGACATCCACGGTCCCTCGTAGTAGCGGCCGAGCGTATGGGTGGCGTAGCCCAGCACCCGGTCGTGCCCGCCACCGAGCCGAACCAGCACGGCCGCCGATGCCTCTCCCATCACGCCGGTGTCGGCGATGACGCGCGCCGAAGCGGTGAACGCCTTGTCACCGGTGAGCACCAGCGCCCTGGCCCGGGGGTCGTCCTCAGCTGCCAGCAGCTTTCCGGCCAGGTCGATGGCCAACAGCGCGGAGGCGCACGCGTGGTGGGTCAGGCTGAAGGTGAGGGCATGGCCCAGACCGACCGCATCGCACGCCTGCCGTAGCGGGTTGACCGGGTAGGGGGCCACGACAGGCATGGATCTCGCGTGCATGACGTAGCGCACGTGCGGCCCGACCGCGGCGAGCTCCAGTCGAGACATGGCCGCGACCAACAGGTCGGTCAACGTAGCCGAGGAATCGATCCTGACCTCGGAGAAACCGAAGAAGTGCTCGTACAGCCGCACCCGACTCTCGTCGATGTCATACCGCCGCAGGCATACGCCGACCGGCACGCGGTGCGCGGGGACATAGTCCGAGACGGCCTCGATAGCGGTCAAGGAAGCTCCTCGTAATTCCGGCGAGCTTGCCCTCTGAGAATTCGTCCCGTGCGGCCAGGCCGCAATCGCCGCATGGCCGCACCTCGGACCTGGTGGCCTGGGTATGCCGGAAGGCGGGCTGCGCCGAATCCCCTCCCGCGTGACACTTGACCGGAACGCGGGACTGGAGAAGATCATGATCGGTCGTATGACTATCGCGGGGCGGCCTGCGGTATGCGAGTCCTGGATCCCGGTGGAGAACCCCGCGACCGCGGCGGTCTTCGGCCGGGCGCCGCTCAGCAGCGCTGCCGACGTGAAGGCCGCTGTCGCCGCCGCGTCCGCCGCGGCGCGAATGTGGTCGCGGTCCTCGGTGACGGACCGATCCATCCTGCTGCGCGCTTGCGGCGAAATCCTTCACGACCACACCGAGGAACTGGCCCAGCTGCTGACCTGCGAGCAGGGCAAGCCGCTGCGTGAAGCACGCGACGAGGTAAGTCTGGCGGCCGACTGGTTCGGCCACACGGCCGACTTGAGCTCACACCTGGAACCAACCGGTGAACAAGCAGGTATCACCCTGGAGCGGATCCCCCACGGGGTGGTCGCGGCCATCGCGCCGTCGAATTACCCGATCATTCTCGCCGTCGTCAAGCTCGCTCCCGCGCTGCTGGCGGGCAACACGGTTGTCGTCAAGCCCTCACCGCTCACTCCTCTGTCCACCCTGCGCATGGCCGAACTGCTCACGCAGCGCCTCCCGCCCGGCGTGATCAACACGGTGTGCGGCGGAGCCGAGCTCGGCATGGCCCTCGTCACGCATCCTGGCGTCGACATGGTCTCCTTCACCGGCTCGGTCTCCGCGGGCAGGACCATCGCCGCCGCGGCTGGGCGCGGACTGCGACGGGTCGTACTCGAACTCGGCGGCAACGACGCCTGCGTCGTCCTGCCGGGCGCCGACGTGACGCGGATCGCGCCCGCCGTTTTCGCCGCCGCCACCCGCAACTGCGGCCAGTTCTGTGCGGCCATCAAACGGGTGTACGTTTCGCGCGCTCAGGCCACCGACCTGGCCGCGGCATTGGCGGAAGCATGCGCGGCCGTCACGCTCGGCGACGGCCTCGACCCTGCGACGGACCTGGGGCCTCTGGTGAGCAAACCGCAGCGGGAGAGGGTCACCACGCTGGTCGCGATGGCGGAGTCAGCCGGCGGGAAGGCCGTCAGCAATTGCAGACCGCCGGACCTCTCAGGCCATTTCTTCCCACCCACGGTCGTCAGTGATCTCCCGCCGGGTACCGCCCTGGAAACTGACGAGCAGTTTGGGCCGGCCATTCCCGTCATCGCCTACGACGAGGTCCAGGAGGCGGTGGACCTGGCCAATGCGAGCGGATATGGCCTCGGCGGTTCGGTGTGGGGGGACAGCGACACCGCCCGCCCCGTCGCGGCGGCGCTGCGCTGCGGCACGGTCTGGGTCAACACCCATGGCGAGCTCCGTCATGACGTGCCCTTCGGCGGCCTTCGCGATTCTGGCGTCGGCGTGGAGTACGGGTACTGGGGCCTGCTGGAGTACACGCGGATCAAGGTGCTGAACACCTCCCATCGTTAAGGAGCAGGAGCGATGCCGGAACTCGCTGAACGGCGCTTGCGCAGAACTCTGATCGCAGCCAACCGCGCTATCCGGCAGGACAGGGCGATGTTCCCTGAACACACCAACGTGTATGGCCGCACCTATGAGGCTGCCACCGGTCCCGCCCGTGAGACGGTCCAGATGCATCAGCTCTGGTTCCGCACTCGGGGGTGCACCTATGACAGAGCCGGTCAGTGCAGCATGTGCAACTACGGGATCGGTCCCGAGATCAATGTCCAGCGCGTAGCACGCTCGGTGAGGCTGCGGCTTGCCAAGATCCCTCCGCACGCGCACATCTATCTGTCGCCATCCGGGAGTTTCCTCGACGAGCGCGAGGTCCCGCCAGAACTACGCGCCCAGCTACTGGCCCACCTGGCTGAGCGCGAGCCCGCCCTGTTCGCCTTCGAGTCCAGGCCAGAGACGATCACGGCCGCGAAACTGCAGGAGATCAGGGCGGCACTCCCCGGCACCGTCCTGGTCGGTCAGGTGGGGGTGGAGTCCTGGGATCCGGCGATCCGGTCGCTCTGTCACCTCAAGCCCACACCGCAGCACGCGTACACGGAGGCAGCCAGGACATTGGCCGAGCTCGAGTTCGCATCCATCGCCAATGTGACGCTCGGTGGCATGGGCCTGTCCCACAGGGAGGCGTTCGGTGACACTCTCGCCAGCGTGCGAGGAGCGCGCGCGGCGGGGTTCACCACGCAGATGGTGTTTCCGCTCAGCGCGAAGACCGGCACGCTGCTCGGCTGGGCGCATGGGCATGGGTTGTGGGAGCCACCCAGCTTGTGGATGCTGCTGCGCCTTTTGGCCGAGGGTGCGGACGACGACGCGGACGGCGAGCGCCCGGGCGACCTGTCGATCTCGTGGTTCGCTCCCGATCTCGACGAGGTCGTCCGCTCTCGCCCGGACGGCTGTGAGGTGTGCCGCCCTGCGGTGGTGGATGCTCTCAACCGCTTCCGTGTCACGCCCAGAAGCCGCACACTGCGGGAGATCCTGGACTGGCGCGGCTGTGACTGCCATGCGCGGGCCATCGGCACCCTGTCACAGGATGATGGGGAGGGCTATCTGACCAGGCTCACGCGAATCGCCGAGCTGTGGGAGAGCCGTTAGCCGGCATCAGGCCGGACAGCGGTTGTGTCGCGGGCGGCCAGAAAGCCGGGGCGGGGGTTCACGGTGTTCGTCGGCGGGTTGCCGATGGCGTTGTAGACGAGAATCAGCACCCGCCGGTTGAAGGGGGACAAGTTCGGCAGCGAAGCATGCAGGATGTTCGGGTGGAACAGCAGCACCGAGCCGGCTGGGCCCTTCGCGCTGACCAGGTTGCCGGCACCCGCCAGCCGGGCGATGACCGAGCGGTCGATCTGGAACTTCTCCGTTGCCGTGAGCGTGGCCACCCAGGAGGGTGCGTCCTCGTAGCCGACGGGCATGCCCTGCGTGTCCGTCCCCGCCAGGACTCCTTCACGATGAGAGCCGGGGATGAAGGTCAGCGGGCCGTTGAACTCCGTCACCTCGTCGAGGAAGACGGCGACGTTGACCAGATTCGGGCTGTTGATGCCATCGTTCTGGATCCAGTAGACGTAGTCCTGGTGCCATTCCCACTGGTCGCCCGAGAAAGCCGCCTTTTGGTTCACCTTTGATTGATGGATGTAGACCTCGTCGTTCAGTAGCTTCGCGGCGGCATCGAGCAGTTGGGGAAGCTTGCTGAAGCCCTCGACCGCGGTGCTCGTCTGATGAGGACCGTAGACGGAGCGCACAGTGACGCCGTCGCGTTCAAGGACCGTACGGGGCCCGCGCTCGGCGAGAATATCCGGGCAGGCCGCGACCACCTTGTCCAGGGAACCGGCCGGGAGAAACTCCGGCGGGAGCAACAGGTAACCGTCGCGGTAGTAGGACGCGATCTGAGCGTTGCCGAGGTGTTTGTGCAGGGTGGCGCTCACGTCACTGTTCTCCTTGGTCGAATGGGGCAGTCGGCCTCCAGCCTTCCACGCGGGCCGCCAAATTTGGTTCCTCCATCGGATACAGACAATGGTCCGGCCCCGATGGAGCGCACCACTGGGGCTTCTTGTTCACGACGACCGATCGCGAATATGGCCGGGTGTGGTGTGCGATTCCCCCGCGGTGAGGAGCTGGGAATGATCATTCGTCGTGTCGGCGAGGTCGACGGCGTCAAGTGGGGTAACGGGATCAGCCGCCGGATGCTGGTCGCGGACGACGGCATGGGATACACACTGACTGATACCACGGTGTGGGCGGGCACCCGTTCACCTCTGCAATACCGCAACCACCTGGAGGCTTGCTACTGCGTGTCCGGCACCGGCATCGTCATTGACGCCGCGGGCAACGAGCACCGGATCGTGCCGGGCACCATGTATGCGCTGGACAAGCACGACGGCCACTACCTCGTGGCGTCTCCGTCGGAGGACCTGCGGCTCATCTGCGTCTTTTCTCCGGCCCTGAACGGATACGAGCGGCACGACTTCGGCACGATCGCGTTCTCCCAGTACTGAAAGCCGACGTCAGGGACCGCTGGTGTTCGGCATTGCGCGTGGGGACATGGGCGTCCATGAGCACGACTTCGCGGCAGGGGTAGCTGTTGAGTACAGGAGAAGAGCGTCGGGGTCCGTTGTGCCGTGGCCAGTACTTGTTCTGGGCGGCGCACAACAGTCTCCCGGCCGGGAGCAAGTGGCATGCGAACTTCTTCGGTCAGTGGGAGCTCGAAGAAGGCCGGCCGGCCGAACAGGTCAAGCGCGTCCTGGTCGCCCTGATGGCAAGGCACGAGGGCCTCCGAACGTACTATGCGTACGAGGGGTCGCCCATCCAAATCGTTGTTCCGGTGGCCGATGCGGCGGAAAGATGCATCGTAACCGCGGAAGAGGATGCGTGGGAGCGACAGGACTCTCTTCGGCAGGACACTGTCTTTGATATCTACGAGGCGCCTCCGGTCAAATTCGTCATCCGTACGGCAAGCGACTCTCTTTGCCTGCGCGTGGCAGTTCTGATCCATCATGCCAGCATTGATCACCACGGCTTCAGCAGGTTGACCGAGGAATTTTTTGAGACGCTCGCCCATCCCGCCCTGGCGGATGTTCGCGACGAGCCGGTCCAGCCCATCGACCTGGCGCTTCACGAACGGTCAGCCTCCGGACTGCGGCAGGCGGAGAGAGCGGCCGGCTACTGGAGAGAGAAGCTGAACGCGATCCCGAACAGGCAGTTCCCCTGGGTGAGCGACGGCCTGACGCGCCGGAAGGGGTTTGTGGAGGTGCACCACAATTCCTCGATCATTGCCAAGAAACTGGACATCATCGCCGATCGGCTACGGGTCACAGAACCCTTGATCATGGCCACGGCCTTCGCCATGATCCTTTCGGAGTTGTCGAGCAATGCACAGGTGGGCATGTTCTCCATGTCGGCAAATCGTAGGCCCAAGAACGTCTCGTGTGTCACTTGCGTCGCCCAGCCGGCGCTCCTGCATTTCGACCTGTCCGGCGTGCGGACGCTGGCGGACGGGATCAGGCGAAACTCCGCGGACTATCTGCGGGGCATGATGTACGGCGAGTACGACTACGACACCGTCAAGCGCGAATCCGTGCTGGCCGCATCCCGGCGGGGAATTTTTTTCCGTACCGCTATGACTTTCAACTACGTACAGCTCGGCCACAATCTCGACACCGAGCCCGACAGCGCGATCGAGGTCAAAGTCCTTACCCCCGACACCATACCCTCGAACACGGATATCGACTTCATGGCCATAAGGCATCCGGATTCGGTCAGTTGCACGCTGGACATCTCGGAGGCGGTCATCGATGAGGCGACGTCGTCAGATGTGCTGAAGGGCATGTACCGGCTCATCAATGACTGCGCAGATTCCTACGTCGACCCGGAGACCCGGACCGGCGATCCCGGCTCGCTGATCACCGGACCCGTCCATTCGTCTTCCTGGCGCAAAGTGGACAATTGCTGGGTCAACGTCTCCGTCGTGGCGGACGAGCTGCGCAAGATTTCGGGCGTGGTCTCCGTACGGCTGACCCAAAAAATGGTGGACAACCGGCCACATCTCGCCGGTGTGATTGAATACGACAGCTCCAGAGCAAATGAGAATGACGTGAGGCTGGCGTGCCGGAACATCGTCTACTCGGCCGCACCGGTGATCGTACCGGCGGAGCTGGAGCTGATCGGCCTGGGCGATCGAGGCAAGCCCGCGCCGCCGTCGCCAGGAGGACCTCCAGGACGAGGAAAGAAGCTGATCACGGAGGCGTGCGGAAGAATTGTGCCGCGGCTGGTTCTGGACTGGGATGAATCCGCACTCGGGCAGGGCATACCGGCCAGCTCCATCGGGCTGATTCTCGAGCACCTGAGGAAACAGGGCGTTCATGACCTGGTCGAGACCGATTTCACCAGCTTGCGCACCCTGGGAGAGTTGGTCAAGAGAATCGACAACGCCACGGAGAACGGCCCTGCTCCGCATCAAGACCCGTCACGTGGAGCTTGATCCGGGCCCTGTACGACGATGTGCTGCAGCGGATCCTGCCCTGGGCGTCGTAGTCGAAGCGGTCCTGCCCCGCCTTGCGGATCAGGGTGCCGGTATAGGCGCGTTCGCCTTGGTCCGGTGAGGGGTGGCCCAGGATGCCCTGGTGATCTGCCCGGCCGGGTCGTAGGCGTGGCCTTCGTCGAAACCGCTGCCGTGCACCGCCGTGACGCGGCCGACAGGGTCGAGGTCGAAGCGGCGGCGGCCGGACAGCAGGTCGTCGATGGCGCTCACGTGGCCGTCGGCCCGATAGGCGTAGCTGCGGCGCGGGCGGACCTTTTTGCCGGACGGCCCGGCGCTCCAGGTGTGTGAACGCAGCCGGGAGTCGGGGTCCCATTCACTGGTCAGGGTCAGGTTGGAACCGATCCGGCGGGCAATCTCACGGCCCGCCGGATCGTGGGTGAAGGTGATGGTGTGCCCGCCCGTGTGGAAGGCTTGCGGAAGGTCGCGATGGTCGTACTCCCAGCGGCTCTGCGCGCCCGAAGGGCTACGGCGCAGCACGCGGCGGCCAAGCCGGTCGTAGGCCGTGTTCACGGTGGCGCCGTTGCAGGTCTCGGCGATGACCCGGCCGTCCTCGTCACGGTCGAGGCGCAGGTCGGCGTCGGAGTTGACGGCTCTGATCAGGCGGCCGAGCGCGTCGTGCTCGAACGTGGTGACGCGGTCGCCCGAGTGCTGCTCGATGATCCGGCCCAGCAGGTCGTGGACGAAGCATGTGCTCTCCCCCGCGCCGTTGAAGCGTTCGACGAGTTGCCCGGCCGGGTCCCGCCGGTAGATGAGGCGGCGATCGTTGAAGTCGGTCTCGTCCGCCAGGGCGCCGGTCGCGTCGTAGTCATAGCGCCAGACCAGGCCGTCCGGATTGCTGACGCGGGTCAGCCCGCAATTCGGTGTCGTAGCCGAACTCCAGGCGGGCGCCGTCGGGAGTGATCCGCGCGGCAGGCAGGTTGCCGTGCTGGTCGTGGTCGCGGACGTGCACACGGCCATCGGAGTCGACAACGGTGGCCGGTCGGCCGGCCTGGTCACGGGCCAGGTGGGACACCGCGCCGTCCGGCCGGACGACCGAGGTCAGCAGGCCGTGCTCGTCATAGGCGTACCGATCGGTGCGTCCCAATGGGTCGGTGCGGGCTGGCAGATGCCCATACCGGTCCCACTCGTAGCAGGTCTCGTGCCCCAGCGGGTCGACCTCGCGCACGACTTGAAGCAGCTCGTTGTAGTGGTACGTCGCGGCGTGGCCGAGCGAGTCGCGGGCCACGGTCCCGCCGTCGCGGTATTCGATCTCGACGTCGTACACGCCATGGGAGCCCGTGCCGTGTACGCATCGGCCCTGGTCGTCGTAGGTGTAGGCGTACCAGGCGCCGATCCGGTCGGTCCAGCGGGCCATCCGGCCGTGCTCGTCGTAGGTGAAGCGGAGCGGCAGGCCGGAGGAGTTGATCACCTCGGTGAGGTGGTGGTGTTCGTCATAGCGGTAGGTGATGAGGGTCTGGCCTGCCTCTCGTAGCCGTATCGACACGATCAGGCCGGCGTGGGTTTCGATGTCGAGGTGGTAGCCGGCCGAGTGGGCCACCTCGGCGAGCATGCCGCCGGTGTAGTGCAGGTCGATGCGGTTGCCGTTGCGGTCGGTGATCGCGGAGAGCGGCAGCACCCGGGCCACCCCGGAGGCGGCTTCCGCGGTGTCGCCTTCTTCTGCTGCGGCGAAGTGCAGGGTGTGGCCAGTGGCGGGATCCGTCACCTGATGCCCGTCGTCGCCGTCGCCGGCCGGCAACAGCCGCGGACCCCCTCGGGCGGCACCACCTCATCGGGACCGGGATGCGGGAAGCTGAGGATTGCGCCAGTGGCCGGAGCCAGGAGCACGCCCTCCTCGTCGATCTCCAGCCGCTGGTCGAAGGTGGAGGCCCAGCCCGGGCCGAACCACCGCCGCCAGCCCACCCAGCGCCGCGACCGCCTTGCCGCCCTGCGCCGGCAACCCCACCTGACGGCCACCTGGGAACACCCCGATCCCGTCCAGCACGACCTGTCCCAGGCTCGCCCTGCCCTGCCGGTACTTGTTCAGCGTGTCGGCGAACACCACCGCCCCCGCCACCACCGCCGCCCCGGCCAGGATCGCGCCCGCCACGCCACCGGTGCCGATGATCCCGGTCCCGGTCCGCCTCGGCGTTCCGCGCCCGCGCCACGGCGGGCCGTACCGCCGCCTGGACAGCCGGATCGGCAGTCTGACCGACGCCTCCACCTCGGCCAGACTGCCCGACGCGGCCGAAGCAGGCAGTTGCGCCCGTACCTCGCGCAGCGCGCCCTGATACTGCTCCTCCGCCGCCTGTCCCTGCCGCAATGCGCTACCGGCCTGCGTCTTGGCCTGCTCCAGACTGCCCGCGTAGGTGCTCAGCGCGGCACCAGCGCCGCGATAGGCCTTACCCAGCTTGGCCAGCTCACCGGGCGGAGTCTTCAGCGCCTCGGCGTACTTGACCGCGTAATCGCCGCGCATGTCCAACGCCGAAGTGTTGCCCGAAACCCCGTTCAGCCGGGCCGTGTTGTCCTCGGCCAGCTTCGCCTGCTCCAACAGACGCGTCGCCAGCGCCCGCACCTGGACCGGATCCCCCGGAGCAGGATCGCCCGCCGGCCCGAGAGTCTCCCAACCACCCGGCATGTGATCACCCCGCCTGCCCGACCCTTGATGAGGTTCCGCGGGGCTGTACGCAACCGGCCGAGCCCGCAGTTCAACCCCCATCCGCACCGACCCGCCGCACGCGAGACAGGGACAAATGGCGCATCACGTCGAATGGTCAAGAACGCATGGTTGCTCGGTGGTTGCTCGCGTGTGCGCGGCATTGGCGGACACGCATTGATAGCAACCGACACCGCGGTGAAGAAAATCACGGAAAGGACAGTACAAAACAACACATCGCGACAGCGGACGACACTAACCGAGGATTCTTTTAATCCGCAGGTTCCGGGTTCGAGCCCAGGGCGCCCTACTACCCTATACTCCATCTGACCTGCGATTACTCGATTTTCAGGGGCCTCCGGCGGGGCGGAGACACGCCGTTGGTTGCTCGCTGGTTGCTCTTCGGCACGGGTCCGGCACATGGCCGGGCGTTCCGACCCCGATTTGGGGTCGTTTCCCAAGCCAGACCCGCGAGAAGACCAACGGAACACCAAGCCGGAACACCTGACGGGCACCCCGATTCAGGTTTCCCCGCACTGCCGTGCCAAGAATTGATCAAGCCGCTCATAGTGCAGATGCCACCATTTCGCGGTGGCTGACGCATCGAGCCCTCCGCGGAGTGGAAGTCGTCCGTGATCGCGTGGTTTGCCTTCGCATGACCGAGCCAGCCAGGCGCGGGATGAGCGCGTCGGCCAGGTAAGACCCGTGAGACGACCAAGAGAACACCATGCGAGAAGGCTTGACGGGCATCCCTTCCCTGGTTACGTTGCTCGCCTGGCCACGTGTTGATCAAATCGCCTTCCGGCAAGATCGGGCTGCTTCCAGCGGCTGCTGCCTGGCTTCCTCAGCGGACCGGAATTTGCTCATGATCGCTCGGTCATTCCTGCAGGGCGACGCCGCCCTGGCCCTACTCGCGGCAGCGACTGCCGCCCTGGCTCGAGAATGATCACACGACGTCGACCGGTAAGGAGCGTCCGCATTTCCGAAGGTCCCCAATGTGGTGAGCATCGTGGAGCGCAGCGTGCCCGACCGGCAGCCCGACGACGCGTGGACCGGGGCACCTTGCCCGGTATGCGCGAGGTTTCTTGCCACCAGTGTCGTATCGGGGGCTCGGTCAATCGTCTTGCTGATGAGGGCCGTCGACGAGCATGACCGCCGACACGCCTGTGGCCTATGTCGTGACGCCAGGGCGCCCGCAACGGCCGCGAAGCCTTACCGATCCGATCTCAAGGAGAGCTCCATGAATCCCGCCCTGAACACGATCGACATCGTGGTGTCCGACATGGACGCCTCGATCGCCTTCTATGCCCGGCTCGGGCTGGAGTTCAAGGTCGATGAGCGCTCGCCCGAGCACGCAGGCTGCGACCTGCCGAACGGGCTGCATGTGATGCTGGACACTGAGGGTTTCCGCACGCCGTTCCTACCCGGCTGGAGGGCGCCGGCTGGCGGGCCGCGTACCCTGCTGTGCTTCGAGTTCGAGAGCCCGGCCGGGGTGGACGCCAAGTACGCCGAGCTCGTCGAGGCGGGCTATCGCGGGATCGCCGAGCCGTTCGACGCGTTCTGGGGAATGCGCTACGCGACGGTGGCTGACCCGGACGGGGGCGGCGTGGACCTGTACGCCGCGCTCCCGGCAAGCTGATTTGGGGAAACGGTATCCGCGACCCAGCGACTGACAGGCAGCAAGGGGCAGGAGGGGCACGTGAGGTATGTGCTGATGTTCATCGAGACCGAGCAGTTCGCCAAGCAACTGGGGGCGATGGGCGAGCTGGAGCAGCGGGCCGCCTACGAGGCGGTGGGCCGGTGGTTCGCCGAGAACGCCGACAAGATCACTCACCATACGCACCTGGCGCCGGTGCACACCGCGACCACAGTGCGGCTGGATCAGGGCGAGCCGGTCGTCACGGACGGGCCGTTCGTGGAGGGCAAAGAGGTGGTCAGCGGGTTCGCAGAAGTCGAGGTGGCCGACCTGGACGAGGCGCTGAGGCTGGCCCGCTCGTGGCCGGCCTGCCCGATCGTGGAGATCCGCCCCGCCTCATGAGCGAGCCGGTCCCCGAGGGCGTGAGCCAGCAGGTGCTGGCCCGCGTGGTGCGCGAGCACGCGGGCCGGCTGGCCGCGTCCCTGGTCACGCTGCTGGGCGACTTCGCCGCCGCCGAGGACCTGGTGCAGGACGCGGTGGAGGTCGCGCTGCGCCGCTGGCCGGTCGAGGGGGTGCCGGAGCGGCCGGACGCGTGGTTGTTCACCGTGGCGCGGCGGCGCGGCCTGGACGTACTGCGCCGGGAGTCGAACTACCTGGCCAAGCTCGCTCGGCTGCGCTGGCCGGAATCGGCGGTGCGTAATGATCGGTTGCGGCTGATCTTCACCTGCTGCCACCCGGCGCTGTCGCGGGCCGCGCAGGTCGCCTTGACGTTGCGGGTGGTGTGCGGGCTGAGCACGGCGCAGATCGCTGCGGCGTTCGTCGTCGCGGAGGCCACGGTCGCGCAGCGCATCACCCGCGCCAAGCGGAAGATCGCCGAGGCCGGGATCCCGTACCGCATTCCTGCCGAGGAGGAGCTGCCGCAGCGCGTCAGCGGTGTGCTGGCGGTCATCTACCTGCTGTTCAACGAGGGCTATCTATCGAGCACGGTCGAGCGGGCGCAGGCGCGCGACCTGGTCGACGACGCCGAGTGGCTGGCCGCGCTGCTGGTGAGCCTGATGCCGAAAGAGCCGGAGGTGGCCGGGCTGCTGGCGCTGATCCGACTGCATCGAGCTCGGGGCGGGGCCCGTTTCGACGCGCAGGGGCATCTGGTGCTGCTGGCCGACCAGGACCGCGGCTTGTGGGATCGGCAGGCCATCGAGCAGGCCACGGCGCTGCTGATGCGGGCCGCCCGCGCTCACCATCGGCCGGGGCCGTACCAGCTGCAGGCGGCGATCGTGGCCTGCCACGCCGAGGCCGAGACCTTCGCTGCCACCGACTGGGCGCAGATCCTGGTGCTGTACGACATGCTGCTGCACCTGGCCCCCTCGCCTGTCACGCGGTTGCACCGGGCCATCGCCCTGCGGCACGTCCGGGGTCCCGAGGCGGCTCTGGCCGAGCTGAACGACCTCGGCAACGTGCTGGAGCGCTATCCACTCTTGCACGCCACCCGGGCCGAACTGCTGCGCGATCTGGGCCGGCGCGAGGAGGCACGCCGGGCCGATGAGCGGGCGCTGGAGCTGACCGCCAACCCCGCCCAGCAGGCGCTGCTGGAGCAACGCCTGGCCTGGGATTGACGGTACGACTCATCGCCACGGTGATCACGTCTGCCGAGGGCTCGCCGCGCCGGTCATGGTGCCGAGGATGGCGGCGGTTTCATCGGCTGCCGGCGGTGGCGGCGATGGCGGGCAGGACGGCCAGGGCCAGGACGCCGCAGGCCACGGCGAGCAGGGGGTATCCAGCGGCGGCGACGACGAGGCCGGAGGCCAGACCGCCGGTGGCGCCGGCGATGGAGATCGACACGTCGACCATGCCTTGCGTCTTGGCGCGGGTGGCCAGGGGAACGGCGTCGGTGATGATGGCGGTGCCGGAGACGAGGCCGAAGTTCCAGCCGAGCCCGAGCAGGGCCAGGGCGAGGGACAGCAGGGCGACGGAGTCGCCGGGCGCGGTTGCGGCGACGATCCCGGCGGCCAGGAGGGTGAGGCCGGAGGCGGAGGCGACCTTAAGGCGGCCGTAGCGGTCGACCAGCCATCCGGTCAGCGGTGAGGGCAGGTACATGGCGGCCACATGGATGGCGATGACGAGGCCGGAGGCGGCGGTGCCATGGCCGTGGTCGTGCATGTGCACGGGCGTCATGGTCATGATCGCGACCATGATGAGCTGGGTGAGGATCATGACCAGGGCGCCCAACAGCACTCCGAGGCTGCGCCGCCCGGCCACGCCGTGCTGCTGATCGGACGTGGTGGTAGTGCCGGTAGGGGTGGAGGGGGTCTGCTGGGTGTGGAGGGTGCGGGCGAGCAGCAGCGGGTCGGGGCGCAGCCAGAGGGTCAGCACCAGGGCGGCCAGGGCGTAGGCGGCTCCGGTCAGCAGGAAGGGGCCGGCCAGGTGCGGGATGCCGAGGGCGTGGGCGAGGTCGCCGGTGGGGGCGGCGAGGTTGGGGCCGGCGACGCCGCCGACGGTGGTAGCGACCAGGACGGTGGACACGGCGCGTCCGCGGTGGGCCGGGCTGGCCAGGTCGGCGCCGGCGTAGCGGGCTTGGAGGTTGGTGGCGCTGCCGGCGCCGTAGACGAACAGGGCCAGGAACAGCAGGACGGCGTTGCCGGTGACGGCGGCGGCGATGATGCCGGCGCTGCCGATGGCTCCGGTGAAGTAGCCGGCGGCCAGGCCGGGGCGGCGTCCGCGGTGGTGGGAGATGCGGCTGACGGCGACGGCGGCCAGGGCGGAGCCGGCGGTGAACAGGGCGCTCGGGACTCCGGCCAGGCCGGTGGAGCCGAGCATGGCCTGGGCGAGCAGGGCGCCGACGGTGATGCCGGCCGCCAGTCCGGCGCCGCTGAGGATCTGGGAGATGACCAGAACGGTCAGGATGCGGCGCTGCGCCTGCGGGGATGTCGTGGTGGGCGGGGCAGGGGTGGTGCTGGTCACAAGGGTGGTTCTTTCGCTGAGGGGGCCGCCGCCCGGGCCGTCTGGCCTGCTCCGCAGAGCTGGCCAGGCCGGGCCGCTGGGCGGCGGTGGTTCGCGGGTGCGGTGCTGTCGCAGCGGTCAGGGGGCGTCGAGGGCTTGGGCGAGGTCGGCGATGAGGTCGTCGGCGTCTTCCAGGCCGACCGACAGGCGGATCATGCTGTCGGCGATGCCGCGGCGGGCGCGTTCGCCGGGGTCGAGGCCGTGGTGGGTGGTGGTGATGGGCTGGGTGATGAGGCTTTCCACGCCGCCGAGGCTGGGGGCGATGGCGAACAGGCGCAGCCGGTCCACCACGGCGGCGGTCTGTTCGGCGGTGGCGTCCAGGACGGCGCTGAGCATGCCGCCGGCGCCGCGCATCTGCGCCTCCACGATCTTCTTGGCCTCCCCGGGGGCAAGGCCGGGGTAGTGCACCCGGCGCACGCGCGGGTGGGCGGCCAGGAAGGCGGCGAGGGCGGCCGCGGTCTCGTTCTGCGCGCGTACCCGGACCGGCAGGGAGCGGATGGAGCGGGCCAGCAGGTCGGCGGCTTGCGGGGCGATGACCTGGCCGAGGTTCTTGCGCCACATCGCCACCGGGGCCAGCAGATCGGCCCCTCCGATGAGGGCGCCGGCGGTCAGGTCCGAATGTCCGCCCAGGTACTTGGTGGCGGAGTGGATGACCAGGTCCGCGCCGTGCTGCAGCGGGTTCTGGTTGACCGGGGTGGCGAAGGTGTTGTCGACGACCGTCAGCGTGCCGGCCTGGCGGGCCTGGGCGGAGATCGCGGCGATGTCGAAGACGTCCAGCGTCGGGTTGGACGGCGTCTCGAAGAACACGATCCGGGTCCGGCCGGTCAGCACCTCGCCGAGCCGGCTCACTTCGTCGGCGCGCAGGAAGGTGGTGGTGATGCCGAGTTGCGGCAGATTGACTCCGAGCAGTTCGAAGGTGCCGCCGCAGACGTCGCCCAGGCATACGATGTGCTCGCCGGTGCGGGCGCAGGCCAGGAAGATGGCCGCTTCGGCGGCCATGCCGGAGGAGAAGGCGAGGGCCTGCTGGCCGCCTTCCAAGTCGGCGAGCTTGTCCTCCAGTGAGCGGATGATGGGGTTGAGGCCGTAGCGGGTGTAGAGGTTGCCGCTTTTGCGGCCCTCGACGACGTCGAGCAGGTCGGCGGTGGAGGCGAACGCGAACGTGGAGTGCGCATACAGCGGGGTGTGGATGGCACCTTCGGGATCACGGCGTTCGCCGGCGTGCACGCTGCGCGTGGCCAGTCCTTGCCCCTGGGTGCCGCGGGCGATGACGCCCGGCGCGGCGGCCTCAGCCGCGTGGGCCCCAGGCACGTTGTTCTCGGGCGGGGTGTTCTCGGGCGGGGTGTGGTCGCTCATGCCTCTCCTGCCGGGGTGGGGTTCACGCTGGACTGGTCGGCGTGCTCAGGCGGCGGCCTTGATCAGTGCGGTCGCGGCCGTGTCGAGGTCGGCGGGGGTGCTCCAGCGGCCCAGGGACAGCCGTACCGCGGCGAGGGCGCGATCGGCGTCCAGGCCCATGGCGGTCAGCACCGGGGAGGGGGTGTGGGTGCCGCTGTGGCAGGCCGAGCCGGTGGAGGCCGCCAGCTGGGGCAGGGCGGCGAGCAGTTCGTGGCCGAGGACGCCGTCGATGCTGACGTTCAGCGTGTTGGGCAGCCGCCCCTGGAGGGGGCCGTTGAGGTGTACCCGGCCGCGCAGGCCGTCGGCCAGCCTGCGGTGGAGGCCGTCGCGCAGGGCGGCCAGGCGGGCGGGCTCGCCGTCGGCCAGATCGCGGGCGGCCAGGTCTGCGGCGGTGCCGAGCGCGGCGGCCAGGGCGGCATTCTCGGTGCCGGCGCGCAGGCCGCGTTCCTGTCCGCCGCCGTAGACGACCGGCTCCAAGGCCACGCCGTCGCGGACGTACAGCGCGGCGATGCCCTTGGGCGCGTACATCTTGTGCCCGACCACGGTGAGCAGGTCCACGCCCAGCGCCTCGACGTCCACACCGATCTTCCCGACGGCCTGGGCGGCGTCGCAGTGCAGCAGCGCCCCGCGGCTGTGGGCGAGCGCTGCGAGGTCCTCGATCGGCTGCAGGGCGCCGGTCTCGTTGTTGGCGGCCATCACCGACACCAGCACCGTGTCCTCGTCCACGGCGGCGGCCAGCGTGGACGGGTCGAGCAGGCCGTCGCCGCCGACCGGCAGCACCGTCACCCGGACGCCGTGCAGGCGTTCCAGGGCGCGGCAGGTTGCCAGGACGGCCGGGTGCTCGGTGGCCTGGGTGATCACGTGCGGGCGCGGGCGGCCGGAGGCGAGGACCGCGCCGCGCAGGGCAAGCAGGTCGGCTTCGGAGCCGGACGCGGTGAACACGATCTCGCTCGGGCGGGCGCCGATCAGGGTGGCGACCTGCTCGCGCGCGTGCTGCAGTGCCGCGCGGGGTCGTTCACCGTAGGCGTGGCCGCTGGAGGGGTTGCCGAACAGGCCGCCCACATGCGCCGCCATCTGCTCGGCCACGCGCGGGTCGACGGGGGTGGTGGCGTTGTAGTCGAGGTAGACCGGCCCGCCGACCAGCCCCGGATGCGGCAGGGCCACTGGGAGGGACTGCGGGGCGGGGCGAGCGGTCATGCCGGTGCTCCGGCCTCGACGGGCAGCTCGGACAACCGCCACTCCAGCATGCCGTCGCTGAGCCGGATCGCCCGGCGGCCACGATCAGTCAGCAGCCGGACCGCGTCGTAGGCGAGCACGCAGTACTCACCCCGGCAGTACACGACGATCTCGCAGCCCTCGGGCAGTTCGCTGATGCGCTCGGCCAGCTCGGCGACCGGGATGCAGACGGCGCCCGGGATGTGGCCGCTCATCCCACCGCCCATCCCGCCGCGTGTAAGAAATATCCCGTGAGTTGCTTCGAGTCTCTTGGGCTTCTGTAGCCGCAGGACCTGGGCTTATGTGCTGGCGCTCCGGCTTCTTCAAGCATTGATGAGATTTCAGGAATTCTGAAGGTCTATCGTCTTGCTCGTTCGTCTTGCTGTGATGGTGAAGGCGAGGAGGCCGGAGTTGACGCTGGCGGTGGTGAAAGATCTTCGGGTGGCGCGTGCTCCGGCCACTGCTGAGGACCTGGAAGCGCTGGAGACCGATGTGCTGGCCGGGTTCGTGCTGGCACGGGCGGCCGCAGGGCTGTCGGACGGCACGATCTCATCCGACGTGGTGCACTTGGAGCAGGTGCGGGCGTGGTTCGGCCGGCCGCTATGGGAGATGGAACCCGCTGACGCCGACGTCTACTTCGGCAAGGTGCTGCGCAGCACGGCGAAGGCACGCGGTTGGCGCGGGCTCAGGCGTTGAAGACGTTCTACCTGTTCCTGGAACTGCGTCACAAGATCGAGATTCACCAGATGACCGGCCGCATCGTCGAATGCCCGATCGACGAGAAGAACCTGCCACGCGGCCGCCAGCAGGCCAAGCTCCGCATCCCGCCGACCAGCGACCAGGTCGGCAGGCTGTTCGCTGGGTGGCGGGAAGAACTGGCGACCTGCCGGAAGTTCGCGCCCGCCGCCCGGAACTTCACCGCCTGTCGGTTGATGGCCGACGTCGGCCTGCGTGTCAACGAGACCTGCAAGCTCGACCTGCCCGACATCAAGTGGGACCTCGGCCGGTTCGGCAAGCTCCACGTCCGTCTCGGCAAGGGCGCCCGCGGCTCGGGTCCGCGTGAGCGGATGGCCCCCCTGATCAACAACGCGGGCGGGACGCTGCGCTGGTTCGTCGAGGACGTGTGGGGCCAGTTCGGCGACGACCACACCAGGCCCGGCGTTCCGCTGCTGTTGTCGGAGCGGAAGAACACCGATGGGAGCACGGCGCGGGTCGGGGACGAGACGATCCGCGCCGCGCTGGCCAGAGCAGCGCAGACGCATCTGCCGGACTGGCCGGACGTTGTCACCCCACACGTCCTGCGGCACTTCTGCTCCTCCCGGCTCTATACCTCGGGGATGGACCTGATCGCGATCCAGCAGCTGTTAGGACACGCCTGGATCGCCACAACCATGAACTACGTGTTCAACGAGGACGTCGTCCGGCACTACCAGGGTTTTCTCGACCGGCGCCGCCAGGCCAGGCCAACCGACGAGTACAGATCGGTCACTGAACCCGAAGGGCTTGGTTTCGAGGAGCACTTCGACCAGCGCAAAGTCGAGCTGGGAGGATGCGCACGCCCCTACTCGACACCTTGCCAGCATGAGCACGCCTGTCTGAGATGTCCCATGATCAACATTAACCCGAGGATGTCGCCCCGCCTCGACGAGATCGAAGTCGACCTTCTGGCCCGCCGGGCCCGGGCCGAAGCAGAGGGATGGCTCGGTGAGATCGAAGGAATCGACCTCACCCTGTCTTTCCTGCGCCAGAAGCGAGACCAGACCCGTCGACTCGCCAGGGTCGCGCCGGTCGATCTCGGCATACCCGGCATCGCGGTGCGATCAGCGGCCAGGCGAGGATGAATGGATGTATTGCCTGCAGGCGGTCATCGCCACCGAATCCGTGCTCCGCGAGTTGGCCGGCTCCACCACTCAGGGGGAGGCCCCCGCTTGCGAGCTGGCGAAGCGTCCTCAATGCGGCATGAGCGGATGTGGGACGAGGGTGGTTCAGACAAGATCTTGGGGGTGCAGCACGATGCGCCCGTGGGTCTTGCGGTCGGCCAATGCCTGATAGGCGTCGCGCACGGCGGTGAGTGGGTACGTTGCGGCGATGGGGATGTGCAGGTCGCCGGTAGCGGCGAGGGCGGCCAGTTCGGCCAGTGCCGGGGAGCCGCCGGCATCGGTCGTTCCGAGAGATTTGACGCCCTTCTCTTTCGCTCCGCGATAGTCGACGACGGTGTCGATGCGGTCTATCGGAACGCCGAGGTTGATGGCGAGGTCGATGTAGCCGCCACCGACGGCGTCGATGAAGGCATCGGCTCGGTCGGTCATGGCGAGGATCCGATCCTGTTCGCCGTCGCCGTACTGGACAGGCTCGATGCCATGGTGGCGGAGCAGGTCGAAATGTGCGTCGCTGGTCAGACCGATCACCCTCGCTCCGGCACGGAGTGCGAGCTGGGCGGCGGTGAACCCGACGCCGCCCGATGCGCCCGAGATCACGATGGTCTCGCCCGACCGGGGTTCAACCGCTCGGATGGCACCGAGGCCCGCCATCGGTGTGGTGTAGAGCGAGCCCGCCACGTCCCAGGAGAGGGCTTGAGGTTTGCTCGCTAGCTGGTCTGCGGGGATGGCGACGAACTGGGCATGGGCGTCCCAGCTCTGGAGCCGGCCCAGCACCGCGTCACCGGTGGTGAAACCGAGCACATCGGCACCGACCGCCACGACTTCACCGGCGAGATCGCGGCCCGGCGTGTACGAACTGCCGTGCAGCGCCGGCAGCGCCCCAGGGTTGAGCGCACCTGCTTCGACCCGCACGACCACTTCACCCGGGCCGGCCACGGGCTCGGGGACGTTCGCGAGGTAGATCCCGTCGATGCCTGAAAAACGGTCGTAGCGTACTGCTTTCATCACGTCTCCTGGTTTGCGAGTGATTCGAGTCGGCCGGATCGCGTGTGAGGACGCTCAGGTACGGCAAAGGAGTGGCAAGAGGATGTCGTCGACGAGATGCGCAACGAAGGCGGCGTCGCACGGTTCGCCCACGACCACGATGCGATGCACGATCACCGCGGGTGCGACCTCGGCAAAGAGCGTTGCCGCCCCGGGCGCCAGTCGCTCGGCCGCTTGGCGAACAAGTCTGTCCGTCATCGCGGTCTCGTCCCGCCGCAGGATCCGCCGCATCACCTGGGCAAGTCGCGCGTCCTTGCGCATGCCGGCGAACAGGGCCCCCAGCAGACCCATGTCCTGTTCGGAGATGCTCCACGCGAGCCATGCCGCCAGGGAATGCACGTCCTCCCGGAGACTCTCTCCCTCAGGCTGTGGGGGCTTCGCGGGCGCGCGGCGCTCGACCGCTGCGGCGACCAGCGCCGCCTTGTCGCGGTACCGCCGGTAGATCGTCGTCTTCGCTGCCCCGGAACGCCCAGCCACCGCCTCCATCGAGAGCTACTCGTATCCCACCTCGGCCAGCAGTGACAGTGTCGCGTCAAGCATGGCCAGGTCACAGTTGGAATCCCGTGGCCGTCCCATCACCGAGGGCTGAGTCATGCCGCTGGACTCCGAAGTACCCACCCGCACCTCACTTCCGCTACGATACCGTTTCGTATCGAAAGTATCTTGGTTCGATCCAACCTGCAAGCTGCGGCTTTCCGCGCCAACCCAAAGTCAGGTGTCCACTCATCGGCATGACAGGACGTTGCGCGATCGCCTCGCGGCACCGACCGGGGCCGCGAGATGTGACAGCGAGACGGTCAACCGGTGAGGACCTGACCCGATCAACGCCGCGTGTCCTCTTGCTTGGTGCAGAGAAGGTTCCTGCACGCCGTCGACGTGGCCTGGGATCGGGCGACGCGTGTGGAGGCGCGGGACTTCAGCTGCTGGATCCAAGGCGCGGTCAAGCCCAGGGCGACTGCTGGGGCGCGGCGGCGATCGGCGCGGGTCGCGGGAACTCCGAATCCGGTGACTGGGAAGCCGACGTTAGGACCGGGCTATGCCCCTTCGACCGTCGTTCAAGCGAGACGGTGCTGCGGCGGTTTTACGATCTGCATCGCGATGCAGGCTCCGGGCCGCTGCTCAACCTGTTCCCGCTGGACCTGGCGCGTCGCTCCGGCCGCGCGCACGCGCACCACGACCCGATGGACGCCTGGGTGCCGGAGAAGACGGGTCGCTACAGGCCCAGCGTCCCACGGCGCATCCCGCGCTCGATCCCGGACGAATGGTTCAACACGCTGTTCGCTGCGCTGCCGTCGAACCGAGACCGGGCCCTGATCGCGTTCTGGGTCTCCAGCGGGGTCCGGGCCTCGGAATCCGGGACATCACCGTCGGAGACTGCGTGGAACTGTTCGACACCCACCGCCGGGTCCACGTCCGCGGCGGTCAGCACAAGGTCGACTTCTACCTGCGGCTGCGGACGATGGGCGTCTTCTCCGACGACGCCCCGGCCACGATCCGGGCGTTCGGCCAGGCCCTGGGCCAGCTGAGCATCGAAGAGCTCGTGGACCGCTATCCGATCCGGTGCCGCCCGATTCGGGACCTGCTGGTGGAATACCTTCGCGAGCGGCAGCCGTCGATCAAGGTCATGCTCGTTGAGCCAGGTCAGGAAGGCTTGGGCGTAGGTGAACTGTTCGCCGGCAAATCGGGGGACGCTGGCGGTGAGGGGCTGGCGGGCGGCGCGAGCGCGCAGGGCGGGCAGGAGATGCCAGGTGGCGAACCGGTGCAGGAGCGGCTCGTGCGCGTGGCCGTCGAGTTCGGCGAGGCGGTGGGTGAGCCAGGTTTCGGTGTGCAGGAGCTGCTTGTCGATGGCCGGGAGCACGCCGCAGGCCATCAGCAGGTCGCGCAGATAGGCGACGGTCCGCCAGCTGGGGAGCTGGTGAAGCGCCTGGTGAGTCAGGGGGATGCGACCGCGGGCCAGGCCGGTGAGGAGGTCCTGGACGTGGGCGGTGCGCAGCCACATCCATCCCTTCCAGGGGTCGGGCATGCTC
>NZ_JBHSPA010000094.1:189644-191867 GCF_042656245.1 Nonomuraea insulae
GCGCCTCGGCCAGCGGGGTGAGGGCGGGATTGATCCGGCCGGTGCCGTCGTCGAGCGTGGCTGTGACCTTGTCGGCCAGGGTGCAGCGCTCGCAGAGTCGGCCAGTGTGCAGGCGGCCCTCGAATCCGCAGCGGTCGCAGAAGAAGTTGCGGGTGATGCCCGCGCAGTCGCGGCAGATCGGAGTGCCGTCTGGGCGGCGGCCGGGCGGGAGCCGGTCGGTGCCGCAACCGGGGCAGCGGCCTCGGGTGCGGGTGGCCTTGTCCAGGCAGGTGCGGCAGATCGGCCCGTCGGACCAGTTCGCGGCCTTGCCGGCGTGGCGGCCGCAGCGGGCGCAGTCGCGCAGGTACCAGCGCTCGTACTGCTCGGCGGTGGGAGAGCGCACGCGTTACTTCTCGGGCTGGATCCGGGCCCGCTTGGGCCGGATTGGGGCCAGTTCGGTGACGTCGCCGGGGTCGGTGGCGGTGCGACGCGCGGGGGCGTTTTCGGCCTTGGTCGCGATGAGTCGGTCAGGGGTGCAGCCGAAGATGTCGCAGAGGGCGGCCAGCACGGGCAGGGACAGCCGTTCGGGGGTCTGCGTGACCAGTCGCCAGACCTGCACCGAGGACAGGGTGATGCCGCGCTCGGCCAGTAGCGGGGTCAGGTCGGTGGCGGCGAACATGCCGTGGGCGGCCATTGTCTCGCGCAGCCGCCATTGGTAGCTGACCTGGCGTTTCATCGTTTCCTCCGGGAGGGTTTGAGTGCGGCGTCCATGGTGGCGTCCAGTGCCCGGCGCAGCGTGCGGGTGCGGAAGTCGGAGGAGACGCAGGTGTAGATGGAGGTGGTGGAGGCGTGCTCGTGGCCGACCTGCTCCTGGACGAAGCGGGCGTCCCAGCCGTCCTCGATCAGGTGGGTGACGTAGGAGCGGCGGAAGGAGTGGAAGTCCAGCGCCCGGTCCAGGCCGAGCGCGTCACGGTAGGCGGCGAAGCGGGTGTTGATCTGGGAGAAGCCGATGCGCGGGCCTCGCTCGGAGGGCCAGAGCGCGCCCGCCTCGCAGGTGGTGAACAGGGGCCGGACCTCGGTGTCCCACTGTTCTAAGATCTCTGCCGCCCAGGGCCAGACGGTCAGCACGCTGCGGCGTTTGGGCGGCGAGCCCTTCTGGGCCTTGCCGTGGCGGACGTAGAGGACGCCGTACTCGCCGAACTCCGGGCCGTCGGGGTTGTGGCCGAAGTCCACGACGTCCAGCATGCGGGCCTCGTTGCGGCGCAGGCCGAAGGCGTAGGCGGTCTTGAACAGCACCCCGTCACGGAAGATCGGCAGCCAGCCCTTGCGGCCGGCCTCGCGTACCCGGTCGACCTGCTCATCAGCGTGATCGAAGAAGGCCTGCAGCTCCTGGCGCGTGAAGGCGCGCTTGCCCGCGTCGGCTTCGGCCTCGGCCACGTGCACCGCGGTGTTCCACTCGTGGCAGACCTGCACGGGATGGGTGTCGAAGCGCTGCTCGCACTCGGCCGGCCAGCCGTAGGCCGGGTCGGTGATGTAGGAACAGAAGCTGCGTACCGCCTCTTGGTAGTTGCGCAGCGTCGACCGCTTGAGGTGGTGGACTGAACGCAGGTCGCCGCACCACTCATCCACCATCAGCGGCGTCCAGCGCCAGGGGAAGGCGTCGGCGTGCCGGGCGAAGGCCCGTACCGTGTTCTCCCGCCCATCGATCGTGCCGAACGCCAGGTTCCTGGCCAGCTGCTGGTTGCGCCGGCCGGCCAGCATCGCGGTGAAGACCTGCTCGTCGGGGCGCAGCAGCGGCAGGCCGTCCACCAGATGGAGGCCTGCCGCGCCCGGAATGAGACCGCTATCAGTCATCGCTCCAGCACCCTCCGTCACTTTGCATTGAACGAAGGGATTCTTCATCAGATGTAATCGCCTGGCAAGCGTCGCAGGTCAACCGCCCCTAGGCGGCCCTGCGTCGAGGCCACTACTCTCGTTCAGAGACCGCAACTGCCCGCTCCAACCAGCGCGGCCACCTGGGACGCCGTCCATTGGACAGCCGCGCATGTCAACTAGTCGGAGATTGCATCGGCTGAAATTGCGGCCGGAAAGAGATTTGGAACGGAATCCGGCGTCAACACGGTTCCCGCAGGTCAGCAAGTCCCGTGTGCTCGCCCACGCTGGGTTGCGTCAAGCCAGGCCAACGGGTCGCGTCCTCGGAGGACACTGTTGGCGAATCTAGTAGTGATCTAGGGCGGTCGTAGC
>NZ_JBHSPA010000095.1:0-44922 GCF_042656245.1 Nonomuraea insulae
CCGAGGCCGCCGGCCGTTATGCGGGGCAGTCCAGCGCCGAGGCGAAGGCCGCGTTCGCCGCGGCCTCGCGGGCGAAGGCGAGCGCGGACCGGGCGAAGCGCGCCACCGTGGAGACGGTGCGTCAGGCGGACATCGCCAAGGACGCCGCCGGCAAGGCCCGCGATGCCGCGACGCGCGCGGTGTCCTACGCGGAGGCCTCGGCGAGCGCCGCGGCGAGCGCGGCGCGGCACGCGGGCAGCGCCGTCAACGCGGCCGAGCTGGCGACGCAGCACGCGAACAATGCCTACCACGCGGCGGAGGACGCGTTGACGGCGGCCGAGACGGCCCAAACCGTGTACAAAGCGGCGCGTGAGGCGGACGCCCAACGGCTCAAGGACGAGTTCGAGCTCGAGTTGTCCTTCGCCCGGCACGTCAGCCAGGAAGCCGCCAAGGCCAAATTGGGAGATGCTCGCGGCTTCGCGGTGCCGATGAGCAAATATCACACTCCGCAGATCGACGCGCTGATCGCCGAGGCCGCGGCCGAGCAGGCCGATCCGGTCCTGGCGGTCGGCAAGGCACGGCAGGTGGCCCGATACTTCGCGACGGTGCCCGGCACGTGGACCAGCTCGGCGGCCGTGACCGCGCTCGGTGAGGACGAACCCGTCCGTGTCCTCGCCTTCGTCAAGAGCGGGCTCGCCGCCGCCGAAGAGCAGGACGACCGCACCACGCTGACCGGTCTCATGGTCACCGGCACGCCGGCCATGAGGGCCGCCGCTCAGCACGTTCTCGACGGCGGGTGGACCGGCGTCGTCGCGTTCCTCAACGACCCGGACTACCCCGAACTCGCCGCCGAGGAACGCGAGCAGGTCGGGCGGATCCTCGCCGAGGCCCGCGGCGCCGGCAGCGCGCAGACCGAGGAAGCGGCGAACCTCGCCCTGCGCTCGGACGACCCGGACGCCCTCAAGAGATTCCTGGAGGTGACGCACAACACCACGTACACGATCGACGTCCGGTCGAAGGTCGGCGCGATCGCCGGGGACGACTCCTACGGTACGGAGGTGCGAAACGGCGCCCAGATCGCCCTCGCCGGCACGACGTCGATGCAGGTCGAGTTCCTGGAGGTGGACCGGCACCGTGCGGCCGAACGCGACTACGCGACCGCGACGCACAACTACATCGCCTCCTCCTTGATGATCGAGACCTCGCAGATCGCGCAGCGCGCCGTCGATTTCGCGCGCACCGCGCAGGCCGCGGCGGCAGAGGCCCGCGGCGCGGCGGAGGAGGCCATCGGTTACGCGAACGACGCAGGGAGGGCGGCCGAGCAGGCGCGGACGTTCGCGATCCAGGCCGTCGCCCACGCCCGCGACGCCGCCGCGTCCGCGGAACGAGCCGCGGAGTCCGTCCGCACCGCCGCCAACGCGACCAAGCAGGCCCAGCAGTCGGCCGGGAAGGCGTCACTCTCGGCTCGTTGGGCACGCGCCTCGGCTGTTTCCGCGGCACAGGACGCGGCCAGCGCCTTCGCCGCCTACGACGCCGCGTACGGGGCGCAGATCCTGGCGGGCAGGAGCGCGTCAGAAGCGGCTCGCATAGCCGCCGAGGTGTTCGATTTCTATCAGGAAGAGGCCAGGAAGCGTCTGGCTGATCTCAAGGCCGAGTGGTACGGACACTGCAAGTGGGGGCCCGAGGACGGCCTGCCCGGATACAACGACTGCAACGCTTACGTCGACAAGATTCTCAACGACCCCAAGGGCCCGCTCCACGACCCGGACGGCTACGCCCAGGAACGAATCAAGCACTGCAGGGAGCAGTTCGTCGGCAAGGCCCAGGACGCCTGCATGTCCGTCGTCCTGAGTCCTCTGTTCTCCTTCGCGGCAAGGGGGATCTCCGACCGGGAGACCGAAGCCCACCGCCTAGCCGAGGAGTACATGGCCCTGACCGGACTGGACCTGATCAACGCCGCCTCCCAGTGGAATGTGGTCAAGACCTGCAAGTCCCTCGGCGTGGGCGGCTCCGCGAGCATGAAGGAGAACTTCTCGGACTGCGTCACCGGGCTCCTGGACCAGACCAATCCCGACTGGGACAAATACTCGAGCCAGTGGAAGGGAACCTTCGTGGAGTCGCTCGTCCCGGAGGAGCTTCGGTTCGCGCAGTACAACTCGGTCTGGGGGACGATGTACCTGCGCGATCACCTGTCCGACCGGACGATCCTCTCGGCGATTCACGAGACTGATCTGGCGACCTCACTCCTGCGCATTCTTCCGATCGGATGCGTCATGGACGGAGGGCAGTGCCCGTACGCGGACACCGCGCAACAGCTCAAGGACGTGAGCGAGTCGATCAAGAAGCTGAACAACCAGGGCTATCTCGTCGACGAGTCCGGCCGGGTGCTCAATGCGAACGGCCTGCCGATCGCGAGCCTGCCGCCAGTCGATGATCTCGCGAAATGGGCGAACTATACGGTCGAAAGCGGGCTGCACGACGACCTGACGGCCCTCGAACAGCGCCTCGGCCTGCTGTACGGGCAGGAGTTCGGCCTGCCCATCGCACCCCCGGCGACGCAGCTCGAGACACAGCTCGCCTATCGCGTGGCCACGAAGGCAGTGGCGCTACGTGAGAACACGCTGCGGCTGGTCATGAACAATCGTGGCGGTGTCTGTGACGCGGCGCCGATCGACGACACCGCCCCCGATCAGCTGCGGCAGGTCGTGGCGGGGTGCGTCCAAGCCATCAAGATGTTGCTTCCGGCCGGCACGACCATGATCATCTACTATCCCGACCCGGCGAACCCGGCAGAGCTGCTTGAAGTCACCGTGCGTGGCGTCGGCCGCTGGCTGGACTGAGCCCGTTGCCGCGCATTGACCCGGTAGCGGGTCAATGCGCGGCCGTCGAATGACGGCCTGGTGAACGTCAGTCGCTCGTGATGGCCTGGTGAACGTCAGTCGCTCGTGATGGGCTGGTGAACGTCAGTCGCTCGTGACGGGTGCCAGCCACAGCCCGACGAGGGCGTCGACCAGCCCGGTCGCAGTGTCGTGCCAGCTCTTGCGGGGGGTGGAGGCGCCTTCCGCGAGTGCCCGTTCGCGGACGCCGCAGGTGTGCAGGACGAGCTGGCGCGTCATCTCGCCCCGTTCGGTACGCACGGTGGGGGACAGCGCGGGCAGACAGCGGTTGAAGCCCTCGATGTTCCGTCGCAGCGCGGAGGAGGCGTGGTTCTCCGCGGCCGTGATCGCGTAGAGCGCGGGGTCGGTGCCCACCTGCGCGAGGAAGCGGGCGTACCAGGTGGGAGAGCCGAGTTGCGCGAGGTGCTCGGTGACCGGGCGCACCATGCAGGAGACCCAGTCGCGTACGTCGTCGGAGCCGCCGATCGCGCTCACCATCTGCGCGCGTCGCCCCTCGATCGACTCGCTGTGCTTGCGCACGATCGCGCGGACCAGGTGCGTCTTGGTGCCGAAGTGGTAGCCGACCGCGGCGGTGTTGCCCTGCCCGGCGGCCTCGCTGATCTGCCGGTTGGACACGGAGAACACGCCGTGCTCGGCGAACAGCCGCTCCGCCGCCGTCAGGATGTGGTCACGGGTCACTTCGACGCGCTCGGCACGCGCGGTCCTGTCGGTCATCGTCACCATCTCACCTGAGTCCGTTCACCATGATCTCGCCGCGTTGTGAACTTCGCCAAACCTGATCCCGCGATGAGCGACCAGATCTCCGCTGCTAATCTTAACTCAACTGATTGACTTAATTTCTGGACGTTGAATTCCCCGCGCAACGGAGGCTTCCCGCATGACTGACAACCCGGCCCACGCCGCGCACGCGGCGAGCCCGCCACGGGCGAGCACCTTCGTGGTGGTGCTCGCCTTCAGCGGGATCGCGGTGGCGCTGATGCAGACCCTGATCATCCCGCTGGTACCCGAGCTGCCCACACTGCTGCACGCCTCGGCGGCCGACGCCACCTGGGCGATCACCGCCACGCTGCTCGCCAGCGCCGCCGCCACGCCGGTGATGGGGCGGCTGGGTGACATGTACGGCAAGCGGCGCATGCTGCTGGTCAGCCTGTTCCTGCTGATCGCAGGCTCCGTCCTGTGCGGTCTCAGCGACTCCCTGACACTCATGATCGTGGGCCGGGCACTGCAGGGCCTGGCCGCGGGCGTCATCCCGCTCGGCATCAGCATCATGCGTGACGAACTGCCCGCCGAGCGGCTCGGCTCCGCCATCGCCTCCATGAGCGCCTCGCTCGGCGTGGGCGGCGCGCTGGGCCTGCCCGCCGCCGCCCTCATCGCCGAGAACTTCGACTGGCACGTCCTGTTCTGGACCGCGGCGGCGCTCGGGGTCGTCGCGTTCATCCTGGTGCTGACGCTCGTGCCCGAATCCGCGGTACGCAGCGGCGGGCGCTTCGATTTCGTCGGCGCCGTCGGGTTGTCCGGCGCGCTGGTGTCCCTGCTCCTCGCCATCTCCAAGGGCGCCGACTGGGGCTGGGGCGACCCCCTCACCATCGGCCTGTTCGCCGCGGCGGTCGTGGTGCTGCTGCTGTGGGGCTGGTGGGAGCTGCGTACCCGGGAGCCGATGGTGGACCTGCGCACCACCGCGCGGCGGCAGGTGCTGTTCACGAACCTCGCCTCCATCATGCTCGGCTTCGCGATGTTCGCGATGTCGCTGGTGCTGCCGCAGCTCCTCCAGCTGCCCGAGGCCACCGGGTACGGGCTCGGCCAGTCGATGCTGGCCGCGGGCCTGGTCATGGCGCCGTCCGGCGTGGTCATGCTGCTGCTGGCGCCGATCGCGGCCCGCGTGTCCGCGGCCTACGGGCCGAAGGTGACGCTGATGCTCGGCGGGATCATCGTGGCCGCCGGCTATGGCCTCAACATCGTGCTGATGTCCGAGGTCTGGCAGCTCGTCCTGGTCTCCTGCGTCATCGGGGCCGGCATCGGATTCGCGTACGCCTCCATGCCCGCCCTCGTCATGGGCGCGGTGCCGATCTCCGAGACGGCCGCCGCCAACAGCCTCAACACCCTGATGCGCGCGATCGGCACCTCCGTGTCCAGCGCCGTGGCCGGGGTCATCCTGGCCGAGATGACCACCCGGTTCGGGCCCGCCGAGTTGCCCTCCGAGGACGGCTTCCGCGTGGTGCTGGCCATCGGCGCCGGCGCCGCCCTGCTGTCCTTCCTGCTCGCCGCCTTCGTGCCGCGCCGCAACCCGGCCGCCGCCGCTGCGGCCCCGCACCACACCCCCACCACCCATCCGGCCGCCGCCGTCCTGGAAGAGGAGCCCCAGCGCGCGTACGCGGCCCGGCCGGAGGGCGCGGTCGAGATCCGCGGCTTCGTCAGCGGTGACGACGGCCAGGCGGTCGGCCATGCCACGCTGACCCTGATCGACCTGCACGGCCACCAGCTCGGCAGGGCCATGAGCCTGGCCGACGGCGGCTACAGCATCTGGGCGCCTGGCACCGGCACCTACGTCCTGATCGCCTCCGCCGCCCACCGCGATCCGCAGGTGGCCACGCTCGTCGTGGGTGAGCAGCCGCTCGACTTCAATCTGATCCTCGCCGGATCGAGCAAGCTCATCGGCACCGTACGCGACCTGGAGGGGAAGCCGGTGCGCGGCGCGGTGCTCGTACTCACCGACGTCCGCGGCGAGGTGCTGTCCACGAGCACGACCGATCCGGACGGCACGTACTCCTTCTCCGGAGTGTCTGCAGGCAACTACACGCTCGCTGTCAGCGCCGACTCCTACCGTCCGACCGCCGTCTTCGTCGAGACCCACGGCGCCGGCCAGACCCGGCAGGACGTCGAGCTGCGGCCGGGCACCCGGATCCGGGGCACCGTACGGGTACGCGAAGGAGCCCCGCTGGCCGACGCCCGGGTGACGCTGCTGGACGCGGCCGGGAACGTGGTCGGCACCACGACCACGGCGGACGACGGCGCGTACGCCTTCGCCGACCTGACCGGCGGCCAGTACACCCTCATCGCCACCGGTTACCCGCCCATCGCCGACACCGTGACCATCAACGGCAGGGACGACGACGACCGCGATCTGTGGCTGGCCCACAAGGACTGACCGTCCCAGATTTCCGAACGAAGCACTGCTCCGGACGTACGAGCAGGGGAGAGCAGGAGCACGCACCATGGACACCAGCCAGCACAGGCAGCAGGGCCTTTCGACCGGTCGGCGGGGCCTGCGTGCCGCGGTCCGCACAAAGGACGGATGGGCCGTGCAGCACGCGGTCGTCACGGTGACGGACACGTCCGGGCAGCAGGTCGTGCGGGCCGAGGCCGATGCCGACGGAATCGTGTCGGGCGGCCCGCTGGCGCCCGGCGTGTACACGGCCGTCGCCACCGCGATCGGCTACGCGCCGGCCGCGCTGACGGCCATCGTGACCGCCTCGGGCGTGGCCGAGCTGGGCACTGTGGTGCTGGCCAGGCAGGGCGGCGACGACCTGCCGCCGCCCGGCCTCTGGACGCTCGACCCGGCCCACTGCACGATCGCGGCGACCGCCCAGCACCTCGGGCTCAGCACCGTACGCGGGCGGTTCCGGCAGTTCGCCGGGCGGATCGAGGTCAGCACGACCCCGGAGGGCTCGACGGTGGCCGCCGACATCGCCGCCGCCTCGATCGACACGGGCAACGCCACCAGGGACGATCACCTGCGCTCGGCCGACTTCCTGGGCGTGGCGTCGTACCCGATGATCTCCTACCGCGGCACCGGGCTCAGCCCCGCGGGCCCCGACCGGTGGACCGTCCACGGGACGCTCACCCTCGCCGGGGTGTCGCGGCCCGTGGACCTCGACCTGGCCTACCTCGGCACCGGCCCGGACCCGTGGGGCGGCCTGCGGGCGGCCTTCCACGCCGAGACCGAGCTGCGTCGCGAGGACTTCGCGATGACGTACAACCAGGTGGTGCGGGCCGGAATCAACCTGGTCGGCGCGATGGTGAAGGTCGAGCTGGACATCCAGGCCGTGCAGGGAACCTCTCTCCCATAGCCCCACTGGGACGGCGAGCGCGCGGGATTCACGGGTGCCGGCGGCGGTGGCACGCGTGCAGTGGGGCAGGCCTTCCTGCGATCAGTCCTCGACCGGCTCCAGTACGAACACTGGGATCTCCCGATCCGTCTTCTTCTGGTAGTCGGCATACGGCGGATAAGCCGCCACCGCACGCTGCCACCACTCGGCCTTCTCCGCGCCGGTCACTTCACGAGCCCTCATGTCCTGCTTGACCGGGCCGTCCTGAAGCTCCACACGGGGCTCGGACTTGAGGTTGAAGTACCAGACGGGGTGCTGGGGAGCGCCGCCCTGCGAGGCGACCACGGCGTATCGGCCTTCATGTTCCACCCGCATCAGCGGCGTCTTGCGGATCTTGCCGCTCTTGGCGCCCAGGTTGGTCATCACGATGACGGGCCATCCCGTGTCCCTCAAGGTCGTGCCCTTGGTACCGCCGGAGTTCTCGTACAGCTCCACTTGCTCACGTACCCACTGCGCAGCGCTGGGTTCGTACTCACCCTCAAGAGGCATGTCATCCGTCCCTAGGTCGGCCAACTCTCCTACGAAGAGGTTCAACGCCAGCACCATGCGTGTTTCATCCATGCCTGGTCTCGGTCGCTTGAGGTGACGGTGCCGGCAGCCGTCAGGACCGGAGGCCTGTTGATCTCGGGAGCGCCCTTGGCGGCGGCGCAGCCCTGGACGCGACGGCGACCGTCGCGCGATCCTCGAGACATTCCGCCTGTCGGAAGGGACCACCATGAGGACCCTTATCCCTGACCCGATCGAGCCCCCCGCCGAGTCGTGGGCCAAGACTGTGCACGCCGTCAACGCCGACGCCGCCGGAGAGGGCTCCGCGCTGCAAGGCGACTGGCTGGACCGCGGGGCCGTCTACGCCCTGGCAGCCGGCGAGCTCGTCGTCATGTTCGACAAGGCCCCAGGGGGCGCCGCGATCGTCACCCTTCACCAGGTGTCCGACGCTGAGGACGCCCCGCTCACCGAGCTGAGGACGTGGACCAACCCGGCGGGCACCATCGATCCTCAGGTCCTGGCCGACATCTCCGGCCACGTCGCCACGCTCAAGCCGCGGCGATACAGGCCGCTCATGCTCAGCTCCGGCCCGGCCCGGCCGAACACCCGCGCTGAGGACTGCCACCTGTGCCGCTTCGAAGTCCCGGCCGGTGAGGGCAGGCTGATGCAGGTCGAAGGCCGGGCCCGCGTCTGCCACACAACATGCCCGCCTCGCCCACCTCTGCACAACTATTATGAGCAGGCATGCGGCAACTGCCGCCACCCCGTCCCCGTGGGGGAAGGCATTCTCTACCAGACCCGCGGCCAGTACGGCACGTGGCTGGTCAAGCACGAGGACGGTCAGTGCCGCGACACTCCCGTCCCGGCCGCGCCCGCCGCTCCAGACGACGCCAGGCCCGGTGTGTGCGTCGAGTGCCTGCAAGACGTCCCCTTCGGGAGTGGCGAGGTGCATGGCGCCGGCGGCTACTGGCGCGTCACCCACGGCGAAGGCGCGTGCCCGCCCCACCCGTTCAACCCGGACAGCGCCCCCACCTGGCGAATCCTCGCCGGAGACAGTCCCAGGATTCCGGACATGCCGGCAGGTCCCGCCGCGGGAGAGACAGCTCGCGTCAAAGTTTTTCTCGGCCCGGGCGAGCCCCGGCCAACCGACGCGATCGGCTTCGAAACAAGAGAGTTCTACCTCAACGCAACAATCTCGTTCATCGCTGTCGGCCTCGCCACACAGAGCCGCGGCGACTACGACCCCGACGACGAGATCTGGTACGAAATCCACGAGAGCATCGTCCGCGCCGCCACCCCCGACGAAGCCGCACCCGTCCTCGAACGTGAGGCGGCCACGGCAGCGCGTCGCCGCGCCCTGGCCGAGCGCACCGAGTCCCTGCTCCAGACGTGGCGGTGGCCGCGCCCGGAGGGCCCCGACGACTACAGCAATCCGACTCCCGAGGAGTGGGCGGAGGTGTCCCTCACCAGCCTGACGAAGATCCCGCTTCCGCCGGGGCCGCCCGGCCCCTCCATGCTGTACGAACCGAGGGCCTACTTGGACGAGCCGAACGGCCTGATCTGGACGCTTTCCCACAACGGTGTGGAGGGCGACCACCGGGCGCCAGACCGCGGCAGCGTCTGGATACCTCGGTCCCACCCGCTCACCCCCGAGCGCCGCCGGCTCAGCGCGGACCTGCTCGCCGAGTACGGCCAGCCCTACTCCCGGTAGAACACTAGGCGTCATCCGCTCCGCGACCGGCGGTTTTGGGCGCTGTTGTCCGCTTGTCGGGCACTGGATTTCGCTCGGCAGGCCCGGTTACGACCGGTTCGGGTTGACGGTCGATGCGCGGTCGATCTATGCCGATGACGGCAGTTGTTGAACTGCGAGCTTCGCCGGCTGCGTACATTCCCGCGACACCTCATCAGGGGTCGGCGAAGCGGGTGATCACATGCCGGGTGGCTGGGAGACGCTTGGGCTGACAGGCGACCCTGCTCCGGGGGATCCGGCGCAGGTCCGCGCGTTGGCCACCCGGCTGGTGGAGCAGGCGAAGCTGGCCGAGGACAATACGGCCCGGCTGGACGGGGTCTCGGGTAACAGTTCGGCGCTGAACATGCGTGGCGACTACGCGGCCAAATACACCGAGGCGCTGCAGACGCTGCCCGGGGAGCTGGCCAAGCTGGCCAAGGCCTATCGCGGTGCGGGAAGCGCGCTGAGCACCTATGCCGGCAGTCTGGAGCAGGCCAAGACCCAGGCCGGAACGGCGCTGCGGCAGGGACAGACGGCGGAGCAGCAGTACCAGGGCGCGCTGCGTGAGATCCGGGCCCAGCTGCCCGGCTCGGCGACCACCGGCAGTCTGGCCGAGGTGGAGTCGGCGATCGGGGCCGCCGATCCGGCGGTGCAGGCGACGGTGCGGCCGGCGGTGGCGCGGGCGCGTAACGCGGAGGCGGATCGGGGCCGGGCGCGGCGGATCGCTGATGAGGCGGCCGGGTTGCGCGGGGATGCGGAGTCGCGGGCGGTCGGTGAGATCGAGCGGGCGCTGGAAGGCAGCGGCATTCAGAACAGGTCGTGGCTGGAGAAGGCGTGGGAGACGGTCTCCACTCCGTTCCGGTCGTGGGATGACTTTGTGAACTTGGCCCGCAACGTGGCGATGGTGGCGGGCATCGCGGTGCTGATCATCGGGACCGGTGGGGTGGCGGGGGCGATCCTGCTCGGGGCGGCGGTGGTGGCCGGGGCGGTGGTGTTCGCCGACTCGCTGAACAAGTACCGGCAGGGCAAGGCGGGTCTGGGCCAGGTCGTCCTGGACGGCATCGGCGTGATCCCGGGTGGCCGTCAGGTGGGGCTGCTGGCCCAGGGCGGCAAGGCGGTTGCGGCGCTGGGCGGGCTGGCGGCGGGCGTGCGGGCCGGGGGCGGTACAGCGATGGGGTTGTTCCGCGCCGGGATCCCGGCAGGCGCGACGGCGGTCAGGGGTGCGGGGCTGCGCGGGGCGCTGGGGGGCGGGGCGGGTCGGGCGTCGACGGCGGCGGGCACGGCGTGGCAGAAGACCAAGCAGTTCTTCAGCAAGGATCCGGTGTACTTCCCGACCGGCACGGTATTGCTGCCTCAGAGCGACTTCGAGTTGCCCGGCGTGCTGCCGCTGGTTCTCGAACGTGCCCATCTGTCGACTTATCGGGCCGGACGGTGGTTCGGGCCGTCCTGGGCTTCCACCTTTGACCAGCGGTTGGAGATCGACGACCGGGGTGTGTGCCTGGCGTTGGCCAGTGGCGCGCTGCTCAGCTTCGCGCATCCGGGGCCGGATGAGGTGGTGTTGCCGGAGGAGGGGCCGCGGCTGATGCTGGCCCGCGACGGCGACGGGTATCAGGTGACGGATCCCGCCACCGGCCACATGCTGCACTTCACCGCGGTGGAAGAAGACGTGGGCGACGTGCTGCCGCTCATCGCGATCAGCGACCGCAACGGCAACCGCATCGACCTGCGCTACGCCGGCGGCGTGCTCGCCGAGGTGATCCACTCCGGCGGCTACCACCTCGACATCGAGACGCACGCCGGCCTGATCGTGTCGATCCGGCTGCGCGAGGCCGGCCAGACCCTCATCGCCTACCGTTACGACGAGCACCGCAACCTCATCGAGGTGATCAACTCCTCCGGCCTGCCCCTGCGCTTCAGCTACGACGAGCAGGGCCGGATGACCCGCTGGGTGGATCGGATCGGCTGCTGGTACGCCTACACCTACGACGAGCAGGGCCGTTGCATGCGCGGCACGGGCACCGATGGCGTGTTCGACGTCGAGATCGACTATGGCGACGGCGTGACCGTGGCCCGCGACTCGCTCGGCCACACCACCACGTACCACTACAACGAGCAGCTCCAGGTCGTCCGAGAGATCGACCCGCTGGGGCACGAGACCTCCTATGAATGGGACCGCTACGACCACCTGCTGGCCCGCACCGACCCGCGGGGCCGCACAGCCCGTTACACCTACGACGGGCACGGTCTGCCGACCTCGATCGTCCGCCCGGACGGCGCCGTGTCCCGCCTGGTCCGCGACCAGCTCGGCCTGGCCGTCACCATCGTCGACTTCGACGGCCGTACACACGTGCTCGACTACGACCAGCGGGGCAACCTGTTCACCGAGCGCGGGGACGACACGCAGTACGCCTATCACTCCCACGGCGGCCTGGCGGGTTTCACCAACGCGCTGGGCCACACCTGGAGCGTGGACTGCGACCCGGCGGGGCTGCCGGTGGCGGTCACCGACCCGTCGGGCGCGAGCACCCGCTACGAGCGCGACGCCTTCGGCCGGATCACCACTGTCACCGATCCGCTGGGCAACACCTGCCGCTACGCCTGGACGGTGGAGGGCCGGCTCGCCGCCCGAACGTTGCCGGGTGGCGCCACCGAGCGCTGGCGGTACGACGCCGAGGGCAACCAGATCGAGCACACCGACCCGCTCGGCCAGGTCACCCGTACCGAGATCGGCCCCTTCGACCTGCCCGCCGCACAGATCACCCCCGACGGCGCCCGGCTTGGCTTCGGCTACGACACCGAGTTGCGGCTCGTCTCGGTGAGCAATCCGCACGGCCTGGTCTGGCGTTACGGCTACGACGCGGCCGGCGGCCTGGTGGCCGAGACCGACTTCAACGACCGCCGCCTCACCTACCGCCGCGACGTGGCTGGGCAACTCGTCGAACGCGTCAACGGTGCGGGGGAGAGCATCCGCTACGCCCGCGACCTGCTCGGCCGGATCACCGAGCAGCGCTCCGGCGAGCGGGTGTCCACCTTCGAGTACAACGCGCTCGGCCACCTGACCAGGGCCGTCAACGCCGATGCCGACCTGCGCCTCGACCGTGACGAGCAGGGCCGGGTCATCGCCGAGACCTGCAACGGCGCCACCGTGACCACGGTCTACGACCGGCTCGGCCGCCGCGTGCTGCGCCGCACTCCTTCGGGCGCGCAGAGCCGCTGGGAGTACGACCACCGCGACCTGCCCCAGACCCTCCACACCGGCGGGCACACCATCGACTTCGTCCACGACCCGGCGGGTCGGGAGATCACCCGCCAGATCGGCCCCGGCCTGACCCTGTCCAGCGAATGGGACCCCGACTCCCGCCTGCGCACCCACACCTGGAGCGTCTCCCGCCACGTCAGCCAGCGCCGCAGCTACGACTACCGCGCCGACGGCCACGTGAGCGCCATCGACGACCTGCTGTCCGGCCGCCGCCGCTTCGACCTCGACCCCGCCGGCCGCGTCACGGCGGTACACGGCAACGGCTTCGACGAACGCTACGCCTACGACCCGGCCGGCCAGATCACCCGGGCCACCTGGGCCACCCCCTCATCGGATCAGGGCGAGCGCGCCTACACCGGCACCCTGATCCGCAGGGCCGGGCAGGACCGCTACGAGTACGACGGCCAGGGCAGGGTCATCGCGCGCCGCCGCAAAGGCCTGTCGAACGGGCCGCGTACCTGGCACTACACCTGGGACGCCGACGATCGGCTGACCGAGGTGCGCACCCCGGACGGCCAGACCTGGCGCTACCTGTACGACGCCCTGGGCCGCCGGATCGCCAAGGAACGAGCCGACGGCACCGGCCGCGTCGACTTCGTCTGGGACGGCCAGATCATCGCCGAACAGACCACCACCGAACGCACCACCACCTGGGACTTCGAACCCGGCACCCACCGTCCCCTCACTCAGACGGAACGCATCCCGCAGGAGCAGATCGACCAGGCCTTCTACGCCATCGCCACCGACCTGCTCGGCACCCCCACCGAACTGATCACTCCCGACGGAGGCGTGGCCTGGCGCACCCGCCCCACCTTATGGGGCACCGACCTCGGCACCCTGTCCACCGGCGCCGACTGCCCGCTGCGCTTCCCCGGCCAGTACGCCGACACCGAATCCGGCCTGCACTACAACCTCTTCCGCCACTACGACCCGGCCACCGCCCACTACATCAGCAGCGACCCGCTCGGCCTGGCACCAGGCCCGAACCCGTACGCGTTCGTACACAACCCGATCACCACCGCCGACCCTCTCGGCCTGGCCCCCTACGGCGTGCGGGGCGGGGATGACGTCCTGGACCCGGTGACCGCCGCCACCTTCACGGGAAGTCGCTACACAACCCGCATCCTGACGGAGGACACCGTCCTCTATCGGGCCGGCAACACGGCGAGGGAACTGGGAGAGTACTACTCCGTGCAGAGACCGGTGGGGGCGATCCAGACGCGTATCGACAAGGCACTTCCGCCGGTATGGGATGACGGCAAGGAGTGCATCGTAAACACCGGCTACGCCATCAAGATCCCCTCGGGTGCGCGAGTCTTCGAAGGAGAAGTCGCGAACCAAGGCTCCTGGTACATGGGCGGCACCGATCAGGTCTACATCCGAGAACCTTGGAACATCCCCGGAGTTGAGGTGTTGAACTCATGGCCACTTCACTAGAGGAAGACCGCCTGCACAACGTGCTGGTCGCCCTGATCGAGCTGCTCGTCGGCGTCGGCGAAACCGGCTGGGCCGACGCCCTGAGGCGCCACCTCCTGGAGGTCGACGAGGCCCGTGACCGCGACTCGCCCGAACTGCTCCAGTACGCGGTCCGTCACGTACTCAATCTCTCCGGCGGCATGGGCAGCTTCGCGGACCTGGTCCTGATGCGCGAGCGGAAAGTGTTGCCAGAGCAGAATGAGTTCCATCGCTTGCGAAAGCAACTGTTCGACGCAGCCCGAGACGAGTTGCGCTAACCGACCCCGTACATCTTCACCCTGAACGGGCAACGCCAGCCACATCCTGGCCGTCATCGAGCTCGCTACCAGGCGCGTCCGCGTGCTCGGCACCACCGCTCACCCGAGCGCAAGCGGGTCACCCAGGCGAACGCGCGAGAGTAGGCTCCGTGTTCATGCCGTTAAGGGTGTACCTGGCGTTGATCCTCCTGTTGGCGGGCTGTGGCAACGAGCCGAGGCCCCCGACCACAACACCCACGGCTTCCCCCGTTCCCACGGCTTCCCCCGTTCTCACGACCGCCGCGCCGCCGACGTCCACGCCTCGCGTGGCCGAGGGCAAGCGGCGTGCCGACGACCTCAACGGCGATGGCCGGGCCGACCTGGTCGTCGAGGTGGACCTGATCAGTAAGCAGGTGCACTACCTCGCCGTCATCTACGGCTCACCCCGGGGCCTCGACGGTCGGAACAAGACGATCGTCCCGTCGGATGTGTTCTACTCCTGGCTGATGCGCCCGAGCAGCGAAGCCGACCTCGACGGCGACGGCTTCGGGGACATCATGGGATACGGCCGGCCGAACGAGCGCGAGAACTCGGGCCCGCACATCTTCTGGGGCGGCCCGCGTGGCATCGACGCCAGGACGCCTCCGACCCGCCTACCGCTGCCCGAAGGGGCCAAGGGGGCCGGGGGAGCGGCGAACCGGGCCGTGGCCGGTGACTTCGACGGCGACGGCAACGCCGACGTGGCCGTGTCCAGGCCGTCGCCGTCGAAGTCACCGGGCGGCCAATTCGAGTGGAACCTGATCGTCCTGTACGGCCCGTTCAGCCGTGAGGGGGCGTCGACCCGTCAGAGCGTCCAGCCGTCGCCGACGGGGGATGAGTTCTGGCGGATGACCGTGGACAAGATCGAGGGGCGGCGTACGACCGGGCTGGTCGTCTTCAGACCCGACGACGGGGAGCAGACCTCCGGCTGGCTGCTCGACGCCGGGCCCCGCGGGCTGTCCAAGCAGGGACGCAAGCTCAACCGGGGGCTGTCGGCAGCGTTCGGCGACTTCGACGGCGACGGCGCCAGGGACGTGGCCATCGGCGACGACGGCGTCCGCAACGACGAGCCCGGCCTCGAAACCGAGGCCCCTTCGGTCGCGAAGACCTTGACCGTCTACTACGGGGACGGCCGTACGAGGACGTTCAAGGGCAACCAGGGCCCGGCGGTCTCCGGCGACTTCAACGGAGACGGCCGTGACGACCTCGCCTTCGGCGGGGCGAACAACCGCTTCGACCCGACCCGGATCTTCTGGGGCAGCTCAGCCGGCCTCCGCCCCGGCGACAAGGTCCACGGCCTGACCGGGGCCACGCCACTGGCGGCGGGGGACTACGACGGCGACGGGAACGACGAACTCGCCTTCGCGTCCGTCTCGCCGGGCCACGCGGTCGGCGAGGACAGTTTCGAGATCTTCATGACGGACGGCAGGAAAGTGTTGACCCGTTTCAAGCTCTGATCGAACCTCGGCACGACGCCGGGATCGCGTTGTATCTCACCGGTTGTGTTCGGCCGGCCGGACAGCGGTCACGGTGAGCACCGCGGCGAGCAGGTAGCCGACGCCGCCGATGATGACATCGGCGTGCAGGCCGGCTACCAGGTCGCCATCCGTGACCAGCGTGCCGACCAGCGCCACCCCGATCGCGCTCCCGGTCTGGCGGGCGGTGTTGAACACGGCGGACGCCGCCCCGCCCAACTCGGCCGGCGCCGCCTCCATGATCGCCGAGGTGGCGGCCGGCATGGTGAAACCGATTCCGAAGCCGGTGAGCATCATCGGCGGCACCAGCGCCCAGTAGCTCGTGTCCGCTCCGGTCGGCAGCCAGGCGAGCAGCCCGATCCCGCCGATGAGCAGCCCGAACGCCATCGGTACGTGGGCTCCGGTACGCGCGGCGACCCGGCCGCTCAACGGCGAGGAGATCATCGGCATCAGCGCCATCGGCAACATGGCCAGTCCGGTCTCCAGGGGGCCGAGGTGGCGTACCTGCTGGAAATACAGCGGCAGGACGAACAGCAGCCCGTAGAAGCCGAGGTTGAGCAGCACGCCGATGATCGCCGATGCGGTGAAGCTCCGGCTGCCGAACAGCTCCAGCGGCAACATCGGCGCCGGGGCCCGGTGTTCGAGCAGCAGGTACGCCGGCAGCGCGAGCACGAACAGGGCGAGGCCGAGCAGCACCGGCGGTGCCGTCCAGCCGCGTGGCCCGGCCTCGATCAGCGCCCAGGCCAGCCCGCCGAGGCACAACGCGCTGGTCATCTGCGCCGGCGCGTCCAGTCCTGGCCGTCCGACGGAGCGTGCGAGCGCGTTCGGCCCTGGCCGTCCGACGGAGTGTGCGAGCACGTTCGGCCCCGGCTCTTCGGCAAGGCGTGCGGGTACGTTCGGCCCTGGCTCTTCGGTGGGGCGCGCGGGTACGTACCTGGTGGTCAGCAGGAGGCCGAGCAGGCCGAACGGCAGGTTGACGTAGAACACCCAGCGCCAGCCGACCGCGGACACCAGCGCGCCGCCGAGCACCGGGCCGGCGCCGGCGGCGACTCCGGCGACCATGCCCCACACGCCGAACGCCCGCGCCCGCGACCCGCGGTCCGGGTAGGCCCCGCGCAACAACGCGAGCGAGGCCGGCACCATCAGCGCGGCCCCGGCGCCCTGCGCCAGCCGGGCCGCGACCAGCACACCGGGATTCGGCGCCAGCCCGCAGCCGACCGAGGCCACGGTGAACAGCACCAGCCCGGCCAGGAACACTCGCTTGCCGTTGAACCGGTCGCTCAGCCCGCCGCAGAACAGCAGCGCCCCGGCGAAGACCAGCGTGTAGCCGTCGACGACCCACTGCAGCTCGGCCAGCCCGGCGTTCAGGCCGGAGCCGATCGCGGGGATGGCGACAGTGACCACGGTGACGTCCAGGATGACCAGGAAGTAGCCGAGGCAGATCGCGACCAAGGGCAGCCAGTCGGTTCGTGTGGGGGAGGGTCCCCTTGTGGTGACCGTCATGACCATCAGTCTGTAGCGGAACTACTACGGTGAACGCCGAAATGTCGTCGTCGTACACTGGCGCTATGTGGAACTCCGCAACGGAGACCGACATCGCCGAGGTCGCGGCGGCCATCGGTGACCCGTCACGGACCAAGGTGCTGCGTGCGCTCGGCGACGGCAGAGCGCTGCCGGCCAGCGCGCTGGCCGCCGAGGTCGGCGTTAGCATGTCCACAATCAGCGGTCACCTGGCCAGGCTGCGTGAGGCGAAGCTGCTCACCGTCGAGCACGACGGCCGGCACCGCTACTACCGCCTGGCCAGCAGAGACGTGGGGCGGGCGCTGGAGGAGCTGGCCAGGATCGCCCGGCCGCTGCCGGTCCGGTCACTGCGCGAGAGCGTGCGTACACAGGCGCTGATGCGGGCGCGGCTGTGCTACGACCACCTCGCGGGACGGCTCGGGGTCGCGCTGCTCGCCGGCCTGATCGAACGGGAGGTCCTGGTCAATGACGCGGGCAGCTACCGCATCACCGAGCCCGGCCTCGACCGGCTCGCGGCCTTCGGGGTCGACGTCGAGGAGTTCTCCCGGCGGCGGCCGGCGATCCGCTACTGCGTCGACTGGGGCGAGAACCGCCATCACCTCGCCGGCGCGCTCGGCGCGGCCATCGCCGATCGGCTGTTCGCGCTGGAGTGGCTGCGTCGCGGGCGGGCGCGGCGGGTCGTTCAGCTCACCGAGGCCGGACAGGCCGGGCTGTACGAGACCTTCGGCGTACCCCTCGACTGGGCCGACTCACCGGCGGAAGCGACGTAGCCGACCGCGGCACCCTGCCCCCATCGCCCCACACCGTTCGTCGGATGTGGTGCCACTGATCACGGCTGGTGCGTGGATTCGGCCGCTCAACGTTCCTTGGAGAGACGCTCAACGTTCCTTGGAGAGAGGAGTGAGTTCGAACACGGGATGGTGCTCCGCCTCGGCGATGAAGTCCTCCACCGGGGAATCCTTGGCGGCTTGGAAGTACGGCCGGGTGGCGGTGGCGATGCTCACGTACCGTTTGAGTACGGGCCCGGCCTCCTGGGACGCGACCTCCCGCACCGTGTAGGCACGCCTGTCGAACCGGCGCCGAATCATCACCTGCCCCGCGGCACGGGCGTTGTGCACCCACGACACGGGCCCATAGGGCGCGACCAGCCAGCGCTTGCCGTCGTACTCGACGATGGTCACGGGGTTGGTGCGCGGGAGGCCGGTCTTGCGGCCCCGGGTGGTCAGCAGGTAGGAGCTGGGAACCAGGCCCGCCCAGGTGAACACCCCGATGATCGCGTCGCCCACACGGCGGCCACGGGTCGCACGATACCGCCGCGCCGGCCGGAAACCGGGTTGGTCAGGGGTCGGGTCGTTCATGTTGCCTCCCCTTTCGTGAGTCACTCCACGAAGTCTGACTCCCCGACGCGTACGGCTCTAATCAACACGATCGGTGGTTCCAGAGAGCGCGACCACCGTCGGTGAGGAGAGCCGGCCACGATGAGCCCAGTGGTCGGCTCCGGTGGGAGAACGACCGCTTCTGTCGGTACGACTCCCTACGCTGCCATGGCATGACCTTCTCCCCAGCAGGACCAGACTTGCCGGGCTACCGGGCCAAGCTCGACTCGGTTTCTCCCGCGCGCGCCTGGAAAACGGCACGCGAGCTCGTCCTCGACGGCCGCGAAGACGCCCTCGCGCTGGCCGCCGAATTCGCGGAGATCGCCGAGCCTTCCACCGACAAGCTGCTCAAGCTCTGGTCGGAGGCGCCCGACCCGGACGGTTTCGCCGCACTGCTGTTGGGGCCCGCGTTCACCCGCGAGGGGCGTACCACGCTGGAGCTGCGCCGCCGCGAGACGATCACGGGGGTGCGGCACCTGACCATGCTGCGGACACTGCGCCTGGACCACTGCAAGCACCTGACGGACCTGTCCGACCTCGCTGCGCTGACCGGGCTGTTCCGGCTTGAGCTGGACGGCTGCGCGGCCGTCACCGACCTCACCCCGCTCTCGGGTCTCCCCGCACTGAAAACGCTCATCCTCCGGAGCAGCCGGGCGCTCACCGACATCACCCCGTTGCTCACCCTGCGTACCCTGCGCCATCTCGATCTGCGCAGCAGCGGCGTGACCAGCGTCGAAGGGGTCGGCGACGCCTTCCCCCACCTGGAACACCTCGACCTCGACCACTGCCGGGCGATCGAGGATGTCCTGCCCCTGTCGGGGCTGCGTCGACTGACCCAGCTGGACCTTTCCGGCACCAAGATCCGGTCCATCGCCGGGCTGCGCGACCTGGGCTCCGTCACCGAGCTGACCCTGCACTGTGCCCGCCTGACCAGTCTCGACGGCATCGACGCCATGCCCGGGCTGCGCCGGCTGTGGCTTAGCGGCTGTACGAACCTCACCAGCCTCGACGGCCTTGGCCACCACCCCCACCTGACCAACCTCGGCCTGCCGGACGCGCGCATCCCGGACCTGCGCCCGCTGTCTCGCCTGCCCGCCCTTACCGGGCTCAATATCAACAAGTGGCAGAAACTGACCTCGCTGGACGGGTTGGAGGACCACCCCTCGCTCGCCGAGATCAGCCTGACCTACGCCGAGGACCTGCGCGACTTTTCCGCCCTGGCCCGCATGCCCGCCCTGCGCGAGCTCACCCTGCAGGGTCTTGACCAGCTCACCGACCTGACCCCGTTCGCCGGGCTGTGGCGGCTCGAGGAGCTCCACGTGGCCTTCGACGATCACCTGCGGTCCCTCGGCGACCCCGGAAACCTGCCTGACCTGCGCATCCTGGACCTCTACCGCTGTGGAGCCCTGGCCGACCTGGGGACGCTCATCGACCTGCCGTCCCTCAAGGAGGTAAGGGTGAATGGATGCCCCGCGCTGACGTCCACCGTCATCGCCGATCTGGAGGCCCGGGGCCTGCTCGCTGGCTGAGGGCGCCCATTCGGTATCGGTCAGATCCGGCGACTCCTCCGCTCCCTGATGGGAGCGAGGAACACCGCTTCGTGGATATCGCGGAGGATCTGGCGCTGCTGGTCGTGTTCGGCCCGGCCTACGGCTCGCGCGCTGACTCCCGAGCTTGACCGGCGCTCGGCACCCGTGAAACCCAGATCAAGAACCAGACAGGGAGTTTGTGCATGACAGCCAGCCAGGCAAGGCTGATGCGGGAGATCACCCAGGCGTGATGACCACCGTTGTTTATTTCGCTGAACGGGCCAAAGGTGACGCCAGCTGCGAGCCCCCGTCGAGCAGGGTGAACGACACTGTGCTTGGTGGCGAGCGAGTGAATGTAGGGCAGCCATGCCCCCGATCACAAGGCCGACGATAATCGCGCCTGGCAATTGCTTGCCGAAGAATGTGGAACAGGCTCAGTACTCGTCCACGGAGACGGAAGTTGGCATGTCCCGGCACATCGCCGTACCAGTCTTGAAAACAAATGATCTGACGGCGATCGGCATTTGCAGAATATAGTCAGGTTTCACGACCTTCTTTGTCAGGGAACCTCTTCCTCATGAAGGAAGCTCGATGATCCCCGGCGTCGATTCCGCCGTTTCCGACCCCCGGACCATCTCTCCCAGGACGACGCGGGTGGCGCCCATGCTGGGGCCGGCCTTCGTGGCGGCGATCGCATACGTGGACCCAGGCAACGTGGCCACCAACCTCACCGCGGGCTCGACGCTGGGCTACACCCTGGTGTGGGTCGTCGTGGCGGCCAGCGTCGTCGCGATCCTCGTGCAGTTCCAGGCGGCCAAACTCGGCATGGCGACGGGGGAGAGCCTGCCGCGGTTGTGCCGCAGGCGGTTCACCAGGGCGGGCAGGCTCATGTTGTGGCTGCAGGCCGAGGTCGTCGTGCTCGCCACGGACGTCGCCGAGTTCGTGGGCGCGGCGATCGGGATGCAACTGCTGTTCGGCATGCCGGTGGCGGTGTCGGCCGTGTGCACGGCGGTGGTGTCGCTCCTGCTGCTCGAACTGCGGCGCAAGGGCCGCACCCGCTCGTTCGAGCTGATGAGCGCCGCGGCTCTGCTGTTCGTGGGCGTGGGCATCGGCTACGACATCATCGCCGCGGGCAACCAGTCCGTGAGCGGGCTGGCCGCCGGGCTCGTCCCGCGGCTCGGCGGCGAGGGAGCGCTGCTGCCGGCCCCGCTCGTCAACGCGCCGCACACGACGTGGATCGCGGGGACCGCCGCGGCGCTCGTGGCACTTGTCGGCTGCTCCCTGCCGGTTATCCTGCTGTTCTGACCTGCGAACGGGGTCTTCCGATGCGCGACCACACTCCGCCCGGTGCGGCCCAGCCCTCGCCGGAGATACTGATTCCGATCTCCCTGTCCAGAATCCGGGTTAAATTCGCCGCCTTCGCCGTGCTGACCGCCGGCTGCGCGATCTTCGGCGCGACCGGCTGGCTCACGCTCACGCTGCTGCTCACGTGCGCGGCGATCCCGTTCGCCGTGTGGATACTCGGGGGGAACGAGCTGGTCCGCTCGTTGTTCTTCCTGTCGCGCGAGCGAGGCCGATGAGCCGGGCGGCCCTCATCGACTGACGGGGTCGCTCGGGTTGGCCTTGCCGACGATGAGCGGGTCGACCGGCGTGAACGGGAACTGCGGCAGCTCGCGCTCGGGAATGGCGAAGCTCGCGGAGAGCACTTCGCGGGAGAACGCCGACGCCGTGGCCCGGTAGCCGATGTCGCCGGGCGTGGGCTGGTCGAAGAAGATCAGGAAGTGGATGTCCTCGTCGCCGATGACCTCGATGTGGTGCGGGAAGGCACGCGGCACGCGAGCACGGGCAGCCCGCCGAACGCTGTGTTCGCGGCCAGGGCGAGCACCAGCGTGATGGTCAGCGGTTCCGCCGCCTGCACGTGATCGTCGGTGACGCGAACATGAGCGAGACCACGATGCTGCTCAAGGTCGGCGCGACCGACCTGGTGCTGCGCATGGTCGAGGCCGGGGTCGTGCTGCGTGACCTGAGCCCGGAGAACCCGATCCGGGCGATCCGCGAGGTCTCCCACGACATGACCGGACGGCGGCGGGTCCGTCTGGCCAACGGGTGGGAGGCGTCGTCGCTGGAGATCCAGCAGGAATACCTGGGCGAAGCGATGAACTTCGTGGACCGGCATGGCGGCGACCCGATCACCCACAGGGTGCTGGAGCTGTGGGAGCGCACCCTGCGCGCGGTGGAGACACGGGACCTGGGCCTGGTGTCCCGCCGAGATCGACTGGGTCATCAAGTACCAGCTGATCGAGCGTTACCGTAAGAAGTACGACCTGCCGCTGTCCTCGCCGAGGGTGGCGCAGCTCGATCTGGCCTACCATGACGTGCACCGCAAGCGGGGGCTGTTCTACCTGCTGCAGCGGCGCGGGGCCGTGGAGCGGGTGGCCGCCGACATCAAGATCTTCGAGGCCAAGTCGGTGCCGCCGCAGACCACCAGGGCGCGGCTGCGCGGCGAGTTCATCCGCAAGGCGCAGGAGAAGCGACGCGACTTCACCGTGGACTGGGTGCACCTCAAGCTGAACGACCAGGCCCAGCGCACCGTCCTGTGCAAGGACCCGTTCCGCAGCGTCGACGAGCGAGTGGACAAGCTCATCACCGACATGTGACTCGGGCGGAACTCGGCGGCCCGTCTCGGCGTGTTCGCCTCGGTGGGAGGGCGCCGTCGTCTCCCTGATGCGGTCCGTGCAGGATCGGCCGCCGCGGGAGGTGTTCGAGAAGTAACGTCATCACGATAGACCCTCCGGCGGTGCGAGAGCCCACCGCCGCCCCCGCGAGAGCCGGCTTTTCCCGGCCGTTCCCGATCTTCTAGGCCGGTGGCCAGAACCGGGCCTTCAGGAGGGTGACGCCGACGAGGTCCGGAGTGAAGTCCTCGTAGGCCAGCGCCTTGCGATGGATGCTCACCCGCCAGAGCGTGTCCCGCCGGCCCAGGTCGAACTCTTCGCCGTAGGTCGTGTCGCCGTCGTAGTCGCTCAGGGCGAACACTCTTCCGGACGCGAAGCGTACGTCTCCTGACCAGCTACGGTCCCAGGAGCCGAGTGGTGGTGGCTCCCCGTTCCAGAGCTCGTACTTGATCAGGCTTCGCCGGCTTCGCCGCTCGTTGATCGCGATCGCATTCTCGCCCGCGTTGATCCACCCTTCAGGGTCGATGTCGTAGATGTCAGACTCCTCCTCCACGTCCGCGATTCCGGTGAGATATTTCAAGATCTCTTGCTGGTCGAGCAGTTGGGCGATGATCTCGGTCATGGTCGTCCAAGAGGTTCCTGTTTGACATGGAGCCGTCCAGGCTGCCCGCGGGCAGCCTGGACGGCTATGGGGGAGTCCGCTACTGAATGTCGATCCAGTACTGGTCGAAGTTCAGCATGCGGTAGTTGGATGGGTTGTTCGGCGTGCGCGGCTCCAGCTTCGTTCAGGAAGGGAGGAATTTGGTCAGGAGGTCGGCGAGTTTGCTGAGCGAGTCGGCGAAATCGGCGATCGGGCGCAGGCGATCGCGTAGACGGCGGAAGGCGTCGGCGAGGCGGCCCGTGTCTCGCTCCGCCGCCGGGCGGGCGGCCTCGGTGAGGATCTCCTCCGCGTCGCGGCCGGCCCGTTCAGGGTGGTCGATCTCAGTGGAGTGGGCTGCGACGCGGGCCATCAGGTCGGTGAGCAGCGCCTGGAGCTGTCCCAGGTTCGGATCTGCGGGCCGGCCGCTCGTCGTGACGTTCTGGGTGAAGTGAGAGCCGGGGCCGCCGAACTGGCTGCCGGTGAACGTTCCGCTGTAGGTGTACTTGTCCTTGTCGGTCATGAGTTCGCCTCGCCCCGCTGCGGGTTGATGTTCTGGACGAACTGGGAGCCAGGGCCGCCGAACTGCGCGCCCGGGTAGTTGCCGCTGTACTCGTAGTGGGTCGTGCTGGAGATCGAGACCGCGGTTGCCTGGCGCCGGTAGGCGGTGGTGTCTACGCCCTTGTCCTCCAGGAAGTCGAGGACGGCCGAGTTCAGGCGTTCCTCGACGAGCTTGGTGTACTTGAAGGTGTCCAGCTCCTGGATGAGGGTGTCGGCCCGCTCGGCCGCGCCCAGCTCGCGCAGGCTCAGCCGGGCCCCGTAGTCGTAGGCGGTGTACGCCCGCGGGTCGTCCACGCCGATGGCGTGCCGGAACGCCTGCCAGGCCATGCGCAGCAGCCGTACCGGAGCGGCGACCATGTCGCGGAACAGGTACAGCCAGCGCCCGCGCAGCGCGTGGTAGACCAGGAGCGGAGGCGAGGAGAGCGGCAGCTCATCCACCGAGCGGTACACCCCGGCCACGGGCGGCAGCACCGTGACGACGAACTCGGTGTAGAGCATGCGGCCCTCGACCGCGAGGTGCACGAACGCGGTGACGGAGGTCCCCCGGTCCACGGCCGGGATGACGGTGCGGCCCGCCGGGTCCAGGACGTGCGGGCCTTCGGAGTTGATGTCCAGCCGCTGGTAGTGCCGCGCGCCTGCCTGCGGGGTACGGATCACTGCGGCGACGACCTGCTCCGGCAAGTTCGTCCACGGGCAGAGCTGGCCGGGATCCACCAGTGGATGCAGCGCCGGGCCCTTGCCGTTCCAGCCGTGCAACTGGTTGAAGCGGCCGGTGGCGACGATCTGGTCGCGGATGCGCAGGTTGATGATGCCTGCCGGGTGGGACTGCGCGCTCATCTGCGCCAGCCGTTCCCGTACGAACGTGTGAAGCTCCACCGGGTCGATCTCGACCAGCGGCCGCGCCGGCCCCGAGCCGTCGCGCGGGCCTGGCGTGCGGTCCAGCTCGACCGCGATGGTCCAGGCCCGGGCCGTGTCGCCGGCTCCGAGGAACGGGTTGCGGCCGGAGTAGAGCGTGACGTTCCCGTGCTGTGCCGCGCCGATCCAGCGCAGCCGCTGCTCGGTATCCGCGTCGGCTGCCGGGCCGGGCGGCGATGGCGGCGCTCCGGGGCGCAGGTCGCGACCGATGATGCGGAACACGGCGATCCGGTAGCCGGCCGCCACGCCGAGGGACAGGAGCACCACGATGAGCAACTGCAGCGACAGCGCGGCAGCGCTCGGCGGCGCGCCCCCTTCGCGGAAGGAGCTGATCGCACGTGCGGTGGTGATGGCCGCGATCGCGAAGGCGGCCGGTATCGCCACCAGTGTCGAGATGACGAACCAGACGAGGATCTTGTACGGGCGGGAGAGCCGGCGCAGTGGCCGCACGGTGAGCAGCGCGAACGGGATCACCACGGCGAGCCACTGGATCGTGCCCTCGGTGAGCAGGAGAAGGCCGCCGGCGAGCACTCCGGTCAGGACGATCTCCCGCGCGAGCAGGAACGATCGTGCGCGCAGGCAGTGCCGCAACACCGGGACCACGTCGAAGCCGCCGTGCGAGGGCGCCACGCCCCGGTGCCGGTTGCGGATGAGCTCGCGCAGCGCCGTCTCGCGGAACGACGGATCGAGGTACGCCGCGACCGCCATGTACCGGGTCGCGTTCCGCATGGCCGCGCCGAAGGGGACCTGCGGAGTGGCCGTCGGGTCCGCTGTGGGCGGGCTGGTGTACATGCCGGGCTCCTCTCGGGGGAGAGATCAGCCCCACATACGTTAGGCGAACGGTAACCGTACGACTACTGAAAAATGATTCGGGAATGTATCCTTTTCGTCACGCCCTGTGATGCTCATTTCGGGGCGGGCAGGCGTAGCGGCAAGAACAGGTCGCCGACCAGCAGGGTCGCCTCGTGTGGCGAGCTCTTCTGCGGCCTCGGTGCCAGGGGCGACCAGTACGGCGTTATGCACGGCTGAGCAGGGCCATCCGGACGCGCAGGCGCTCGGCCAGCGGCGCGTCGGGGCCGAGGATGAGCTGTGCCGCCTTGCCGGCCCGGTCCAGGTGGCCGCCCTGGCGCAGGGGTAGCACCGTGCGCAGGGCGGTGTGGTTGGCGGCGACGCAGCGCATGGTGCGCAGGCCTGCGGGCAGGGGATTCATCGCCGCCTGCGCCGGGGAACACCGGCCAGCGGATCATCGTGCCCGCTTGGTCATTCCGGGTTCGGGGGATCGAACGGTGGGTCGAGCGGGGGGTCGAAGGCGGCGGCGAGGATGGCGAGGACCTGGATCATGACCTGAGGGGCAAGCTCGTACTCGCCGCGCCGCCGTTGTGCGATCAGCCTGGCACTGTGCAGTGCGCGCAGGTGGTGATAGAGCTGGCCGCCGGTCTGCTCACCGCCGACGGACTCCAGGAGGTCGGTGGATCGAAACATGTCCGGGTCACCGGTCTCGATCTGCTGCGCCAGCCATCTGCCCACCTGATCCTTTCCAGGGACGCCATTCGACACCACCGCAGGAAATCAGGAAAGGCCTGGACGCCGAGTTCGGCGCCGTCGTACATGGCCAGGTTGGCGCCTTCGCCGTTCGGGGCCGAGAGGTGCGTGGCGTCGCCGAGCAGAGTCACCCCCGGCACACATTCCCATCGATGCCCGATCGGGCAAAGCGTAGAGGAGGCGCAGGATCGGCGCCGTGTCGCCGTCGGTGATCAGCGCGGTCAGCGCCGGCGCTCGGATGGTGCCGGCTGGGTGGCCGGAGTCGAGCCACCGCGACGAGACCTCCGCCATCAGGTCGGCGACCGTGTTCGGATCGGCGACTCGCCGGGCGAGGAACGACGTGATCGCGTCGACATGGCGCTGGTAGAAGGCTTCGGAAGCATCCGGGTCTGTAGCGATGTCCACCTGTCTGCGACGCACCGGCCGTGCTTCCTTCGTCGATTACACCCCTGCTTGGTCAGAAACCGAGCAGGCGCTATGAGATGAAACCCGCGCCGGCGTCAAGCGCACCCTCCCCCTGCCCGCTCCCGGCCCCGGACGGCTGAGCCTGTACGGTCGCTCACCGGAGCACCGCTTCGACCAGTGGGGTGCCGATGCCCCCGCCGATTCGCTGAAAGGCCGCGCCTTGACCATTGTGACCGCAGACCTCTACGACGAGCGGGGCGAGCAGTTCGACTCCTGCGACCTCCAGCTCTCCCAGTACGGCGGCCGCCGCGCCTTCGCCGGCACGGTCGTCACGATTCGTTGCCATGAGGACAACGTGCTGCTCAGGTCCGCTTTGGAGGAGCCCGGCGAGGGACGTGTCCTGGTGGTCGACGGCGGCGGCTCGCTGCACACCGCCCTCATGGGGGACGTCATCGCCGGCCTGGCCGTCGCCGGCGGCTGGGCCGGCGTGGTCGTCAACGGCGCGGTACGAGACGTCGCCGCCCTGCGTGAGCTGGACCTGGGCATCAAGGCGCTGGGCTCCAACCCACGCAAGAGCGGCAAGACGGGAGCCGGCGAGCGCGACGTCCCGGTCACTTTCGGCGGCGCCGCCTTCCATCCCGGAGCCGAGTTGTTCAGCGATGACGACGGCATCCTCGTGACACGCGCCTGACGTCGGTCATGGCCAAGTCGAGGCGCCGACGTACGAGAGGAGACCCATGACCCACGTGCTGCTCACCGGATTCGAGCCGTTCGACGGCTCCGGCGTCAATCCGTCGTGGCAGGCGGTGCGACGGGCCGCGACCACACCGCCGGAAGGGGTGTCGCTGACGACGGTGATGCTGCCGGTGGTCTTCCACGACGCCATCGCACGGCTGCGCGCGGCCGTCGAGGAGTCCGGTGCCGAGGTCGTCGTCTGCGTCGGGCAGGCGGGCGGGAGGCCGGGCATCTCGGTCGAGCGCGTCGCCATCAACCTCGACGACGCTCGCATTCCCGACAACGAGGGCGCCCAGCCCGTCGACGAGCCCATCGTCGTGAACGGCCCGGCGGCGTACTTCTCCACCCTCCCGGTGAAGGCGTGCGTCGCCGCCGTCCGCGACGCCGGCCTGCCGGCGTCCGTCTCGCACACGGCGGGCACGTTCGTCTGCAACCACGTCTTCTACGGGCTGATGCATCTCATCGAGTCCGGTCGGCCGGGGGTGCGCGGAGGCTTCGTGCACGTGCCCTACCTTCCCGAACAGGTCCCGGATGGCGACGAGCCGTCGATGTCCGTCCAGTCGATCGCCGAGGCGCTGACGGCGATCGTGTCCGCGGCGGCCACCACGACCTCAGACCTGAAGGAGACCGGCGGTTCTCTGCACTGATCCACTGCCGCCACGCGGAGGCTCACGGATTGGCGGCGAGCCACCGCTGGAGAGGCGCGCTGCGGATCGCCGAAGTGGGGTGCAGGGGTGCGACGTCCCGCGGGGCTCCGCCGCTCAGCCGTGGGAGGTCTCGTACGGGAAGAGACCGCGCGTCCTGGGCCTCCCAAGCGTCAGGTGCGAGCCTGGAGCGTCACAACTCCTCTATCTCTGCGCCGAACTCCTCCTTGAAACCATGGGAGGCGGCCCCGGCGCGTAACCGACGGTGCCACTCCGCTGCGCCAGCACGACGCGGTCGTCTGTCGTCAGCACGACGGCATGGGCCACCGCGATGCCCGGCAGAGCGGTGGATTTCGAAATGTGGCCAGACCCCAGAACATGTCCGTAGGACCAGTCCCAGTTTCCGCCTCAAGAATCGACTCGCCGTCACCCACGTCACGGGGTCGCTGGCCAGGGCTCGCGGGCTGCCGCACATCCGCTCCGAGGTACCATCCTCGATCGCCTCCGCGTTGTGCGCAGAAGGGTTCACGAATGTGTCCGGGTTTCCGTTCTCGATGATCTCGGCGAGACGTTTGAGCCACCGGTGCAGTGCTGGGAAAGAGGCGGAGACGTCCGCGGCATTGATGGGCCCGGGTGGAGGATCGCTTGGACTGCGCCTCCACCATCGCGGATGAGGATCTCGAGTTCCTGCGTCAGCGTGTCAAGGACCTTTACGCTGCTGCGCTGCACGGAGGGGAAGCGTGGTCGTGCTCGACTTCGAGGCGTTCGCCTGGGCCGCGGGAGTGGGATTTCTGTCGCGGCATCGGCATCCCGTTCAGGGGGTTCCGGTGGGTGGCGCCGGAGGAGTACGCACAGGCTGTGGACGCGTACGGCTTCCACACACCATCCGCCGCATCCGCGAGGCCACGATGACCACCTGGCTCATGCAGAACGTCGATCAGAGCCCGGAGATCCGCACGGAGTTCGACGAGTCAGCACCACCGTGGCCTGTGGACCCGGCTCGTCAGGCCCGCTCCAGCCACTCCCAGCCCGCGGGGAGGACCGGTTCGGTGGCAGAAGCCAGCCTGGTCTGCAGGTTGGACGCCGCGGCGCGGGCCGCGGTGATGACGGCTTGGGGAACCATGCACTCGGCCACTGTCTGCTCGAACTCCTCCTCATCGACCAGCAGGACAGTGCCATCCGCAAACCGCGCCAAATCCAGTTCGAGGTCTAAATAACTCCACCCCGATACACCTAGGGTCGGCGGCGTGCAGATGTCGACGCTGATCCAGCGGTCGTTACGCCACCACCAAGCCGCCCACCAGCCATTGCGTGGGAGCAATTGCACACCGTCGCTGGGGAGCGCCATCGACGTGCCATCGGCCTTCCGATGGACCTCGCCTGCTCGGCTGAACAGCCACGTACCGAACTCGTCGGTGCCCAACAGCCGTGCGTCCCATTCCGCCGCCACCCTGGGTGCATTCGTGCCTGGCAGAGGCCATTTGTTCTTCTGCACACCGATCCGCATCCCGGCCTATCCTTCCTGTGAATGTCCCCGACAGTGTGCTGGTTCAGGACATAGGAAACCCATGTCGCAAGACATAGGAAACTTCAACAGAGTGTGTCTCGAGACATAGGCAATCATCGCGGATCATGAGCCTGGGTGGTGTGTCCAAGGCCAGAGTTGTCATCACCGCCGTTGTCGTCGAGGGCCGGTCCCAGGCAGAGGTCGCCCGCGCGTACGGGGTTTCCAAGGGCTGGGTGTCCAAGCTCGTCGCGCGTTACCGAGCCGAGGGTGAGGCGGCGTTCGAGCCCCGGTCGCGACGACCGAAGACCTCGCCGAACGCGATCGACGCCGGCACCGTGGAGTTGATCGTCCGGCTGCGCAAGGAGCTCGCTGAGCAGGCCTGGACGCCGGCCCGGATACGATCGCCTGGCACCTGAAACGACACCATGGGCGGACGGTGTCGAGGGCCACGATCAGCCGCCATCTCACCCGGCGCGGCCTGGTCACACCCGAGCCGAAGAAGCGACCCCGCTCGTCCTACATCCGGTTCGAGGTGGCGCTGCCGAACGAGACCTGGCAGGCCGACTTCACCCACTACCGGCTGCCGACGGCACCGACACCGAGATCTTGTCCTGGCTGGACGACCACTCCCGCTACGCCCTGTCGCTGACCGCGCACGCCCGCGTCACCGGGCCGATCGTGCGGAGCACCTTCCGCCAGGCCGTCGCCGCGCACGGCGTCCCGGCCTCCACGCTGACCGACAACGGCATGGTGTTCACCACCCGGCTGGCCGGCGGCCGTGGTGGCCGCAACGCCTTCGAACACGAACTGCGCCGTCTGCACGTGCGGCAGAAGAACTCCACCCCCAACCACCCCACCACCTGCGGCAAGGTCGAGCGCTTCCAGCAGACCATGAAGAACTGGCTGCGAGCCCAGCCCATCCGGCCGGCCACCCTCACCGACCTGCAAGCACTCCTGAACCGCTTCTGCGACACCTACAGTCACCACCGCCCGCACCGGTCCCTGCCGCACCGCGCCACCCCGGCAGCGGCCTACACCGCCGCGCCCAAAGCCCTGCCCGACGGCAGCCGCGACGCCGACACCCACGCCCCGCGTCCGCCACGACCTCTCCGGCGTCGTCACCCTGTGCGTGAACGGCCGGCTGCACTACATCGGCGTCGGACGAACCCACGCCCGGACCCACGCCATTCTCCTGATCGACGACCTGCACGTCCGCGTCGTCGACGCCATCACCGGAGAACTTCTGCGCGAGCTGACCATCGACCCGGCCCGCGACTACCAACCCCAGGCAAACCTCAACAAGACGAAACCCCCGGACCCGTAGGTTCGAGGGTTTCCGATGTCCTGAGACATCACAAAGTGCCCCCGGCAGGATTCGGACCTGCGTTCGTGCATAGCCCGGGTCCCGGGGAGCGATCTTGCAGCTCAGAAGTACTTCGAGGTCAGGTCGGTGGTGAGCCAGGAGGACACGGTCACCTTGTTCATGTCGTCGTCGATCCCGTCGTAGTCGAGTGAGCCGCTCTCCTCGCGCCGGTTGAACAGCAGGGCGTAGCTGAACCCGTTCTGCAGCCGCGCCAGATACGTGAACGTCCCCGGCATCGAGCCGTTGTGCCAGGTGTTGAGGTGGCCGGTGACCTGGCGGCACCACCAGCCGCCGCCGTACCAGGTGCCGTACTCGTTGACGCCGATCTCCGGCTTGGCCATCAGCTTGGCGATCGAGGCCGAGCTCAGCACGGTGCCCGGCCGGTCGAAGGCGAGAGTCCAGCGGACCAGGTCCGCGGCGGAGGCCAGCCAGCCGCCGTTGGCGTCCTGGTTGGGCATGTTGAAGCCGCCGTAGGGGTACGGGACGGTGGTGCCGGAGGTGTCGAGCACGGTCTTGTTCGTGTACTGCGACTCGTAGCTGACCTCGCCGGCCGCGGCCTCGCTCTTGAGGCTCTTGCCGAGTCGCATACGAGTGATGCCGAGCGGCTGGAGCAGCTTGGTCTTGATGTATGTCTCGTAGGGCTGTCCCGAGACCTTCTCGATGATCCGGCCGAGCAGCAGGTACCCGTAGTTGCTGTAGACCATCTTGGTGCCCGGGGCGTGATCGAGCGGGCGGGCGGTGGCGTACCGGATGATGTCGTCGTGCCCGATCGGCAGCGGCACGTCGAGCGCGGCCGAGATGGTGTGGTCCAGCCAGAGCTGGTCCTTGGAGGCGTCGCGGTCCCAGCCGCCGAGGTGCTGCATGAGGCGGAGTACGGTGACCTGCTCCATCCGGGTGTCGGCAGGGGTGAGGCCGAGCAGCTGGGTGGCTTTGGCCGACAGGCTCAGTTTGCCGTCCTGCACCAGGCGCATGACGGCGGCCGAGGTGATGTTCTTGCTCAGGCTGGCGATTCGGAACAACGACGTCGGCGACGGGATGGACGGCACCCTGGAGTAGTCGTCGTAGGTGTAGCCGCGCGCGAGCAGGATCTTGCCGTTCTTCATGATGGCCAGCTGCGCGGCTCTGATCTGGCGATTCAGTACGAACTTCTTGAGCAGGTTGTCGTATCCCGCCAGTTGCGTCGGCGCGGTTCCCGCCGTGCGTACAACAGGGACGGGTGCCGCCGCCTGCGCCGGTCGCGCGGCGATCAGCGCCGCCGGCGCCGCAGCGAGAAGAGCCCTGCGGGAAAGGCCGGTCACGTATGCCCCTTAAGTAACATCCGATACTTGAGCCACATATCTTACGGATATTGCGATTTACGTCGAAGCGGAACAGCAGGCGTAGCGAGCGGCCCCGCAGGTCTCCGGGGTGGCTTCGCCGCGATCCGGGTCCACTTGCCGCCCGAGCCGGTCAGTGCGAGGCGACTGAGAGGGACGGCTCTGCGTGCGGGGCCTGTGTCCCGACTCGCTATCCCGCATGGCGTGCAGCCCGACGAAGTGCGCCATCCGCCTGGGCCGCCGGGAACTCCCGTCTGACAGGCGAGACGGTGACCCTGAAGGATGGGAGGCTTGGATGGTGCGTACCTGGTTCGAGCCCGAAGAGGCCGAGGAGTTCGAGGCCGCCAAGGACCTGCTGATCCGGCGGTGTGTCACCTGGGCGGAGGAGCACGGGCATCCGGTCGATGACCTGCTGCTCTCCGCCGCCGTCGACGCGCGGCACGAGAGCCGTGACGGCCGGCTGGCGTACTGGGATGGTGCGCGCATCAGGTTCTTCCTGCTGCGGTACGTGCCGTACAAGGTGACGGCCCCGCGGGAGGAGCTCGACCTCGCCCCGGAGGTGCTGCGCACGTACCTGCGCTATCTCGACGTCACGGGCCTTCGCGACCCGCGCGGCGCCACGCTCGCGGAGGCGGAGGAGATCATCGCCGACGCGCGGGCGGAGTACGCGGCCGCGCTCGACGATCCCACGCTGCGGGGGGTGGCGACGTTCTGGGCGCACACAGCTCTCGGCCAGGGCGTCGATCTCACCGTTCCGGGGGCGTTCGAGCGGTTCAAGCGCGATCTCGACGGCGGTCGCGTTCCGTATGACGAGCAGGTGCTCGACAAGATCATGCAGAACCGCTTCGTGAACGGCGGCATCGGCGAGGAACGCGCCTTTCCTCAGCTGCCTGTCTCCCTGCCCACTGCGTCCGAGCTGACGGAGGCCGCTGCGCGCAGCCAGACCGTCCAACGTCTCATCACCCTGGCCGCTTGGGTGGGCAAGGACGGCCGGGCCCTCACCGACGCGGGCAACCTCCGCGTCGCCGACGCCCTTGAGGTGTCGGCCCTGCTGGGCACCGGCGAGGACCAGCTGCGCGTCCGCAGTGCCACCGATCTGCCGCAGCTCAACCTGCTGCTCGCCTGGGCCAAGAAGCTGCGCCTGACCCGCACCAGCAAGGGCCGGCTCTTCCGCGTGGCCAAGGCCGAGCCCCTGCTGCGCGACCCGCAGGCGCTGTGGCGGCGCGCGTTCGAGGCGTTGCCGGAGCTGGGCCGTGTGGTCACCGTGCCCGCCGCGACGTGGCGGCCCGAGCCCATCCTGGCCGAGATCTTCGACGAGATCCTGCCGGACGTGCTCAACTCCATGTACGGGCTGGACGAGATGCCGGTGGTCCGGCTCGAAGAGACGGTGTGGCTGGCCTGCCAGGAGTACTTCGTTCTTGACCAGGTGGAAGAGCGCCTGCGTGATCTCTGGCGCCGCGAGGCCTTCCGGGACCTGGGGCGCATGTTCGAGGTCCTGTCCGACCTCGGGGCTGTGGAGCTCACCCGCGGCCCCGCCGACCCTCTCTACGCGAGCGACCTCGACCACGACGACCAACCCTTGCCAACGGACGCGGTCGAACGCCTGCGCACCACTCTCGCCGAGCCCGACCTTCCGCTGGTCCGCCTCACCCCGCTCGGCGTGCGCGGCGTCCGCGATCGCCTCCTCGCCGAGGGCCGCGACGCTCCCCTCATCGGCGAACTGGCCACCGCCCCGCCGGCCGAGCTGCTCGGGGTGCTCGCCTAGCACTATCCGCCGCAGGACGCCGTCACGGAGCTCCACGGGTGGCTGGCCTGGCCGGGGCAGGACATCGAGATGTTGCTGCAGGCCGTGCGGGATTGCCCGTTCCGTACGCGGGTGGGGGCGATGCTGCGTGTTCTGGCCGACGCCCTTCCCGAAAGGCGGCTTCTGCATGACCTACGTCACGACCCGGTCCTCGGGCCGGCCGTGTGGACGCTGCTCATCGATGCCGGGGAGATGAAGCCCGGGTCGTTGAGTGAGCGGGAGAACCTGCTGATGGGGGCGGAGAACTTCCTGTCGGTGCTGGAGCTCGCGGGGCCTGAGGGCCTTGTCGAGCAGCTCAAGAGGATGGGGGGCGGGGACGCGTACGAGTTCGTGGAGGCGATCCTGGCGTCGGGGCACCCCGATGTCGTGGGAATGCGGGAGCTACGCGAGCTGGTGGCCGAGCCGCTCCGCCAGACCGTCCGCCATCCCCTCCGCCTCGTCCCCACCCGGCCGCCGGGAGCCCGAGGCCGCCGGAAGAAGCGCAAACACTGATCTTGATCGTTGACCATAAGGTACGGCGATCTTCGCCTCCCGCCGCACCGGGAGCCTCATGAGCCATGGTTGCGCCGGCAGTGGTCAGGGCGTGACGGCCTGGTGGCTTCGCCACACGCTGCGGTGTGACCTAGTGGCCATCCAGCTCACGAGTGACCAGATGCTGATAGTCGCCCGGCTGGAGATCGCTCACCCGGCGACAATAGGGCGCGGCCGGCCAACGCGAAATACGTATGCCGAGACCGAAAAGATCGTCCTACACTGGCCGATCGTGGACTAAATCGAGCGGGTCGCCGAGATCCGGCGCTGGGGCAGGGGCGGTGAGCGCGCGCCGCACAAGCCGCTCCTCCTCCTGTACGCCCTGGGCCGTTTCCAGCGGCACGGCAACAGTCCCATCTCGTTCAGCGCCGCCGAGGCCGAGTTGAAGAAACTGCTCAAGGAGTACGGCCCGCCCCGTGACACCAGCCCTGGCTACCCCTTCCACCATCTGACGAACGACGGCCTCTGGCTGGTCGACACCCGCCATGGCCCTGGCAGCCCGGGCCCGGAGCTGGGCCGCCTGCGCGAGAGCCAGGCCGCCGACCGTCTGCATCCCGACCTGGCCCGCGCGCTGCACAGCCACCACGTGTTCCGCCCGCCCGCCCGCGGCTGAGTCATGGCTGTGGAGTTTGTACGCCCTGCCGGGCTGGCGTACTCCCGCGACCTATCAGCCGAACGTCAGTGGGGATGACGCCGAAATTGTCGCAAGGGCGGCGTACTGTCACCGGAGTGCCAGGCCTGGAACGTTGCACGCGCGGAAATGCATCCGCCCCGCGCATCGCCGGTGGATGGCGAAGCTAACCATGGCGCTACTTTTTGTCAGTTTGACAAAAATCTAGTGTCAGAACCATGAGCGACGATCGATGGGAGCCGCCCGCCATCCTGCTCGCCGTTGATCTGGTGATCCTCACGTTGCGTGATTCGCGCCTGCGTGTGCTGCTCGTTGAGCGCGGCATCGAGCCGTACAAGGGCGCCAAAGCGCTACCGGGCGGCTTCCTGCGTGACGAGCATGAGGACATCGAGGCAGCGGCGCGGCGCGAGCTGTCGGAGGAGGCGGGGCTGTCCGACGTGCACCTGGAGCCCTTGGCCGTGTACGGCGAGCCGGGCCGCGACCCGCGCGGCCGCGTCGTGTCGGTCGCCTACCTGGCCATCGCGCCCCGCCTGCCGGAGCCCGTCGCCGGTACCGACGCCGCTGATGCCTCATGGACCTCGGTGGATGACGCCCTGGCCCCGGGTGCGAAGCTGGCGTTCGACCATCGCCGCATCGTCATCGACGGGGTCGAGCGCGCGCGTGCCAAGCTGGAGCACACCGCCCTGGCCACTGCGTTCTGCGCCGAGTCCTTCACCATCTCGGAGCTCCAGCAGGTGTACGAGGCGGTCTGGGGCGTGCGCCTCGATCCCCGCAACTTCTACCGCAAGGTACAGGGCGCCCGCGGCTTCATCGTCGCCGACGGCCCGATGCGCAAGACCCCGAACGGGCGGCCCGCCCGGCTCTTCAAGGCGGGTCCGGTTCACGTCCTCAATCCCCCGATGACTCGGCCTTAGGAGGTCGATGGTCGTGATCGTGATTCTTACCGCGCTGGATCTGGAGTATCAGGCCGTACGCAGGCATCTGACCGACCTGCGCGTGCACCGCCACACTGCCGGCACCCGCTTCGAGCTGGGTTGCATCGCCGGCGACGGGCACCGGGTGGCCCTGGGGCTGGTCGGCAAGGGCAACCATCCTTCGGCGGTGATCGCCGAGCGGGCGATCGCCGAGTTCTCGCCGTCGGCGCTGCTGTTCGTGGGAGTGGCCGGGGCCCTGTGGTCCGGCATCGGCCTGGGCGACGTGGTGGTGGCCACGCACGTGTACGCCTACCACGGCGGCACGAGCGAGGATGACGGCCTCAAAGCCCGCCCGCGCGTCTGGGAGATCGACCACGAGTCCGACCAGATCGCCCGCCACCTCTACCGCACTGAAACCTGGACCCGACGCCTGCCTGCTGGCGCGGCCGTGCCCGCGCTGCGCTTCGGCCCGATCGCGGCCGGTGAGGTCGTCCAGGACTCCGCGATCTCCGCGCACGCCCAGTGGGTGCGCCAGACCTACAACGACGCGCTCGCGATCGAGATGGAGTCGGCCGGCGTGGCACAGGCAGCCCATCACAACCGGTCGCTGCCCATGGCCGTGGTGCGAGGCATCAGCGACCACGCCGACGGCAACAAGACCGCGACCGATGGCCTGAACTGGCAGCCGAAGGCGGCGGCCAACGCCGCCGCCTTCGCCATGGCCCTCGCCCATGAACTGACCGTGGAGCACGAGAACCGTCCGGCGAGCAAGGCGAAAGAGGCGAACAGCATGTCCGACAGCGTGAAGAACGTCGCCCGCGACAACGCTCGGGTGGGCGTGCAGGCGGGGCACATCTACGGCGACGTCACCATCGGCCATTCTTCTCAGAACCAGGTAGCGGACCCGGTCGCCCAGCTTGCCGAGCTGCGCGACCGGCTTGCCAGGGCGCGCAAGGCTCAGGAGGTGGACGAGGACACGTTCACTGCGGCGGAGGGTGAGATCGCCGTCGCCGCCGAGTCGTTGTCCGAGAGCACCGAGGCGGGCAGGAGCAAGGCGGTGATCGCGCTCAAGAAGCTCCGCGGGCTCCTGGCGGACGTGGCGGAGCTGGCGGCGCACGTGTCGGCCGTCATCGCGGCCATACGGAGCGTTCTGTGAACGATTCCCCCTCCGGTCCGACCAACCTCGCCACGGATTCGGCGAACGTTGCCGTCCAGGCGGAGGCCATCCACGGACCTGTCAACGTCTACCAGGTCGCAGCCGCCCCTTCGCCCGAGAAGACCTTCGAGGCGGGGCTCAATTCCTTGCGCGCGGGAATGGCTCCGGAGGCGCGCAAGCACATTCGTGACGCCGTGGTCCTGCGCAACTACGTCAACGGCCACTCGTGCTTCTACCTGCTGCTGGCCCTGCTCAGCGGACGCACCCTGCAACAGGTGCCGCCGAACGAGATCGACATGTTGCGCTGTGTGCGCGGTGCCGTCAAGGACGACGACGAATGGGCCGACGCGATCAAGCTGGTCGACCACCTCCTGACGTCCCGTCCTCAGGAGAGCGGGGTTGTCGGCCTGGAGCAGGAGTTCCAGAAACTGACCGACGAGCAGCGCAACGACGTCCTCCAGCACATGGAGATGTTCCTGGACAGCTCCGCCGAGGACGCCCTCTGGGCACGCGCCTTCGACGCGGCCAGGAGCGACCGCTGCGCGAAGGACCGGCTGGGCCGGGCATGGAAGTTCTTCCAGCCTGATCCCATCGGCGCACGGGTACGACCGGCGGATCCTCTCCGCATCGGATTCGGCACCCGGACCGCCGCCACGGCGACTACCGCGCTGGCCCTGGCGAGCGTCGGCTTCATCGGCGCCACGGCATGGCAGTACAACGGGACGGCGGCGCTGTCCGCCCTGCTGGTACTCGCGGCCGCCTGCTACGCGAGCGTGCGCAGCGGCGTGGAGTGGCGCTACAAGAAGCAGCGACGCCAGGCGAGAGACCGCGAGTATCTGCGCAGGCCGGCTACCACCACGCGCGGCGATGGTTTCGCGAGCAAGATCGACCGGCAGTTCAACCACTATTTCGCGCTGTACACTCCACGCGGCGCGGACAAGGACGACTGGCTTTCGGAGACGGCAGGTGTCCGTCGTGCCCTGCGCGACGAGGTGGCCACCATCTACCGGGAGAGCACGGTCAACGCCAAGCGAGTTGCCTGGCTCACCAGATATTTGGTCGCCGACGTCGTGCGGCGCTGGCAGGCGGGCACGCTGTGGGACTACCGCAAGGAGTTGCGCGTCCCCTTCGTCCTCAAAGCGATATGCGTGCTCACCTCGATCACGGCGATCGCGGCAGGCGCCTTCCTGATCTGGAGCGGCGCGCACGTCAGGCTGTTGCTCGTGTCGCTGGCCGCGGTCGCAACCTTGGCCTCGGTCTGGTCCGCGGCTCGCCTCTGGTTGCGCATCGCCGTGGAGTACAGGCGGCACTCCGCAGACAAGGCGGAAAAGAAGAGCCTGCTGGCCGGCCGCCAGGCGGCTTTCGACCGATGGAAGAACAAGCTCGCAGACAGGCCGGACGATCTCGAAATGGCCCGCTGGCTGGAGTGCGACCGCAAGGCACTGATGGAGCAGGCGATGACCCTCTACCGGCTGAAAAGGCAGGACGTCCTCGCCCATGCCTTCATCGAGGCACCCGCCACGCCCTCCTACGCCAGGGCGCGCATCGAGAACGGGCCATGGCGGTATTCGAAATACAAGATCCTGCTTTTCCTGCTCACCAAGGACGGCGTGCGCCAGTTGACCCAGCACCTCGACTTCCAGAAGGCCACCACCCGCAGCCGGGCACGCACCAACTACCGCTACGACGCGTTCACCTCCGTCCAGGTCGCCGAGACCGACAGCGGAGAGAACGTCTTCGAGCTGACGCTGACCAACGGCGATCCGATCAAGGTCAAGGTGACCGATCCACCCACAGACGTCACCGAGACCGAGGACAAGGACCCGCAAGGCGCGTCCCAGCGGACTCTCAATACGGCCGGGCTCGGCAACGCTCTGCATGTCCTGGAGGGGATAGCCGCGGAGGGCAAGGAATGGATCGCCTTCGAACGCCAACGTGAGAAGCTTCCCCGCGCGGAGGTGAGCAAGGCCGTGAACGCCATTTTCACCAGATGAACCAAGCCGGATCGGTGACTTCCGATGCTCGCTCATTCTCCGGGCGCGAGCTGGGGGCTCGGCGGACTGTGGCCGAGTGGCCGATCTGCGCGACGTCGTCGGGTCATTGATCCGCCGCCTGCATTATGGTGGCGGATCTGTTGCTGTCGATCGTGTTGGCGACAGAGTGCACCTACAACCCCGCCAGCCCCCCACCTTCTAGTGGATCTGTTCTCAAGTGTTCCGTGCGGCCTATGTGCGTAAGAACACCTCGTCGAGATGCCACTCGAGGGTCTCGGGATGGGGTCGGTCTCGAGGCCGGTCCGGAACGTTGATTTCCTGCCCGGCCCGGCGGTAGAACTCCTCGCCGTTGCCGAACTCCTCGCGCAGTCTGGGGCTGACCACCAGTCGATGCTTGGGGTCGATCGCCAGGTAGCCCCGGTCGAGCAGTGTGTGGACGTCCGAGCGGAGAAGTAGTCCGTTGTCCAGGCGATGTTCGCCGCCGGCTGCGACTGGGCGGATGTGGGCCGCCTGCAGGACCGGTCGGATTCTGTCACCGCTGATCGCGCACCGGCGCTCGTATGCGTGCAGGACCACGGCCTGGAAGGCCTGCTGGCCGAGCCGCCGGGGGGCCAGTCGGGGATCGCCGTAGACCGGCCCGTCACGGTGCCACGGCTCGGACAGGTCGATGTTGACGCCGATGCCGATTCTGTGCAGCAGGTCATGGAAGTAGTCGGCGGCTGGGTGGCTTGCGAGGTCGTAGCTTTTGCCTTGCACGATGTTGGACGCGAAGTCCGGGGGCGGTCCGGCGATTCGATCACCGGGGAAGAAGAAGACGTCGCGGATGATGACGCAGCCGATGACCGGGTCCTCTCCAGGGTTCATCGATTGGCTGCGGTATTGCCCGACCTGGTGGCGCAACTCGCCGAGGCTTGATGAGCCGTTGCCCTGTCCGAAGAACTCCCAGGCTTCCGAGACACGAAGGGGTGCGAAGCCGCTGAAGAAGCCACCGCCGACTACGCGGTTGTGTGGGTGGTGGGTTTTGAAGAAGAACGGTTCGCCGTGGTCGAGCGCTCGGAATTCGCGGCTGCTGGAGGGTCGCCAGAAGTTGACCTCGGTGAGCGTTGGACGTGCAGAGAGGAACCGGTACCAACTTCCGTCAGTGACCCCGACGTACGCTTTCACGGATGCAATTGTGCACGTTTTTGATTACTCTTACCAGAGAGTTGATGGTTGATCCTCGTAGGGACATTTCTTCTCAAAAACAGTCCACAACCGGACCATTGCACGGGGACTCCTGCGGGCGGAATGCTGGCCGACGTTCGTGCTCATGGGCGCGGTGGTGCTGATAGGGGACGGACTCGCGCTCTGTCTGGCGTCGGACCTACGGGAGCAGTTGTTACACGGGCCGCAATAGGTGCCGCCTTCGTCCTCCCCGTGAGCCGCGTGTCGGCGTGCGCTTTTGCGGTTGATAAGGGTAATGGCCAGATCGAGGGCGGCGACAGCCAGTGGGATGAGGTCAACCAGAAGCTCCATCGGGTCCTCCGAGATATGCGTGGTTGCTCTCATGGTCAGCGCAGGACGGGGGTCCGGCATCGGATACGGAACATGCCGGAGGCGCGACAGCGCAGGGCGAACCGGGCGTGCAGGCTGGACGGCCACTGGGGCTGCACCGACGATGGGGGTAGAACCGGTCCGGTGCCGTCCGAGTCAGTGGCTGAAGGACTCTGCGGCTGGGTGGGATTTCAGGATGGGGAGGAGCGTCACTGGTGCACGTTGAGATGCCCGACCCCAGTCAGGTACACACCATCCCCGAGCTGATCTCCGCGCTACGTGCCTTACGGGCGGATCGCTCGTACGCCGACCTCGACAAGGCAGCCAACCCCGGCAACCGGCCGAAGGAAGGGTTACCGAGTTCGACGCTGTCGGATCTGCTCAACAAGGGCAGGGCCAGCCGGGAGACGCTGGAGGTGTTCCTGCGTGCCTGCGCGGTTCCCCGCGAGCAGTGGAGGGCGTGGCAAGGAGCCCGGGAACGCGCGCTCACCGCCGATGCCCCTGGCGCTGCCGGCCTGATCCGGGTGACACAGGCCGACCCACGGCTGCTGGGTGTGCATGCTGCGATCGACGCTCCAGGCGCGACCGGCGACCTTCCCGCCTACATCCTTCGCGACACCGATACCACCCCGCGTGGAGTTCGGGATCTGCTGGCGAAGGCCGCGGACCAAGGCGGCATGGTGCTGCTGGTCGGTGAGTCATCGGTGGGTAAGTCCCGATGCGCGTACGAGGCGATCCGGGCGGCGTTACCGCACTGGTGGCTGCTCCATCCCGCAGATGCCGGGCAGGTCCGTCAGGCCGCCGAGCAGACGACCAGACGCTTGGTCGTATGGCTGGACGAGCTACAACGATACTTGGGCGGCTCGGCTGGCTTGAGCGCCGCCACCGTCCGCATCCTGCTGCAGTCAGGCGTAGTACTAGTCGCGACCATCTGGCCAGAGCGTTATACCGCCTACACAGCGATGCCGGGCCCAGGGCAGCCGGATCTGTACGCCGCTGAAAGGCAACTGCTCGATCTGGCTGACGTGGTTCACCTGCAGGGCTCCTTCAGCGCCGCGGAGCGCGAGCGCGCCGAAGCTGTGGCGACCTCTGGGGACCAGCGGATCGCCTTGGCCCTGCGATCCGGAGACTACGGACTCACCCAGATCATCGCCGCGGCTCCACAACTGGTGGGTCGGTGGCGCGGTGCGAATCCCTACGCCGCCGCGGTGCTGAACGCCGCCATCGACGCCACTCGCCTCGGCGTCGTGTCCCCGCTCAGCCCGGACCTGCTGCGTGCTGCAGCACCCGGGTATTGCGACGTCCGTCAGCGCGCCGCCGCCCCACCTGATTGGTTCGAGACCGCCCTCGCGTATGCCACCGGCACGTTGAACGGCGCCGCGGCCGCCCTCGCCCCGGTCGCCGGCTCCACCACCATGGGGCAGATCAACGGTTACCAAGTCGCCGATTACCTCCAGCAGCACGCCGGGCAGCACCGCCATCTGGTCGAGGTGCCGTGTACCTGCTGGCAGGCACTGGTCGACCATCTCACCGACCCTGGTGACCAGACTCGTGTCGGCCATGCCGCACAACATCGCCTCTTGTACCAGCATGCTCGAGATCTGTACCGTCACGCCATCCGCTCTGGTAGCGGGCAGGCGACTGGGCTCTTGGCCATGCTCCTGGTCGGACAGGGCCGAACAGCTGACGCGGTGGCGCTGTGGCGGGCCCGGGCCGATGCCGGTGAGGGCGCCGCGAGAACGACGCTGACCAGCCTTCTCGACGAACAGAACCGAGCAGAACGGGAGCTCGCACGCAGGCAGGCCGATGCTGACACCGGCGACAGAGCGGCCGCCGTACGGATGGCCGGTCTCCTGGTCGCACAAGGGCGCCCGCAGGACGTGCCCGCACTGTGGCGGACCCAGGTCGATGTCGGCCGCTTCGCCACCGCCCGGTCACCTGAGCGGCTCGGCGGCGAAGTGACCGCCGATGATCTGGGCGAAATGTTGATGACGGCACTGGAGATCAAGAGTCCCTACACGCGCCGGCACAGCGAACGCATCTCCCGACTGGCCGTCATGATCGGCGAAGGAATGGGAATGCGCCCTGACGCATTGGAGGCCGTACGCCTGGCTGGGCTGTTTCACGACATCGGCAAGCTCGCTGTCCCCGGCACTGTCCTCCACAAAGACGAGGCTCTTACCCAGGAGGAATACGCGCTGATCCAATCGCACACAAGCTGCGGCGTGAGCATCGTTGCAGGACTGGCGGAACTCTTCAACGACCTCCTGGAACCAGCCGCTCGAATCCTCCTCACCGAGGCTGCCCTGGAGGGCATTCTTCACCACCACGAGCGGTTCGACGGCCGCGGCTATCCCAGGGGCTTGGCGGGCAGGGAGATTCCGGAGAGCGCCCGGGTCGTCTCCGTGGCCGATGTGTTCGACGCCGTCGTCACTGGACGTGCTTACCGACCGGCGAGGAGCATCGAAGCGGCTCTCGAAATCATGAGCCAGGAATCGGGGGCGTCCTTCGATCCTGAGATGGTGGAGGCGTTCCTGACTGTCGCTGACAGCCGATACGACCAGCTTGAGTCGTTCTTCAGCGCCAGACCCGCCCGCGACGAACGTAAGAAACCGATGTGAGCGGTTGTCCCGTGCGCGCCGGTGATCACTCCAGTGCCCCATAGAGGCTGCCTGCTGAGTGATCGATCGCTGGCCGGCGTCCGGCCCGGCATGATCGGCCACGATGTAGGACGGGGTGGCTCGCGTACCCAGCGACGAACACGTCCTGTCGTCAGCCGGACCGCCCCTTGCGGTGCAGGTAGACCTCGCACCGCAAGCGGGAGCCACGCACGTATTTGGCACGACCAGCGGCTGAATTGGTCCGGTGCCGGGGGCGGTCCTCGCGGGCTACCGGACCCGTGAATGGTCCAGAATTATGGTGTGACCTGGGGAAACGCGGCCAAGATCATCCCACATATGTCCCCTGATCATGGTCTTATGGCTGCATGCGGACACTGTTGGTTGCCTGCCAAGGTTCACAAAGCAAAAGACCTGCGGCTGAGAAACCGCAGGTCAGGGGCTAGAAATGCCTATCTAGGTGAGTGCCCCCGGCGGGGCACGCACCAAATCTTCGCCGGTTCCACCTGCGGTTTCGTCTGGTCGTCTCGTCGTTGAGGCGCGCGTCGCGGTGGTCAAGGGTGGTGCGGGGCGATGAGGGTGCGTGTCGCGTGTGCCGATGTTTGGATTCGGCGGACTACTACGACGTCGGTGGTGTTGGTGGCGGGGATCGCTGCGGTGGTCTCGTATCAGCACATGCATGAGCTGGCGGTGCAGAACGGGGAGAGCTGGCTGGGGGCGACGTTGATCCCGCTGGCGGTGGACGGCATGATCGTGGCCTCGTCCATGTCGGTCCTGCATGCGAGCCGGTGCGGGCGCCGCGGGGGAGCGCTGCCGTGGATCCTGCTGGTTGTAGGGAGCTTGGCCAGCCTGGCCGCGAATGTGGCGGTCGCCGACCCGACCGTGATCGCCCGGGTGATCGCTGCTTGGCCATCGTTCGCGCTGATCGGTGCCTACGAGATGCTCATGGGTCAGATCCGGCAGAGCCGGGCTCCGCAGACGATGGATGATGCGGAGCCGGACGGGTCATCGAAGGCATCGCTTGTTCGTGAGGAGGGCCCGGGAGACAGGGCGCGTGAGCATGTTCAGGAACTGCATCGGTTGGCGTGGCGGTGGGCTCAGGACAACTGCCGGCCGGATGGCCGCCTGCCGTCTGGTAAGGCCATAGCGGCGCAGTTTTCTCGTAGCGATCGATGGGGTCGTTGGATCAAGCGGGCGGGATGTGCTGGCCGCTTGGAACCATCAACTTGTGACGAGTCATAAGGACGACGGGCGCGTCACAGAGGTGGTACGGGCCTGTCCGTGGCCATGTAAAAGTCCCCGCAGGTGGCCAATTCGAGGTCGCCACGGATGGCCG
>NZ_JBHSPA010000096.1:0-74288 GCF_042656245.1 Nonomuraea insulae
GGCCTCGGCGTGGTCATCGTGATCGGAGCGCTGGCCATCTGGATGCGCTTCGACACCGTCAACCAGCGGCGTAAGGAAGCGAAGAAGGCACAGGTGGAGGCCGAGTTCGAGGAACTGTCCGAAGAACCGGCGGCCGGTGGCTTCCCGGTGCCGCCGCTCGACCTGCCGCACTACCACGGGGTGCAGCACAAGGAGATTCCCAGTGGGACTAACTGATTGGCTGAACCCCGTCAAGGGCTTCGGGGTCACCTTCCACACGATGTTCAAGAAGCCCGTCACGACGAACTACCCGGAGGAGAAGAAGCCGACGGCTCCTCGCTTCCACGGGCGTCACCAGCTCAACCGCTGGCCTGATGGGCTGGAGAAGTGCGTCGGGTGCGAACTGTGCGCCTGGGCGTGTCCGGCCGACGCGATCTTCGTCGAGGGCGCGGACAACACCGACGAGGAGCGTTTCTCGCCGGGTGAGCGTTACGGGCGCACGTACCAGATCAACTATCTGCGCTGCATCCTGTGCGGACTGTGCATCGAGGCCTGCCCGACCCGCGCGCTCACCATGACCAACGAGTACGAGCTCGCCGACACCAACCGCGAGAGCCTCATCTACACCAAGGAGATGCTGCTCGCGCCCCTGACCCAGGGCATGGAACAGCCGCCGCACCCCATGCGGCTCGGTGAGACCGAAGAGGACTACTACCTGCTGGGACGGACCAATGGGTGAGACCATCACATTCTGGGTGCTCGCCGTCGTGTCCGTCGGCGCCGCGCTCGGCATGGTCTTCAACCGCAAGGCCGTGTACTCAGCGCTGATGCTCGGCACCGTGATGCTCTGCCTGGCCGTCCTGTACGCCGTGCAGGACGCGCCCTTCCTGGCCGCGGTGCAGATCATCGTCTACACCGGCGCGATCATGATGCTGTTCCTGTTCGTGCTCATGCTCGTGGGCGTGGACTCCTCAGACTCGTTCGTCGAGACGCTGAAGGGCCAGCGCTTCTGGGCCATCATCGCGGGCCTCGGCTTCCTGGTGCTGATCACCCTGGCCGTCGGCAACGCGATGTTCGCGCCCGAGACCGGGCTGGCGGCGGCCACGCAACAGGGCGGCTACATCCGCTCGATCGCGCTGCTGCTGTTCACCAAGTACGTGTTCGCGTTCGAGATCACCTCCGCCCTGCTGATCACCGCCGCGCTGGGCGCGATGGTGCTGGCGCACCGCGAGAGGCTCACCGAGAAGCTCACGCAGAAGGACCTGTCCCGCGCCCGGTTCCTCGGCGACCAGCCCTCGCCGCTGCCCGGTCCCGGCACCTACGCCAGGAACAACGCCATCGACATGCCGGCGCTCCTGCCCGACGGCTCGGTCGCGGAGACCTCGGTCAACCGCTACATCGCGCGTTACGACGTCGAGCGCGGGCACCTGCCCGAGGACCCCAGGCTCGCCGAGGCCATCAAGCACAGGGCCGAGGACGACGCCGAGCAAAGCAACGAGGTCACCAAATGACGACTCACTACCTCGTACTGTCCGGCCTGTTGTTCGCCATCGGCGCCATCGGCGTGCTGATCAGGCGGAACGCGATCGTGGTGTTCATGTGCGTGGAGCTCATGCTCAACGCCTGCAATCTCGCCTTCGTCACGTTCTCCCGGCAGGTCGGCAACCTGGAAGGCCAGATCATCGCGTTCTTCGTGATGGTGGTGGCCGCGGCCGAGGTCGTCGTCGGCCTGGCCATCATCGTGACGATCTTCCGAACCCGCAGATCCGCGTCCGTCGACGACGCGAACCTGCTGAAGTACTAAGAGGTGACTGGTGGAGTCTGAAATCGCTCAGATCACCCAGCACACCGGCGGCGTGATCGGAGTCTCCTGGCTGATGATCGCCTTCCCACTCGTGGGGGCGCTCATCCTGCTGGTGTTCAACCGGTTCACCAACCGCTGGGGCCATCTGCTGGGCGTGGCCATGTCCCTCGCCTCGTTCGTCGTGGCGGTGCTGGCGTTCTTCCAATTGATCGGGTTCGGGGAGGAGGAGCGCCGCCGGGCGGTCCACCTGTACGAGTTCATCCCCGGCATGGTCGACATGGGCCTGCTCATCGACCCCCTGTCCATCTGCTTCGCGTTGCTGATCACCGGTGTGGGCTCGCTGATACACATCTACTCGATCGGCTACATGTCGCATGACGAGCACAAGCGCAGGTTCTTCGCCTACCTGAACCTGTTCGTGGCCGCGATGCTCCTGCTGGTGCTGGCCGACAACTACGTGGGCCTGTTCATCGGCTGGGAGGGCGTCGGTCTGGCGTCGTACCTGCTGATCGGGTTCTGGCAGTTCAAGCCGTCTGCGGCGGTCGCGGCGAAGAAGGCGTTCGTCGTCAACCGCGTCGGCGACTTCGGCCTGCTGGTCGGCATGTTCGTCATCTGGACCTCGTTCGGCTCGCTGGCCTTCAAGGACATGCCCGTCGATGGCACCGAGAGCGGCACCACGCTCGCGATCGGCCTGCTGCTGCTCCTCGGGGCGTGCGGCAAGTCGGCGCAGCTCCCGCTGCAGTCCTGGCTCCTGGACGCCATGGAGGGCCCGACCCCGGTCTCGGCCCTGATCCACGCCGCGACCATGGTCACCGCCGGTGTCTACCTGGTGGTCCGCTCGGGGGCGTTCTTCTTCCCCGAGGGCTCGGGCGCCGCGCTCGCCGTCTCCATCGTCGGCGCGGCCACGCTGCTCGCCGGTGCGATCATCGGTTGCGCGAAGGACGACATCAAGAAGGGCCTGGCCGGTTCGACGATGTCGCAGATCGGCTACATGATGCTCGGCGCGGGCCTCGGCCCGGCGGGCTACGCCTTCGCGATCGGCCACCTGATCACGCACGGCTTCTTCAAGGCCGACATGTTCCTCGGCGCCGGGTCGGTCATGCACGGCATGAACGACGAAGTGGACATGAGGAAGTACGGCGGGCTGCGCAAGTACATGCCGGTCACCTTCGTCACGTTCTTCATCGGCTACCTGGCGATCATCGGGTTCCCGCTGCTGTCCGGTTACTTCACCAAGGACGGCATCATCGAGACCGCGGTACACCACCAGCCGGTGCTCGGCTGGCTGGCCGTGCTCGGCGCGGGCATCACCGGTTTCTACATGTCGCGGATGGTCTTCATGACCTTCTTCGGCGAGAAGCGCTGGGCCGAGGACGCCCACCCGCACGAGTCCCCGGCCGTGATGACCTGGCCGCTGATCATCCTCTCGATCGGTGCGCTGGGTCTCGGTGGCTACCTCGTCCTGGGCGGGACGCTGTACACCTTCCTGCGCCCCGCCGTCGGCGGCGAGACGGCCGCTCCGGTCTTCGACTTCGCCAGCACACCGGGCCTCGTGACCCTCGTGCTGGTCGCGATCGGTGCTTTGATCGCCTGGATGAGGTACGGCCGGGTCGAGGTGCCCTCGGTGCAGCCGCGCGGCTCCTTCCTCACCACGTTCGCCCGGCGCGACCTGTACGGTGACGCGCTCAACGAGTCGCTCTTCATGCGCCCCGGCCAGTGGCTGACCCGCCTCGCGGTGTTCTTCGACAACCGTGGCATCGACGGGATCGTCAACGGTCTGGCGGCGGGCATCGGCGGCAGCTCCGGGCGCCTGCGCAGGCTCCAGACGGGCTTCGCCAGAACGTACGCGCTGTCCATCCTGATCGGCGCCGCCCTGCTGACCGGCGCCCTGCTCCTCGTTGGGAACATCTGATGTCACCCTGGCTTCCGATAATCATGGCGGTGCCCGTGGTGGGCGCCATCGTGGTGGCCCTGCTTCCCAAGGGCAGTGACAAGCTGGCCAAGCAGGTCACGCTGCTGGTCTCGCTGCTGACGCTGGTCCTGACGGGCGTCATGGCCGCCGGGTTCAAGCCGGACGGCGACCGTTTCCAGTTCACCGCCGCCTACGACTGGATCCCGAGCTTCGGCGTGAAGTTCGGGGTCGGCGTGGACGGTGTGGCACTAGTGCTCATCGCCCTGTCGGTGGTGCTGGTGCCGATCGTGGTGCTGGCCTCCTGGCACGACGCGGACGGCGTCAAGACCGCGGACGGCACGCTGATCACGCCGAAGCGGTCGGTGAAGACGTACTTCTCGCTGCTGCTCGTGCTGGAGACGATGATGATCGGCGTCTTCGCGGCGACCGACATCTTCCTGTTCTACGTCTTCTTCGAAGCCATGCTGATCCCGATGTACTTCATGATCGGCTCGTACGGCGGCGCCCAGCGGTCCTACGCGGCCGTCAAGTTCCTGCTGTACTCGCTGTTCGGCGGCCTGCTCATGCTGGTCGCGGTCATCGGCCTCTACGTGGTCGCCGGTAGCAAGACGTTCATGTTCCCCGAGCTGATCGGGGCCATCCAGGACCCGGGCATGCAGAAGTGGCTGTTCGGCGGGTTCTTCATCGCCTTCGCCATCAAGGCGCCGCTCTGGCCGGTGCACACCTGGCTGCCCGACGCGGCCGCCCAGGCCCCGGCCGGCGCCGCCGTGCTGCTGGTGGGCGTGCTGGACAAGGTGGGCACGTTCGGGATGCTCCGCTTCTGCCTGGAGTTGTTCCCCGACGCGGCCAAGGCGTTCACGATGCCGATCGTCGTACTGGCGGTCATCAGCATCATCTACGGCGCCATCGTGGCCATCGGGCAGACCGACATGAAGCGGCTCATCGCCTACACGTCGATCTCGCACTTCGGCTTCATCGTCCTGGGCGTGTTCGCCATGTCCGACGTCGCCCAGTCCGGCGCGGCTCTCTACATGGTCAACCACGGCTTCGCCACCGGCGCGCTGTTCCTGGCGGCCGGGTTCCTCATCGCCAGGCGCGGTTCGCCGTTCATCGGGGACTACGGAGGCGTGCAGAAGGTCGCCCCGCTGCTCGCGGGCTTCTTCCTGGTCGCCGGTCTGGCCGGTCTTTCGCTGCCGGGACTGTCGTCCTTCGTCAGCGAGTTCATGGTCATGATCGGCACGTACTCCAGCCAGGCCCACGGCTCGGGCGCGCTGACCGTGGCCGCGGTCATCTCGGCGGTGGCCGTGATCCTGGCGGCCGTCTACATCCTGTGGATGGTCCAGCGGACGATCAACGGGCCGACGGCCGAGCCGGTCAAGGCCTTCAAGGACCTGAACGCTCGCGAGGTCTGGGTGCTGGCTCCGCTGGTCGCCCTGATCATCGGGTTCGGCTTCTTCCCCGCGCCGCTGCTCAACGTGATCAACCCGTCAGTGCAACAGACGCTGACCAACGTGAAGGTACCCGCCTCCACCATCGCTGAGAAGGGGACAGGTCAGTGAACCCCGCCATCGAAGCGCCGACGATCGAGTACGGCACGCTGGCGCCGTTGCTGATCGTCTTCGGCGCGGCCTGCATCGGCGTGCTCGTCGAGGCGTTCGCGCCGCGCTACCTGCGCAAGTCCATCCACGTGCCGCTCACCCTGCTGAGCCTGGCCGGCGCGTTCGCGCTGGTCCTGGTGCAGACGCTGCGCGGCCAGGTGTCCACCACGGCCTCCGCCATGGGCGCGGTCGCGGTGGACGGCCCCTCGCTGTTCATCTGGGGCATCATCCTCATCCTGTCGTTCGTCTGTGTGCTGCTGATCAACGACGAGGGCCAGTTCGTGGCCTCCGCCGCGGCCGTGCCGGGCAGCGCCGACGAGGAGGAGGCCGAGGCCCACGACAACGGCACCGGCCACACCGAGGTCTACCCGCTGGTCCTGTTCGCGGTCGGCGGCATGTTGTTGTTCCCGGCCGCGCACGACCTGCTGATGATGTTCGTGGCCCTTGAGGTCATGTCGCTGCCGCTCTACCTGCTGTGCGGCCTGGCCCGCAGGCGTCGCCTCCTGTCCCAGGAGGCGTCGATGAAGTACTTCCTGCTGGGCGCGTTCTCCTCGGCGTTCTTCCTGTACGGCACCGCGATGATCTACGGCTTCGCGGGCACCGTCTCGCTGCCGGGCATCAACCAGGCCATGGCCGCGGGCAACACGCTCGACCCGCTGCTGCTGATCGGGTTCGCGATGCTCGGCGTGGGCCTGCTGTTCAAGATCGGCGCGGCGCCGTTCCAGGCCTGGAAGCCGGACGTCTACCAGGGCGCCCCGACGCCCATCACCGCCCTCATGGCCTCCGGCACGCTCGTGGCGGCCGTCGGAGCCGTTCTGCGGGTGTTCTGGGTGGGTCTGGGCAACCTCGACTGGGAGTGGCGGCCGGTCATCTGGGGCGTCGCCGCGCTCACGATGATCGTCGGCTCGATCCTGGCGATCACGCAGACCGAGATCAAGCGCATGCTGGCTTACTCGTCCATCGCGCACGCCGGCTTCCTGCTGGTCGGCGTGATGGCCACGTTCGGCACCCCGCAGGGGAACGCGGGCTCGCTCAAGGCGATCCTGTTCTACCTGGCCGTGTACGGCATCACCACGGTCGGCGCGTTCGCCGTGCTGACGCTGGTGCGCGACCCGGGCGGCGAGGCGGGGCACCTGTCGCGCTGGGCCGGGCTCGGCAAGCGCGCGCCGGTCCTGTCAGGGGTGTTCGCGTTCTTCCTGCTGGCCTTCGCCGGCATCCCGCTGACGAGCGGCTTCATGGGCAAGTACGCCATCTTCACCGCCGCGCTGAACAGCGGCACGCAGCCCGGCGACTCCATGGGCGGCTGGATGGCCGGCCTGGTCGTCGTGGGTGTGGTCGCCTCCGCGGTCGCCGCGTTCTTCTACGTGCGCGTGATCGTGCTGATGTTCTTCAACGAGCCGGCGGCCGACGGCCCGGCGATCGCGGCGCCCAGTATGGGCACCGTGGCGGTCATCGCCGTCTCTTTGCTGGTTACCGTAGGAGTGGGGCTCTACCCGGAGTCCGTGCTCGGTGTTGCCAACGACGCTGCTAGCAGCCTGTTCATTAGATAAAGGGGATCCCGTATGTCCGCGCCTCCCGTGGTTGACCTTCCCATTGAGGACGAGCGGTTGGCGCAGGACGTGGCCAATGGACTGGCCGCGGTCGAGAAGCTCCTGCGCTCGTCCGTGGAGAGCGACGACGCCTTCGTCACGGAGGCGTCCAAGCACCTCATCGAGGCGGGCGGCAAGCGGTTCCGTACGTTGATGGTGCTGCTCGCCGCCCAGTTCGGCGACCCGTCGGCGCCGGGCGTGGTGCCCGGCGCCGTGGTCATCGAGCTGACCCATCTGGGCTCGCTCTACCACGACGACGTCATGGACGAGGCTCCGGTCCGCCGGGGCTCCCCGTCCGCCAACGCCCGGTGGGACAACACCGTGGCGATCCTCACCGGCGACTACCTGTTCGCCCAGGCCTCGGACATCCTGGCCGACCTCGGTCCCGAGTTGATCCGCATCCAGGCCCAGACGTTCTCCCGCCTCGTACAGGGCCAGATCCGCGAGACCGTCGGTCCCCGTACGGGCGAGGACCCGATCACGCACTACCTGAGCGTCCTGTCGGACAAGACGGGCTCGCTCATCGCCGCCTCAGGCCGCTTCGGCGCGTTGTTGTCGGGTTCGGCGGCGGATGTGGAGGAGCGGCTCAGCCGGGCGTGCGAGGCGATCGGGGTGGCCTGGCAGCTCGGGGACGACCTGCTGGACGTGGCCTCGTCGGGCGCCCAGTCGGGCAAGACGCCCGGCACGGACCTGCGCGAGGGCGTCAAGACCCTTCCCGTCCTGTACGCGCTCGCCGCCGACGACTCTCCCCGCCTGTCGGCCCTGCTGTCGGGCCCGGTGGCCGAGGAGGACGTCGAGGAGACCCTCACCCTGCTCCGCGCCCACTCGGGCATGGCCAGGGCGCGGGCGGAGCTGGCGGCGTGGGTGGACCGGGCTCGTACCGACATCTCGGGCCTGCCCGACATTCCGGCCAAGGACGCGTACCTGGCGCTGTGCGACTACGTGGTCGAGCGCTCCGGCTGATCTACGGGGTTTCCGCCGCCGCTTCCAAGCGGCTCCGCACGGCCGCACGACGGCTTCGGGCGGCCTTGCGGGCCGCCCTGAGGCTGTCGTACGTGAAGAGCGCCAGCGCCAGCCACACGATCGAGAACCCGATCCACCGGCTGGCCGGCATGACCTCGCCGGCCACCAGCACGCCGCACCCGAACTGCAGGACCGGCGCTATGTACTGCAGGAGCCCCATCGTGCTCAACGGCACGCGGATGGCCGACGCCCCGAAGCAGATCAGCGGTACGGCCGAGATGATCCCCGCCAGCACCAGCAGCGCCGCGTGCCCGGTCCCCTCCTGGCCGAACGTCGCCCCGCCCGTCGTCTGCAGGAAGACGAGATAGCCGAGGGCGGGCAGCAACAACACCAGCGACTCGACCGCCAGGCCCTCGGTGGCCGCCACGTTGGCCCGCTTCTTGATCAGCCCGTACAGCCCGAAGCTGAAGGCCAGCGTGAGCGCCACCCACGGCAGGCGCCCGTAGTCGAGCGCCAGCACGAGCACCGCCAGCGCCCCGAACCCGACCGCCGCCCACTGCAACGGCCGCAGCCGCTCGCGCAGCAGCACGACGCCGAACAGCACGTTGACCAGGGGGTTGATGAAGTAGCCGAGAGCGCTCTCCACGACATGTCCGGAGTTGACCGCGTAGATGTAGGTGCCCCAGTTGACCGTCACCACGATGGCGGCCAGCGTCAGGAGGGCGAGTTTGGCCGGCTGGCGGGCGATCTGCCTGATCCAGGACCAGTGCTTGCGCAGGGCGAGCACGCCGGCGACGACGACCAGTGACCACACCATGCGGTGGGCGAGGATCTCGACGGCTCCCGAGGGCTTGAGCAGGGGCCAGTACAGGGGAAAGAGCCCCCACATCGTGTAGGCGGCGATCCCGTAGAAGACGCCACGCCGGAGGTCAGGCATGTAACCCATTTTCGGGCATTACCACCCTTAAACACAAATCTCATCCACTATGTGGAAATGTTTAGACGTACTTAAGTGTTGAGGGGTGTGTAGGCTGGAATTCACCTATGGGAGGTAGCGCTATGGGCTGGCTGTTCGGCGGCAACAAGACATCGATGGTCCGACCCGAGGACGCCCTCCCGGGTCGCCCCGACCCGATCCCCGTGCCCGCTCGCCACGCGGTCCTCGACGCGCCCCTGGCCCCGCCGTACCCGGAGGGCCTGGAGGTCGCGGACTTCGCCCTCGGCTGCTTCTGGGGCGCCGAACGCAAGTTCTGGCAGACGCCCGGGGTCTTCACGACGGCTGTCGGGTATCAGGGCGGCTACACGGTCAACCCGACGTACGAAGAGGCCTGCAGCGGCCTCACGGGCCACGCCGAGGCCGTGCGGGTCGTCTTCGATCCGGCGAAGGTGTCGTACGAGGAGCTCGTCCGGATCTTCTGGGAGGCCCACGATCCCACGCAGGGCATGCGCCAGGGGAACGACGTGGGGACGCAGTATCGCTCGGCGATCTACTACCACTCACCCGAGCAGCGGAAGGCGGCCGAGGGGGCGCGGGAGGCGTACCAGCGGGTGCTGAAGGAGGCGGGCTACGGCGAGATCACCACGGAGATCGCCGAGGCGGGTCCCTTCTACTTTGCTGAGGATTATCACCAGCAATATCTGTACAAAGTGCCCAATGGCTACTGCGGCATCGGCGGTACCGGAGTCTCGTGCCCGGTGGGTGTCGCGCCTGCCGGCGAGTGAATCCGAAGGTCAGGCGTCCGGCAAGATCGTAAGTCGTTGCCCCTTTGGCAGGTGGCGAGGGGCAACGACCAGGTAGTCGCGTCGATCCAGAGTCGCTACCTCGCGCAGGTCGAACCGCTCCGCAAGGGCGATCACGCAGGCATCTACTGCCTGGAGCCGAAGTGACGCGTAAGTCATGAGCAGCTCGGGCATGCGGCGGTAGTCATGAGGGGTGACTTCGATGACTCGTAGTTCGTCGTCTGCGATTGCCGCGCAGAATTCTGCGGCAAGAGCAGGGCTGCCTCGGCGGACCGGATCCGTGAGCAGGGGGCAGATCTCTGTGACCGCCAGGGATGGTACGACCAGCCGGGTCCAGTTCCGAGCGAGGAAGCGTACGCAGCGGGCGTGGTCGTTGTCACACTTGTTGAACGCGGCTACGAGCGGTCCTGTGTCGCACAGGATCATGCTGTCGCGGCCTCACCCGAGTCCTTGTGATGGGGATAAGTCAGGTAAGCGTCGTGGTGTACAGCAAGATCGGAGGGTCCCTGGAGCGCGCCGACGAGAACCGCCAGGTGACGAGGCAACTGCGGCTCATCGTCGAGGAATGCCTCCTGGACGCCGTCTCCCGTGTCTCCGTGCTCCATACCGACAGTGTAAGTGCTTCCACTTATCTCAGGGATGTTCTCTCTGCTCCTGGCTGGCGCGAATTGTTTACGCCAAGTGAACCGCTACCATCAGCAATATCTTTCAGGTGCCGAACTGCTACTGCGGTATCGGGAGCACGGGTGTTGCATGTCCGGTTGGGCTGACCTCCGGCGAGGCGTAGGCCTGTGGAGATGTCTGGATCCTGGCTCCTGATCGCCCGGCCCCGTCCGACGCCTGGGCAGACCGCTTCGGTGGCGATCTTCACTGCGGGGTCCAGGGTGTGCCGGGCGGTCGCTGGCGGCGCTGTGGCCGGTCGTCGCCCACGTGCTGATGTCCATCGGGCCCACAGGTCTTCCGGTGGCTCGTTAAGCCCATATCCGCAAGGAGGTCTGAAGAAAGAGAAAATGTCGGTCGATAAACGATCTACCGCATGATGCTAGGAATCTGTACAGTTCTGGCCTGTGACCCGCCACTGGCAACGGTTAGCGCGCCGCGCCCGCAAGTTGCGGGTTTTCGTTACAGCTTTGAGTGTTCTCGTTCTCGCGGCAATCCTTGTGGGTCATGTCAGAGGGTGGTGGGTGAAGCCCTCTCTACCCACGGCGGTGCCGGTGTTGTCCGGTGAGCGCCAGGAGTGCCTCGACCCTGAGAGCGTTCGCCCTGTTGGAACGGTCCTGTGTACGGGGTTGAAGCTGCGACTCGGCTCTGACGGCGGTGTGGTGACCATCGCGCAGGCCGCGACTGAGATCTTTGGGATCGACGGCGACAAGGACGGAGTCGAGTTCGCCATCAGCCGGGACGGGCACCGTGTGGTCTATCTCGATGCGCCGAGCTATCGCTTTGTCGCGATGGACCTGCGTACGAGAAAAACCCGAGCGCTTACTCCCCCGCTGAGCGGCGAGGAAGTGGGCAAATGGGTGAATCTCGCCAGTTCCTCTGATGGCCGGTGGTTCACGGTCTCGCTGATGGGAAACGCCAAAACCATCTTGACCGACTTCGATACGGGTCAAGCGCGGGAGATTCCGAACGTCTGCGTGGTTCACGGGGTCACCGCGAAACTGGTGGTCGGAAATCAGTGGTGCCGACACGGCGACGGCGGCGTACCGAACAGGGTGATCGTCGTACGCCAGGATGGGTCGGTCCGGCCACTCGACGACGACCTTCAGAACGAGGAGGTGGGCATTGGCCTCGCACCCGATGGCGTGACTTTCGCCGCGGGCGGCAACCTCTACGACGTCGAAACCGGCCAACGACTCGGATCTCTGCTCCTTCCGCCATCGTCGCGCGCCGTCGCGTGGCTGGACGACAGTCATGTCCTTGCCACGGAGGGGGAGCGCTACCACGTGGTGGACATCGTCACCGGGACCCAGGACGAGGTGGACGGTGAGAGTCCTCCGGGCCTGGCCTTCGTGGAAAGGCACCGCGCGGGCAGGTTGCTGTGGTAGAGCCGGTCGACGGTTCCTGGATGGAACCGCTGTGGCGGACCGCCCTCGCGCTCACCGGAGATCCGGCCCAGGCGCGGCGTCTGACAGCTCAGGCTCTCGCGCGTCGTCGTGACTCGCGAGAGGCGTACTTCACCCTTTACCGGCGGTTCCTGTCCCCCTTCCGCCGCTGGCGTCGACCCGCGGTGGCTGGACGGAGTTCCCGGCTTGAGTGGGCTGCCGCGGTTGCGCTGCGTCACGACGGATGGTCGGCCGAGAATGTGTCCGACCTGCTCGGGTGGCGGCTCGCCAAGGCCGAGCAGGTCGCCGCAGATGCGTCGGCTGCCCCGACCTTGGCTGCCCCGACCTTGGCTGCCCCGACCTTGGCTGCCACGGCCTCGGGTGCCACGGCCTCGGGTGCCTCGGGCTCGACGGGCGAGGAGATGCGGCAAGGACTCGAACCAGGCCGGATTCGCGAGCTCGTGGAGAGCTACAGGAAAAGGCGCTTCGCCGCAGTCTGCGCGGGAGTCGTGGGCGCGGTCACAGCGCTGTTCACAGCCGCGTCCCTCTCGTTGCCGGAGGCCCCCAGGAGGACCGAGTACCCGCCGCCGTCCCAGCCGTACGTGAGACCCACCCTGTCCAAAGACCTCCCGACGGGACCTGGCGTGGCTGTCCGGTACGCCTACCGCCTTGCCGATCGCTACAACGAGACCGGGTACCAGGATTCGTGGGCGGTCGTCACCACGTCCGGCGAACGCAGGGTTCTGGCCGACCTGCGTGGAGACTTCCTGAAGGTCAGCCACGACGGTCGCAAGATCGCTCACCATGACAGCGAAAAGAGCGAGCTCACGCTTATGGACGTGACGAGCGGCTGGACCAAGAGACTGCCCCTCCAGGCGGACAGGTTCAGGGGCCTGAGGCTGGACTTCTCCCTGGACGGTCGCTACGTCGCGTTTCAGGCTGACCAAGACCCTGTCGCCGTGATGGATCTCCGTCATCCCGAAAAGCTGATCAAGTACCCAGACGAAATGATCATGAGCTGGACTTCGCGCGGCCTGATGACCATGGACGATGACCGGGAGAACGGCTGGCTGAGGCGACCGGACGGCTCCAGGAAGCGGATCGACACCTACCTTGCCGACCCCAGGTTGGTGTCGAGCGACGGCTCCATGTACGCCCGCGCGTACGATCGGCAACCTGAGGTGTACGTGGGAAGCCTCGACGGTGACGGAGCGGATCGCACCATCACCCTCAAGGATGACAATGTGCTCGGCGTGCAGCGGTGGGTCGGGTCATCGGCGGTGATCGTCAGCATGCATCACGGCGGCTATCGGCTGATCGACGTCAGGACAGGCAAGGTTCGGCCCATCGAGATCGACGAGGCTGGATATCCAAGAGTGGTGTTCGGCAAGCTGTAGCCATCCGGCAGAGCGTGCGGCAGCGGTGAAGCCTCTGACGCCGGCCGCATGCGAGAGGATGGCGGAAACGTACGAAGGGACCATTGCGGTGACCATTGACCCGTCTTCGATGCCGAATTCCGAGGGTCAACCTGAACCCACCTCATCCAGCTCCGCCGGGGCGGCGATCCTGCCCGACCAGGATCTGGTCAAGCAGTTGCTGGACCAGATGGAGCTGAGATATGTCGTGGACGAGGAGGGCGACCTCGCGGCGCCCTGGGAGGGGTTCCGCACCTACTTCATGTTCCGCGGTGAGGGAGACCAGCAGGTCTACTCGGTACGCACCTTCTACGACCGCCCGTACAGCATCGACGACAAGCCGCGGCTGCACGAGGTGATCGACGACTGGAACCGCCGCACACTGTGGCCCAAGGTCTACACCCACACCCACGACGACGGCTCGGTCCGCCTCATCGGCGAGGCCCAGATGCTGATCGGCAGCGGCACCCTGCTGGAGCATTTCGTGTCCAGCACGCTGAGCTGGGTGCGGTCGTCGGTCGAGTTCGACAAGTGGGTCATTGAGGCGCTCGGTCTGGAGAAGGGCATGGCGTCGGAGCCTGAGAAGGGTGACGAGGAGTAGGCCGCAGGGGCTTCAGGCGGCGCGGATGTGCCGCCGTGGGTTCACGGTTACCTCAAGGACGGTGGCTTGGGCGGCGTCGGCGTCCATGAGGTGATCTTCCACATTGGGGCCGGTCACTTCCGTGTGATGGCGGTCCAGCCAGGCGAACACGTCCTGCCCGGCTTGGCGTAGATCTGTGCTGGCTGGGAGGACGGCGCGGACGACGGCACGGGCGGGCAGGAGCAGGTGATCCTCGGAAGGGTCCGTGGTCACCGCTGCGGCGAACGGGCCCGTCGGGTGTCCTGGCAACCAGGTCAGCAGGGTCGCGGGGTACGGCGTGCTGGGCTGGCGGTCTCTACACGGTGCAAGATCGCATGTATGACGATCGACAATGCCAGGCGCTTCGAGGCGGGTTCGTCGGCGGTGCGCCGTCATGTGTGGCAGGGCAAGGTCTGGACCGCGGTGCCGTACCGCGTTCTGCAGGACACGGAGGAGTATTTCCTGGTGGCGAGCTGGCCTGGCCTGCGAGGGCTGGTGTCCACCACGTGGATGACGGAGTTCTCGAACGAGGAAGGCCGCCGGGAGCGGATCATCCGCGAGCTGGCCTCGGGTCAGTGGGAGCTGGGCTGGTGGGCGTGGCAGAACACCACGGTACGCAGCTGGTACTACCTGGACGCCTATTTCACGGTGCGGCAGTTCTTCGACGCCCAGCAGCGGCCCCTGTCCTGGTACGTCGACTTCGACCTGCCGAAACAGCGCACCCATCTGGGCATCGACACGTTCGACCTGATGCTGGACCTGGTCATCGAGCCGGACTTCTCGAGTTACCGGTGGAAGGACGAAGACGACTATGAGCAGGCCAGAGGGCTTGGACTGATAGACGACCAGACGCACCGGCACGTCGCCCAGGCGCGGGAGGAGGTCGTCGGGCTCGTCGAGACACGGCAGGGGCCGTTCGCGCATGACTGGTCGCCGCCGCCGCACGAGTCCTGGGAGATGCCGGTTCTGCCGGCGGATGTGAGAAGGGTTCGCGGAGCATGATCTTTCATGGGCAGGAGGCCTTGGGGGGTGGCGTGCGCGGACTATAGAGTCTGGCCAGAGATCAACGCGACGCCGGACCCGAGGAGGGGGATGTCCATCAGGCCGTTGTCCCTGCCGCAGCCGCCTCAGAAGGCGCCGGAGTTCGGGCGCGACGCGCTGATCGTGTGCGAGAGCCTCGTGCGGATCTACCAGTCCGGGTCGGTCGAGGTGCAGGCGTTGCAAGGGCTGGATCTGGTCGTGGACGGCGGGGAGATGGTGGCCGTCGTCGGGGCGTCCGGGTCGGGGAAGTCGACGTTGTTGTCCATTCTGGCCGGAGTCGACGCTCCTACCGCTGGACGGGCGCGTGTCGATCGGTGGAATCTGCTGGCCATGTCGCGGGCCGATCGGGTGCACTATCGGCGGCATACCGTGGGATTCGTCCGGCAGCAGACGGCCGGAAACCTCGTACCGTACCTGACGGCGCGTCAGATGATCGATCTGCCGATGACGGCGGCCCGGACTCCGGGGCGCGCCCGTCGTGCGCGTACCGCCGAGCTGCTGGACACGCTCGGGGTCGGCGACTGCGCTGAGCGGCGGCCCGCGCAGATGTCCGGAGGGCAGCAGATGCGGGTGGCCATCGCGGTGGCCCTCGCCAACGAGCCCCGTGTGTTGCTGGCCGATGAGCCGACCGGGGAGCTGGACAGTGCCACCTCCGCCGAGGTCTTCGGGATGTTGCGGGAGGTCAATCGGCGGCTCGGGGTCACCGTGGTCGTCGTGACGCACGATCCCGCGGTGAGCGGGCAGGTCGAGCGGACCGTGGCGATTCGCGACGGGCGTACCAGCAGCGAGGTGTTGCGCCGGACGGCCACCGGGGCCGATGGCGATACGCAGGTGATCGCTGAGGAGTACGCCGTGATGGATCGGGCTGGGCGGGTTCAGGTGCCGCGCGACTATCGGGAGGCGCTTGCGTTGACCAGACGGGTACGCCTGGTGCTGGAGGCCGACCACGTCTCGATCCGGCCCGACGTCGGCGCGTCCGAATGAGCGACAGGCCGCTGCTGGCCGTGCGGGGTGTCCACCGGCGCTTCGGCGGCGGGGCCAGCGCCGTGCACGCGTTGCGGGACGTGACGTTCGACCTCGCCGCCGGGACCATGACCGCCCTCATCGGGCGCTCCGGCTCCGGCAAGACCACCCTGCTCAACGTCATCGGCGGTCTGGATCGGCCTGACTCCGGTACGGTCCTCGTCGATGGTACGGATGTCACCACCCTCGACGAGGACGGTCTGTCCCGGTTACGCCGGGAGAAGGTCTCGTACGTGTTCCAGACCTTCGGGCTGATCCCGGTGTTGTCCGCCGCGGAGAACGTCGGCGCTCCCTTACGGCTGGCCCGTATGCCATCCGGGGAGCGTGAGCGGCGTGTCGAGCTGTTGCTGGAGTTGGTGGGCCTGGCCGACCATGCCGAGCAGCGTCCCGGTGAGCTGTCCGGCGGTCAGCAGCAGCGGGTGGCGATCGCCCGGGCTCTGGCCGCCTCGCCGCGACTGCTGATCGCCGACGAGCCCACCGGGCAGTTGGACGCCGAGACCGGGTTGTCGGTGATGGCGCTGCTGCGGGGAGTGGTGGAGTCCGAGGGTGTGACGGCGCTGGTGTCCACGCATGATCCGACGATGCTCGCGCTGGCGGATCGAGTGATCCAGATCAACGACGGCCGGCTCTCCGACGGGCAGCCCCAAGGCGGGCGGCTCCAAGATGGGCGGCCCGGCGGGCGGGAAGTCTCGTGATCGGTCAGAGCCGGCTGTGCTGAGGCTGGTCGCCCACCGAGCCGGCGCGCAGTGGCCCCTCCTGGCGGCCCTCCTGGTCGTCGCCATGGTCGGCCCCACCCTGCTGGGCACCTGCGCCCTCCTCCTCACCCGCACCGCCGAGCAGGCCCTGGAGACCGCCGCGTCCCGCGCCACTCCCGACCAGGTGGACGTCACCGCGTACACCGTCACCGTCCGCGGCCCGGACGCCAGATCCGTCGCCGACGACACCCGCGGCGTGCTGACCTCCGCGCTCGCTCCGTTCGCCACGACGACGGCCGCGCGGGTGTCGTCCGTGATGCGGTCGCTCCCGGCGACCGGTGGAGACCGCGTCCCGGCGGTGACCTACCTGTCGGGGGTGGAGGACCTGCCGGGCCGCGCCCAGCTGACGACCGGACGCCGGCCGCGCGCCGGCGCCGTGCCGATGGAGGCCGTGGTCCTGGAGTCCACCGCGCGGCTGCTCGGCCTCAAGCCCGGCGCCCGCGTCCACCTGGGCGCGGAGCTGTTCGAGGACCCCGCCAAGCCGGTCGAGGTGACCGTGGTCGGTGTCGTACGCCCGCTGCCGGCCACCGGCTGGGATCGTGACCCCCTCGCCGCCGCCGGCTACGACCTCGCCTACCGCGACGGCCGCTCGGCACAGCCGGTTCACGCGTACGGGCCGTTCATCGTCGACCTGCCCGACCTGCTCGCCGGCGGCTCCACCATCGACCGGCTGGAGATCACCGCCCATCCGGACCTGTCCGCCCCCACCGGTCGTGACCTCGACGCCGCCGCCCAGGCCGTGCTCGCCGCCGATCGGCGGCTGGCGGGGACCCTCGGCGACCGGGTACGGATCGAACGCGTCGCCTCCCGGTTCCCCTCGACGCTGCTGGCCGCCCACGACCAGCAGCAGGTCACCACGGCCGCCGTGCTCGCCGTCGCCGCCATCGGCATCGTCCTGACCGCGACCGCCCTCGCCCTCGCCGGCCGGCTCACCGCCGGGGTGCGTGCCGACGAGACCGCCCTGCTGTCCGCGCTGGGCTTCAGCCGGGGCCGGCTCGCCCTCGCCGCCCTCGTCGAGGCGGGCGCACTCGCCGTGCTCGCCGCCGCGTTCGCCGTCCCCGCCTCCTCCGCGCTGCACGCCGGCCTGACCTGGCTGCCGCCCATGGCGGGGGCCGGGCTGGCCGTGAGCCCGGGCGTGAGCGGCGTACAGGTGCTCGCGGTCGCCGGGGGCGCGCTGGCGCTCGCGACGGTGCTCGTCGTGCCCTCGGTGCGGCCCGCCGGCGACCGTCGTCAGCGGCGTGAGCTGCTCGCCCGCTCCGGCGCCGACCTGCTGCTCGTGGTGTTCGCCGCCGTCGGCTGGTGGCAGTTGCGCGATCAGCCCACCGGCTCCGGTTCCCCGGCCGACGCCGTACGTGTGCTCGCTCCCGCGTTGTTGCTCATCGCCGGTTCCGCGCTGGCGCTGCGCCTGGTGTGGCCCGCGTTGCGTGGCGTCGAGCGGCTGGCGCGGCGCGCTCGCGGGCTGGTGGTGCCGTTGGCCGCGTTCGAAGCCGCTCGCCGGCCGCAGGCGGTCGCGGCGGGGCTGCTGATCGGGCTGGCCTGCGCGGCGGCCACGTACGGGATCGGGTTCGACGCCACGTGGCAGCGCTCCCAGCAGGACCAGGCCGATCTGTCCGTCGGCACCGACCTCGCTCTCACCCTCGCCACCCCGCCGGCCGCCGGGCAGGGCGCGGCCGTCGGCGCGGCCACCGGAGGGGTGGTGAGCCCGGTCGCCGATCGTGGTGTCGCGGTGGGGCAGTGGCTCGGCGGCGCCGGTGATCCGCCGCGGCTGGTCGCGCTCGACACCACCCGCGCCGAGGCGCTGTTGCGCGGCCGGCTGAACGACGGCCGCGGCTGGGCGGAGGTGGGCGCCGCCCTCGCGCCACGGACCCGTGCCGCCGGCGTCCCCGTCCCGCTCACCCTGGCCGGGAAGGCGACCGGTACGACCCCGCTCACCGTGACTCCCCGCCTGCTGTTGCAGGACGCGGCCGGCCTGCGTATTCCGTGCAATGGCGCACCCGTGCCGCTCGACGGCCGGGCGCATCCGCTGCCGGCCTGCGCGACGGCGGAAGGGCTGCGGCTGGTCGCGGTGTCCCTCCCGTTCGCGATCGCACAGGGGAACGTCGGCACCGGCCACTCCGACTATCTGACGGAGCTCCCTTCCGGGGACAGCCGCGTCGTCGTCACACTCACCGTGCCAGGGGCCGCGCCCGGGTCGCCCTGGACCGCCACCTCCGCCGGGCCCGCCCCGGGGCAACTCGTCGATCCGGCCGTCACCTTCGCCGGCGATCAGCTGAGGATGACGACGACCGTCTCGCTCAAAGGTCCTCCGGACGCCGCCAGGAACTTGATCGCCACCGCCTTCCCCGCCCCAGGACCGGTGCCCGTGGCCGTTTCCGCCCGCTTCGCCGACGAGGTCGGCGCCCATCGAGGCTCCCGGCTCGACCTCACGGTCGGTCTCACCGCCGTCCCGGTCATCGTGACGGAGGCGCTGCCCGCCGTACCGTCCGCTCCCGGCGCTCCGGCCATCCTGGCCGATCTCGACGCCCTCTCCCGTGCCCTCGCCGTCAGCGGCAACTTCGACGTGCCCGTGGACGCGTGGTGGGTCGGCCATCCCACCAAGGCCGGCGGCGCCGATCTCCGTCTCGGCGCCGTAACGACCCGGGCCTCCGAGACCGCCCGCCTCACCGGTGGCCCCCTGCGGGCCGGGCTGCCGGCCGTGTTGCGGCTGCTCGTACCGGCCGCGGGGCTGCTGCTGCTCGCCGGCGTGGTCCTGCATGTGACCTTCGACCTGCGGAGCCGTGTGGTCGAGGTGGCGCGGCTGCGGGGGCTGGGGATGACCCGGCGCGAGGTCCGTACCGTACTGCTCGCCCAGCACATCGGCGTCCTGCTGCCCCTGCTCGCGGTGGGTGCGGTCGTCGGCGCGCTCGCCACTCGCGTCGTCGCGCCCCTGCTCGTCCGCTCCGACACCGGCGCCGCGCCCATCCCGGCCGTCCTGCCCGTCTGGCCGTGGGGCGCCGAGGCGGGCCTGCTCGCCTTACTGCTGGCCGGCTGCGTGCTCGCGGTGACCGCGGTGGTCGTCGTCCAGGCCCGGCGCGTCGATGCCGCGTATCTGCGGGTGGCGTCGTGAGGTGGCCTGCCGTCCGGTTGCCGATGGTGCACTGGCCGAGCGTACGTGGCCGCGCCCGCGCCGACGCCGGGCCGTTGCTCCTGGCCGCCGCCGTGGTGGCGGTCGTGACGCTGCTCGCCGGGGCCGTTCCGCCGCTGCTGTACGCGACCGCCGACGACGCCGTACAGGACGGGGTCCGTCGCGCCGGCGGCGACCTCCTGGTCCACGCCGGCCTCGAACGCGACGACGGGCTGACCAGCGGACGCGTCCGTGCTCCCCGCCTGGCGGAGGACGTCGACGACTTCCGTGACAGGGCGACGGACGAGCTCGGCCCCGGCCTGCGCGCCGCCCTGCGCCCGCCCGTCGCCGCCGTCATCAGCCCCACCCTCAAGATCACCGATGGCAGCGTGCTGCGTACGTTCCAGCTCGCCTACCTCGCCCACGCCGCCGGGCCGGAGGTGACCTGGATCGCGGGCGGCCCGCCCGGGCCCTCGGCGGACGGCCATGCCGAGGTCGCCTACGGGGGGCCGCCCTGGCCGGTGCGGGTCGGTCTGTCGGAGGCGGACGCCGCCGCTCTCAACGTGCGTCCCGGCGCTCGCATCCCCCTCGCCGACGGCCAGGGGAACGTCAAGAAGGTCCAGGTCAGCGGCATCTTCCGGGTGGCTGACAGTGCCGATCCCGCTTGGCGGTTCGTCCCGTCGCTGCTGCGTCCCGTCCCCGGGGCGGACGGCGTGGGCACGACCCGGTTCGCCGGGCTGCTGTCACGTGACTCCCTGCCCGACGCCCGCCTCGCCTTCGACCAGGACGAACTGGAGCGCACCGTCTGGTTCACCCCCGAACCGAGCCGGCTCACCTGGGACTCCGCCCAGGCGGTCGCCGCGAAGGTGGTCGCTCTCAAGGCCGCCTCCGGCTCCTCCGGCGCCCGGGACGGCTCCCTGAAATGGGAGACGCGGCTCGACGGCGTGTTACGGGACGTACGCTCCCAGGTCGCCGCGGCGTCCGCGCAGGCGTCGGTGCTGCTCACCGGCGTGCTGACCGCCGCGGTCCTGGTCCTGCTGCTCGCCGCCGACCTGCTGGTGCGCCGTCGCGCCCCGGCGCTGGCCGCCGCCAGGCAGCGGGGGATGTCGCTGCCGGGGCTCGGCTCCGAGTTGTTGATCGAGTCCGCGGTGGTGGCGCTGTCGGCCGCGGCGGCCGGGCTGGCGCTGGCTCACGCCGTCGCGCCGGGGGCCTCCTGGGGGTGGGTGATCCCCGTGGTCCTCGCCGCCGTCGTCGCCGGGCCGGCGTTCGGTACGCTCGCCGCCGCCCGTTCCACCCGCGACCGGCGGGTCCCGGCCAACCGGTCCGCGCGCCGCTGGGCCCGCCACACCGTCGAACTCCGGCGCGCCGCCCTTGAGGTCGCGGTCCTGATCGCCGCGGTCGTCGCCTTCGTGGCTCTGTACCAGCGCGGGATCCTTCCCGGAGATGGGCCGGACGGTGGTGGGGTGTTGCCCGCGAGCGCGCCGGCTCTCGGCGTTCTCGCGGGTGCGCTCCTGCTGGTGCGGCTGTTGCCCGTCGGGACGGGCCTCGTGCTCAGGCAGGCTCTGCGCTCGCGCCGGCCGCTGGCGGTGTTCGGGGGCGCGAGGGCGGCGGCGACGTCGGCGCGTGTGCTGCCGGTCCTGGCTCTGGTGACCTGCGCCGCCTTGGCGTCGTTCGCGTTCACCCTCGACGCGACCGTCGATCAGGGGGTGGAGGAGAGCGCGTGGCGGACGGTCGGCGCCGATGCCCGCCTCGACGTCGGCCCCGCCTCCGTTCCCGCCACCGCCGCGCTCGCCCGGCGCGTCGCCGCCGCGCCGGGGGTCCGGCAGGTCGTCGCCGCGCAGGTGACCGACAGGGCGCGGGTCGTCGCCGACTCGCGGGCCGTCGCTCCAAGGCTGGTGATCGTGGACGCCTCCGCGTTCCGGCGGTTGCAGACCGCCTCTACTCCGATGCCGGAGCTTGCCCGGCTCGGTGCGACCGGTGGCGGTGACGTGCCAGCGCTGGTGCGGTCGAGCGACGGCGGCCTGAGGCCGGGCATGCGGCTGGAGCTGCCCCGGGACGGTGCTCCGGCCGTCCGGCTCACCGCCGTCGGCACGGCGCCCGCCGTCGGCGACGCCGGTGACGTCGTCCTCGTGGACGCAGGGGCCCTCGCCGCCGCCGGGATGCCGTCCGTGCCGAACACGGTGTGGGCGACCGGTCCAGGAGCGGCGCGGGCGGTCGCGGGCAGCTCTGCCGCAGGCAACACCGTGCTGCGCGAGGACGTCCTGCGTGAACGCCGCGCGGCGCCGCTGACCTCAGGGCTGTTGCGGCTGGCGTGGGCCTCGGCCGCGACCCTGCTGGCCCTGGGCCTGCTGGGGCTCGCTCTCGGGGCGGCGGCCGGCGCGCCGGAGCGGTGGCAGACCCTGACCCGGCTGCGTACCCTCGGCCTGCGACCTCGTGAGGCCCGCTGGGTCGCGGCGGGTGAGCTGCTGCCTCCGGTGCTGGTCGCCGCGGTGGGCGGCCCGCTGCTCGGGGTGCTGCTCGCCCGCCCGATGCTCGACTCGCTCGCACTGGGGCTGCTCACCGGGCAGGCCGCCGGCCCGGCCCTGGTGCTGCCGTGGTGGCGGCTCGGCCTGGTGGCCGTCGCGTTGTCGGCGGCGGTCGCCGTCGTGGTGCCGATCGAGTCGGCGCTACGCCGCCGGCGGCGGTTGAGCGAGGTGCTCCGTGCGGGCGATGGATAGAGAACGTCGACGCGAACTGGGGATGAATCCGTTCTTTCAGGTGTGCGGAGATCTGAGGCCGTAGGTGGACACGGGGATTAGGGCAGCAGATATTGGAAGAAAAGCGGAGGTGTTTCATGCACGCACGCCTTGACCATCTCGTCTGCTGGGTCTCCGATCAGCTCGCGTCCCTGCGTTTCTATGAGCAGGTGATCGGGTTGCCGGGGGTCCGGGCCGAGGAGTTCCGTGAGGGGAAGGCCCCTTTTCCCAGCGTACGGATATCGTCCGAGAGCATCATCGACCTGATGGCCTTCGAGGCGATGCGGGGTGTTGACGAGGCCACCGGGGCGCAGGGGAGCGCCGGGCATCCGATCAATCATCTCTGCCTGTCGGTGGGCCGGGAGGATTTCGAGGCGCTGCAGGTGAGGTTGAAGGAGCACAGAGTGGCGATCACCGCGACCGGGACGAACTCGTTCGGGGCCCAGGGGATCGCGCCCGAGGCCATTTACTTTGCCGACCCCGACGGGAATGTGATCGAGGTCCGATACTACGAGTGAGCTGGTTCGCTCGGAAGTGTCGGTGCGTTCTGGTACACAGGCGGCATGGGTGTGAGCGTCGATGAGTTCCTCGGGTTGCTGGACGAGCTGCCCGAGGTTCGGATGAGTCATGGTGGCGAGTGGGTCGGCCTGAAGGTGCGTGACAAGGGGTTCGGCTATCTGTGGGAGGCGACCGAGACCGTCGGGCTCAAGGCGACGATCGAGGAGCAGATCGCGCTCGTCAACGAGCGGCCCGAGGTGTTCGAGGTGCAGTTCACGGCGGGGCGGTTCGGATGGGTGGTGGTTCATCTCGACCGGATCGACTCCGATGAGTTGTTCGAGTTGCTGGCCGAGGCGTGGTGCCTGACCGCACCCAAGCAGCTCGTGGACGACTTCGAGGCCACCCACCCGATCGGGCAGCGGGTGCAGTCCGGGTAATCTCGGGCAGCGTGATTTCCGTGAACGTCAGACTGCGGAAGTGGCGTGAGGACGACGCGCCTGTCGTGCTCCGGGCCTTTCAGTCGCCCGACCTGGGGCGGCAGGCGCCCTGGCCCGTCGTCACGCTCAAGGACGCTTCGGGGTGGATCGCCTCCTGGGACGGGGTCGGGCAGGCCTTCGCCGTGACGGCCGACGGTGGGCGGGTCGTCGGGAACGTGGCCGTGACCAAGATGGATGGTCATGGGAATGGGTGGGTGTCCTACTGGGTCCTGCCCGAGGCCCGGGGGAGAGGGATCGCGGTGGTGGCCACCGAGCTGCTGGCTCGGTGGGCGTTCGATGAGCGCGGGTTGTTCCGGCTGGAGCTGGGGCATCGGATGAACAATCCGGCTTCGTGCAGGGTCGCCACCAAGGCCGGGTTCGCGGCTGAGGGGATCGAGCGGGCCAAGATCTGTTATGGGGGAGTCCGGTATGACGTCGAGCGACATGCGCGCCTGGCCACCGACTGACAGCGCTACAGACTGACAGCGCCACCGACTGAAGGTGCCACCGGCTGAAGGGGCTGATGGCTTGCCTGGCGACGGAGTGGCTCGCTGAACTAATCTTGGCGGATGGACAGCGAGAGTCTGGCCGCTGTCGGGCTGCTGGCGGCTCTGGGGCGGGCGTCGGAGACTCTTGCGGAGTTACGTCATCCCTTCGTGAGAAGCGAGCGCTTCTCCTATTTCTTCCCTCCCGCCGGCGTCCGCGTCGGAGCCACGTTCATGCTGCCCGACGGGCGCGAGGTGCGGTTCGAGGTCTCCATGGTCGCCTCAGGGGGCGCCTTCCACGTGGAGGGCGGGATCGAGGCGGAGGACGAGAAGCTGCTTGAGCTGCCGCGTAAGAGCGTGCCGGGGATCCACGACGGGCTGGCCGTGTTCGACGACTACATGGGGGAGGTGGCGGCTCCGGCGGCGCGGGTGATCGATCGGCTCTTGGAGGAAATTGTCTGACAGCTAGACAAGTGGTGTCTGGTTGTCTGACAATGGCGGCATGAGGAATGGACCGCTCGCCGTCGTCGGCGCCGCCGTGCTCTGGGGGACCGCTGGGACGGCCGGGTTGCTGGTCTCCGCCGACTCCGTGGCGCTGGCCGCGGCCCGGCTGGTGATCGGGGGGACCGCGCTGGCGTTCGTGGCCAGGGGCGGTCTCAGAAGGGCGCTCAAACCGGGGTTGTTGCTGGGGGCCGTCGCGGTGGCCGCCTACCAGCTCTGCTTCTTCGCCGCGGTGAGCCGTACGGGGGTCGCCATCGGCACCGTCGTCGCGATCGGCAGCGGGCCGGTCTTCACGGGGGTCCTCTCCTGGGTTCTGCACGGCCGGCGGCCGAGCGGGCGGTGGGCCGTGTCCACGACGGCGGCCATCTGCGGGTGTGCGGCGCTGATCGTGGGGGGTGGCGCGGAGGCCGGGGAGCGGATGGTGTCGGGGGTGCTCGTCGCGTTGCTGGGCGGCCTGGTCTACGCCTTCTACGCCGTGACGGCGGCCCGCGCCATCGGTCAGGGGCACGAGTCCAACGCCGTCATGGGCGTGATGTTCGGCGGGGCCGCGGTGATCATGCTGCCGGTGCTGGTGGTGAGCGGGGTGGAGTGGATCGCCGAGCCCCGGGCGCTGGTCGCCGTGCTGTACCTGGGGCTGGGGACCACCGCGCTGTCCTATTTCCTGTACGGGCGGGGGTTGCGGACCACCCCGGTGGCCACGGCCGCCACGCTGGCCCTGGCGGAGCCGGCCGTGGCCGCGCTGCTCGGGCTGGTGGTGCTGGGTGAGCGGCTGGCCCCGGTGTCGGTCGCCGGGCTGGTGCTGCTGGGGCTCAGCCTGGTGGCGGTGGCCGTACCGGAACGTACAACGGAAATGCGGCTAGAGTCGCAGCCGTGACGTTGCCCCTCAGACCCGTCTCCACCGTCGGCGCGCTCGCCGACGCCCTGCGCAGCAGGGTGTTGTCCGGCGAGATCCCGCCCGGCACCGCGCTGCCCGAGCAGGAGATCGCCGCGTCGTACGGCGTCGCCCGCCCCACCGTGCGGGAGGCGCTGGCGAGCCTGGTCAACGAGGGAGTGCTTCGCCGCGAACGCAACCGCAGCGCCTATGTCCCGGAAGTGACGCTTTCGGACCTCGACGATCTCATGTACGTCCGCCGCCCCCTGGAGGACCTTATGGCCCAGGCGGTGGTCGGGCAGACGGTCGCCGGGGCGGAGGCCGCGTTGCACCGGATGGGCGCCCTGCCCGCCGACGCGCCCTGGTCGGAGACGGTGGCCGAGCACATGGTGCTGCACCAGGCGCTGATCGAGGCGGTCGGCAGTCCGCGACTGGAGCGGCTCTACGGCGTGCTGGCCTCGGAGACGAGGCTCGGCCTGGTGCGGCTGCGGGAGGTGTACAAGGACAGGGAGGTGTTGATCCGGGAGCATCGGGAGCTGCTCGACGCCATCGCGAACGGGCCGGAGGAGGCCGCCAGAGCCGCCGTGGCGGCGCATCTCAGCCACTCCTGGGGAGCGCATGAGCACCAATGAGCGCGAACCCTTGCGGGACCGACCCGTAACTCGCAAGAATCGCGGCCATGCACGGCAACCCGATGCCGGACTCCTACGTGTATGTCACGGAAGAGGGCGTCACTCGTCACTACGCTGACGGTAGCGTCGAAGCCCTCGCCTGGGAGGACGTGGTGGAGGTCCGTGTCGTCACCGAATCCGGGGAAGATGTCCTCTATATCCTGCTCGACCGTGACGGCGAAGGCTGCGTGGTGCCGCGTTCGGCCACGGATGCCACGTTTCTCGCCCGGTTGCGCTACTTGCCCGACTTTGACCTCGACCGGTTGACCTTGGCGGCCGACTCCGCGCACGACGGGGTGGTGGTCGTCTGGCGTAGCCCGGATCCGCCGTCGGCGCTGCCGGACCTCGAGTACGACTAGTCGCTTCACGCAACGGTAACCTGCCGAAATTTCGCAGTAAATCGCCTGTTCCTCCTGCGAACTGCCTTCACTTATGGACCGTTCCGTCAAGCCCTCCGAGGGCCCGATTATCGTCCGATTGTGGACATATGACGTTATTCCCCATGCTGGAATCGATCTTTACTCTTTAGTGGGGGCCGCCGCCCTTGTTGATACGTGGGTCATGTCAACCCATGTGGTGCAAGGAACGTCCTGTTATCTGCGATGCACACAGTCATCAGGGTGGTGCTATGAGGGTGGGGACTGGGGAGTCCACTGTCGTGCTCCTCGAGGCCGTGCCGCGCCGCGCGTCGAGCATCTGGACGCGGGCGTACTTACGGCTCCTGTTATCCGGGGACACGATGTGCGCGTTGCTCGCATGCGTCTGCGTGCTGGGCGTCCGGCTGATTACCGGCGCGTACATACCACTGGCCGAGTACGTACTGGGATTCGGCCTCGTCATCGCCTGGCCCATCGCGCTCATGATGGGCGGCGCGTACCGCCAACGCGCCAACGGCGAAGGAACGGAGGAGTTCAAAGCGGTCTTCAACGGCGGCATCGGCCTGATGGCCACCGTCGCCATCATGGCCTACGCCACGCAGACCGCGATCGCGCGGAGCTTCGTGATGGCGATACTGCCGCTGGCCTTGTCGGCCACGCTCTACTACCGCTACCGGATGCGCAAACGGCTCCACCGTAGGAGAGCGGTGGGCGACTACATGCGCCAGGTCATAGCGGTCGGGCACCGGGAGTCGATCCTCGACCTGGTGATCCAGTTCAGGCGCCAGCCCTATCACGGAATGCAGGTGGTGGGAGCCTGCCTTCCCGACAACGCGATCGACGTCGACCTGGACGGCATACCGGTGCTGGGGTCGTTCGGCGACGTGGCGAGCGTGGTCGAGCGGGAGCAGGCGGACGCCGTGGCCGTGCTGGCCTGTCCCGAACTGGACGGGGCCGCGTTGCGGCGGCTGGCCTGGAGTCTGGAGTCGGCGCGCACCGATCTGTTCGTGGCGCCGGCGCTCCTCGACGTGGCCGGGCCGCGCATCAGCATCAGGCCGGTGGCCGGGATGCCGCTGCTCCACGTGGAACATCCCGAGTTCGATGGCATGCGGCAGTTCGTGAAGACCGTGTTCGACCGCCTGGGCGCGGGGATGGCGCTGCTGGTCCTGGCGCTGCCGCTGCTGGCGATCGCGGGGCTGATCCGCATGACGAGCCCCGGGCCGGCCCTCTTCCACCAGATCAGAGTCGGCAAAGGCGACAAAGAGTTCCGTGTCGTGAAATTTCGTACGATGGTGGTTGATGCGGAACTTCTCAAGGGCGCGTTACTCGAAGCGAACGAGTTCGACGGGGTGCTCTTCAAGATTAGGAACGATCCAAGGATCACCAGGGTAGGCGCTTTCCTGCGGAAATACTCCTTGGACGAGCTGCCGCAACTGCTCAACGTCCTCCGTGGCGAGATGTCCCTCGTCGGCCCACGCCCACCACTGCCGGAAGAGGTCGCCGCGTACGGCATAGACGTCCGCCGCCGCCTGGTGGTAAAGCCGGGTATGACCGGCCTGTGGCAGGTCAGCGGGCGCTCCGACCTCACGTGGGAGGAATCCGTACGCCTCGACCTGCGGTACGTGGAGAACTGGTCGCTCATCCTCGACCTGCAGATCCTGTGGAAGACCTGGTCCGTAGTCACCCGTGGAGAAGGGGCGTATTAGCGGTGAAAGCACTCGTGCTCGCCGGGGGGTCGGGCACACGGCTACGACCCATCACGCACACCTCGGCCAAGCAACTGGTTCCGGTCGCGAACAAACCGGTCCTGTTCTACGGCCTGGAGGCCATCGCCGCGGCGGGGATCACGGAGCTGGGCCTGGTGGTCGGGGACACGCACGCCGAGATCGAGGCGGCCGTGGGAGACGGCTCGGCGTTCGGGCTGCAGGTGACCTACCTGCGGCAGGAGGCGCCGCTCGGGCTGGCCCACGGTGTGCTGATCGCCCGCGAGTATCTGGGCGACGAGGACTTCGTCATGTACCTCGGCGACAACTTCATCGTGGGCGGCATCAACGACCTGGTGGAAAGGTTCACCAGGGAGGGTCCCGCCGCCCAGATCATGCTCACCGAGGTCGCCGACCCGCGCCAGTTCGGGGTCGCCGAGCTGGACGTCGAGGGGCGCGTGATCGGGCTGGAGGAGAAGCCCGCGCGGCCCAAGAGCGATCTCGCGCTCGTCGGCGTCTACCTGTTCAGCGCGGCCGTCCACGAGGCGGTGGCCGAGCTCAAACCGTCGTGGCGGGGCGAGCTGGAGATCACCGACGCGATCCAGTGGCTGATCGAGGCGGGGTTACGCGTCGAGTCCTCGGTGATCTCCGGCTACTGGAAGGACACCGGCAACGTCACCGACATGCTGGAGGTCAACCGGCTGGTCCTGGAGTCCGTCGAGCCCCTGATCGAGGGGAAGGTGGACGCGGTCAGCGAGCTCATCGGCCGCGTCGTCGTCGAGCCGGAGGCCGTGGTCGAGCGCTCGCGCGTCGTCGGCCCGGCCGTCATCGGCGCGGGATCGCGGATCCAGGACAGCTACATCGGCCCCTACACCTCGATCGGCGCGTCCTGCGCCATCATCGGCAGCGAGATCGAGTACTCGATCGTGCTGCCCAGGGCCTCCATCGCCGGGGTGGGCCGCATCGAGTCGTCGCTGATCGGGCACGACGTCGAGGTCACCCCAGCCCCCAACACGCCCAAAGCCCACCGTCTCGTACTGGGCGATCACAGCAAGGTACAGATCAGCTCATGACAAGAATTCTGGTGACGGGTGGCGCGGGGTTCATCGGCTCCCACTTCGTCCGGACCCTCAATGACGCGTACATCACCGTCCTGGACAAGCTGACGTACGCCGGGAACCGCGCCAACCTCGACGGGGTGCGCCACGAGTTCGTGCACGGGGACATCTGCGATCCCGACCTGCTCGCCAAGGTCGTCCCCGGCCACGACCTCGTGGTGAACTTCGCCGCCGAGTCGCACGTGGACCGCTCGATCGAGGGCGCCGCCGAGTTCATGCGCACCAACACCCTCGGCACCCAGACGGTGCTCCAGGCGTGCCTGGAGGCCGGGGTGCCGAAGGTGGTGCAGGTCTCGACCGACGAGGTGTACGGGTCGATCGACATCGGGTCCTGGGACGAGGCCGCGCCGGTGCGGCCGCGCTCGCCGTACGCGGCCTCGAAGGCGGGCGGCGACCTGATCGCCCGCGCGTACGCGGTCACCTACGGGCTGAACGTCTCGATCTCCCGCTGCGGCAACAACTACGGGCCCCGGCAGTACCCCGAGAAGGTCATCCCGCTGTTCATCACGAACCTGCTGCTCGGCAGGAAGATCCCGTTGTACGGGGACGGCGGCAACGTACGGGACTGGATCCACGTCGAGGACCACTGCGCGGGCATCCGCCTGGTCGCGGAGAAGGGTGAGCCAGGGGAGGTCTACCACATCGCGGGCACGGCCGAGCTGACCAACAAGGAGCTCACCACACGCCTGCTCGAAGCCTGCGGACGGGACTGGGATCTGGTCGAGCCCGTCGCCGACCGCAAGGGCCACGACCGCAGGTACTCGCTGGACGACTCCAAGCTGCGCGCCCTCGGCTACCGGCCGGAGATCCCGTTCGGGCAGGGGCTGAAGGACACCGTCCGCTGGTACGCCGACCACCGCGACTGGTGGGCGAGGTAAGTGACCGTCCTTTTATGCCTGGAGGCGGCATGAGGTGGCTCATCACGGGGGCCGGTGGCATGCTCGCCGCCGACGTCCTCGACCGTACCGCGCTGACCGGCCAGCCCGTGCTCGCGCTCGGCCGCGGCGAGCTCGACGTGCGTGACCGGCGGGCGGTGCACGACTTCGTCTCCGCCTACCGGCCCAGGGCCGTGGTCAACTGCGCCGCCTGGACCGCGGTGGACGACGCCGAGGCGCACGAGGCCGACGCGCTGGCGATCAACGGGGACGCCGTGCGCTGGCTGGCCGAGGCGTGCGACCGGGTGGGGGCCCGGCTCGTGCACGTCTCCACCGACTACGTCTTCGACGGGATGGGGGTCGAGCCGTACCGCGAGGACGATCTGCCCGCGCCGGTGAACGCGTACGGCAGGACCAAGCTGGCGGGTGAGCAGGCGGCGCTGGAGCACGGGCACTACGTGGTGCGCAGCGCCTGGTTGTACGGCGCGCACGGCGCCAACTTCGCGCGCACGATGATCAGGCTGGCCGCGGAGCGGGACACCCTGGACGTGGTGGACGACCAGCTCGGCCAGCCGACGTGGAGCGCCGACCTGGCCGACTACCTCGTGCGGCTGGCGCAGTCGGACCTGCCGCCAGGCGTCTACCACGGCACGAGCGCGGGGGAGACGACCTGGTGCGGCTTCGCCAGGGAGATCTTCCGGTTGCTCGGCGAGGACCCGGACCGGGTGCGCGCCGTACAGACCTCCGCCTTCCCCCGCCTGGCCAAGAGGCCCGCCAACAGCCTGCTGGCCCACACGCGGTGGGAGCCGATCAGGCATTGGCAGGCGGCGCTGCACGCGGCCTGGCCCCTCCTGGCGAGGAGCCGTCAATGCAGCGTGGCGTAGAACTCCCGGCACGTCTCGTAGCCGGGCAGCAGCCCGGCCCTGCGCGCCTCCTCGACGGTGGGCGCCTTGGCGTCCTTCTCCGACAACACCGGCTCCACGCCGGCCGGCCAGTCGATCGCCAGGGCCGGGTCGAGCGGGTTCACCCCGTGCTCGCGGCCCGGCGCGAAGGGCTGCGAGCACAGGTAGGCCACCGTGGCCTGCTCGCTGAGCACCATGAACGCGTGCCCGAGCCCCTCGGCGACGAGGAGGGCGACGCGGGTCTCGTCGTCCAGCCGCACGGCCTCCCACCGGCCGAAGGTGGGCGAGCCCACGCGGAGGTCCACGACGACGTCCATGATGCTGCCGGACACGCACATCACGTATTTGGCCTGTCCGGGCGGGACGTCCGCGAAGTGCACGCCCCGCAGCACGCCATGGGCCGAGACGGAGCAGTTGACCTGGGCCAGGTCGAACCGCCGGGGAAGGTCGGCGGCGCGGAAGGCCTCGAAGAACGAGCCGCGGGGGTCGGCGTGGACGTGCGGCGTGTGGCGCCAGGCGCCGTCGATGCCGAGGGGATCCATGATCCGACAGTAACGAGATCACCGGTCCCGGCGAAATATCAATCTCTTGGAGCGTGCAAATGACGACTTGCCGGTTATGCGGCTCGACCGACCTCGCCGGTGTGGTGGACCTGGGGGCCACGCCGCCCTGTGAGCGCATCCTCACCCGGGAGCAGCTCGACGAGCCGGAGGTGACCTATCCGCTGCACCTGCGCGTGTGCACCTCGTGCTGGCTCGCGCAGATCCCGCCGTTGATCACCCCTGAGGACACCTTCACCGACTACGCCTACTTCTCCTCCTACTCCGCCTCCTGGGTGGAGCACGCCCGCTCGTTCGTGGCCGGGCTCGACCTGCGGCCCGACTCGTTCGTGGTGGAGGTGGCCAGCAACGACGGCTACCTGCTGCGGCACGTGGTGGACCGGGGCGCGCGCTGCCTGGGCATCGAGCCGTCGGTGAACGTCGGGCAGGCCGCCAGGGAGCGCGGCGTGCCCACGGTGACGGCCTTCCTCACCCCTGACAGTGCCCGGGAGGTCGTGCGGGAGCACGGCAGGGCCGACTACGTGGTGGCCAACAACGTCTACGCGCACATCCCGGACGTGATCGGCTTCACCGAGGGGCTGCGCACGCTGGTCGCCGACGACGGCTGGGTCTCGGTCGAGGTGCAGCACCTGCTGACGTTGATGCAGCTCAACCAGTACGACACGATCTACCACGAGCACTTCCAGTACTACACGGTCGCCTCCGCGCAGCGGGCGCTGGCCGGCGGCGGGCTGACGCTGGTGGACGTGGAGCTGCTGACCACGCACGGCGGCTCCATCCGGCTGTGGGCGCGCCCGTCGGGGACGCCGTCGCAGCGGGTGTCCGACGTGCTGGCGATGGAGAAGGCCGCCGGGCTGCACGAGATCTCCGGCTACATCGACTTCACCGAGCGGGTGGCCAGGGTGCGGCGCGACCTGCTGGGGTTTCTGGTCGGCGCGGCCGAGGAAGGCAGCACCGTCGTCGGGTACGGGGCTCCCGGCAAGGGCAACACGCTGCTCAACCACTGTGGCATCCGGCCGGACCTGCTGACGTACACCGTGGATCGCAACCCGTACAAGCACGGGAAGTTCACCCCGGGTGCCCGCATCCCGATCTTCGGGCCGGAGCGCATCGCCGCCGACCGGCCCGACTACGTCCTCGTCCTGCCATGGAACCTGCGAGACGAGCTGGTCGACCAGCTCTCCTACATCCGCGACTGGGGCGGCCGGCTGGTCTTCCCCATCCCCACGCTGGAGGTCGTGTGAAGGTCGTCCTCTTCTGCGGTGGGTACGGCACCCGCATGCGCACGGGCGCGCCCGGCGACGTCCCGAAGCCGATGCAGCTCGTGGGCCCCAGGCCGCTGATCTGGCACGTCATGCGCTACTACGCGCACTTCGGTCACAAGGAGTTCGTGCTCTGTCTCGGCTACGGCGCCGACCAGATCAAGGACTTCTTCCTCCGGTACGAGGAGACCGCCTCCAACGACTTCGTCCTGCGCCACGGCGACGTCGAGCTGCTGGCCACGGACATCTCCGACTGGACGATCTCGTTCATCCACACCGGGATGGGCTCGTCCATCGGCGAGCGGCTGCGCCGCGTCCGCGAGCACCTCGACGGCGAGGAGATGTTCCTGGCCAACTACGCCGACGTGCTCACGGACGCACCGCTGCCGGAGATCATCGACAGGTTCACCGCGTCGGGGGTGGGGGGCGCGCTGATGGCCGTGCCGCCGCCGGGCACGTTCCACTGCGTGGAGATCGCGGAGGACGGCCTGGTCGGGCAGATCACCGCGGTCACCGAAATGCCCTTATGGGTAAATGGGGGAAATTTCGTCTTACGTCAGGAAATCTTCGACCACATCCCCGAGAACGGTGACCTGCTCGTGGACGGCTGCAAGGAGCTGGCCAAGCGCGGGCGCCTCATGGCCTACCCCTACCGGGGCTACTGGCGGCCGACGGACACCGTCAACCAGCGCATGGAGCTGGACAAGGCGTACTCGCGCGGCGTGCGCCCGTGGGCCCTGTGGGAGCGGGTGTGAACCGGCTCTTCCCCAGCGGCCTGCGCAGGATCGCCGTGCTCGCCGCGCACTGCGACGACCTCGCGATCGGCGCCGGCGGCACGCTGCTCGTCATGTGCACGGCGCACCCGGGCCTCCAGGTGGACGCGCTGGTGTTGTCCGGCGGCGGGACCGCGCGCGAGGAGGAGGAACGGACCGCGCTCGACGCCTTCTGCCCCGACGCCGACCTGCGGGTGAGCGTGGCCAAGGTGCCCGACGGGCGGCTGCCGGCCCACTGGGACGAGGCCAAGTCCGCCGTGGAGGAACTGCGGCTGCGCAGTGAGCCGGACCTCATCCTGGCGCCCCAGCGCGACGACGCGCACCAGGACCACCGGGGGCTGGCCGAGCTGGTGCCCACCGTCTTCCGCGACCACCTCACGCTGGGTTACGAGATTCTCAAGTGGGACGGCGACATGGGGCGGCCCAACGCCTACCAGCCGCTCGACCTGGCGCTGGCCGAGCGCAAGGTCAACCTGCTCTGGGAGCACTATCCCTCGCAGCGGCACCGGCCCTGGTTCGACAGGGAGGCCTTCCTCGGGCTGGCCAGGATCCGCGGCATCGAGTGCCACGCACGCTACGCGGAGGCCTTCTACCTGCACAAACTCGCGCTGGACCTAGCTGGAGGCTGATCGATATGCGTGTCTTGCTCACGGGGCACCAGGGCTATCTCGGCACCGTCATGGCGCCGGCGCTCGCCCTGGCCGGCCACGAGGTGGCGGGCCTGGACTCCGGGCTCTTCGCCGCCTGCGTGCTCGGCCCGCAGCCGGACGACCCGCCCGGCCACCGCATGGACCTGCGCGACGTGCCCGCGGACCTGCTCGAAGGCTTCGACGCGGTGATCCACCTGGCGGCGCTCTCGAACGACCCCCTGGGAGCTCTCGCACCCGAGTTGACCTACGACATCAACCATCACGCCTCCGTCCGCCTGGCCAGGCTGGCGCGCGAGGCGGGGGTGCGCCGCTTCCTGTACGCCTCCACGTGCTCGGTGTACGGCGCCTCCGGGGGTGACGACCTGCTCGACGAGGACGCGCCGCTGCGCCCGGTCACCCCGTACGCGGAGTCGAAGGTACGCGTGGAGGACGAGCTGATCGCGCTGGCCGACAGCGACTTCACGCCGGTGTTCCTGCGCAACGCGACCGCGTTCGGCTTCTCGCCCCGGCTGCGGGCCGACATCGTGCTGAACAACCTCGTCGGCCACGCCCACCTGACCGGGCAGGTCCGCGTGTTGTCCGACGGCACCCCGTGGCGCCCGCTGGTGCACGCGGCCGACATCGCCGACGCCTTCCTGGCCACGCTGACCGCGCCGCGCGAGGCCGTGCACGCCAAGGCGTTCAACGTGGGCGGCGAGCAGAACAACCTGACCGTGGCCGAGATCGCCGAGCACGTCGTGGCGGCGGTGCCCGGGTCCGAGCTGCTGATCACCGGGGAGACCGGCGCCGACCCGCGGTCCTACCGGGTCTCGTTCGACCGGATCAGGCGGGCACTGCCCGGCTACCACGCCCGCTGGTCGGTCAAGGAGGGGGCCGTTGAGCTGGCCGACGCCTACCGCGCGCACGGGCTGACGGCGGAGGACTTCCGGCAGCGCTTCACGCGGCTGGCCTGGCTGGCGGACCGGCGCGAGGCGGGCACGGTCTCCGCGGAGCTGAGGACGTGACGGGGGAGGAGATGCACGCCCTGGTGGAGCGGCTCTATCCGCTGTGCCGCTCCATCACGGGCGACGGCGTGCGGGCCACGCTGGACATCGTCGGGGAGCACCTGGAGCTGGCGGTCCACGAGGTGCCGACCGGGACGGAGGTGCTCGACTGGACGGTGCCCAAGGAGTGGAACATCCGCGACGCCTACATCAAGGACGCCTCCGGGGCCAGGGTGGTGGACTTCCGGCGGTCGAACCTGCACGTGGTGGGCTACAGCGTGCCGGTCGACGCCGTGATGACGCTGGAGGAGCTGCGGCCGCACCTGCACACGTTGCCGGAGCAGCCGGAGCTGGTGCCGTACCGGACCTCCTACTACGCGCGGACGTGGGGGTTCTGCCTGAGCCAGCGCACGCTCGACGGGATGGGCGAGGGGCCGTACGAGGTGGTGATCGACTCGACGCTGGCGGACGGGCACCTGACCTACGCCGAGCACGTCGTGCCCGGGCTCAGCGAGGAGGAGGTGCTGATCTCCTGCCATGTGTGCCATCCGTCGCTGGCCAATGACAACCTCGCGGGGATCGCCGTGGCGACCGCGCTGGCGCGGCGACTGACTGGGCGGCTGGGCAGGCCGCGCCTCACCTACCGGTTCCTGTTCGCGCCGGGCACGATCGGGGCCATCACGTGGCTGGCGCGTAACCGGGAGCGTGCCGGGCGGGTCAGGCACGGGCTCACGCTGGCCTGCGCGGGGGATCCGGGGCGGCTCACGTACAAGAGGAGCCGTCGTGACGACGCGGAGATCGACCGGGCGGTCACCCACGTGCTGGCGGACCGGCCGCATGACGTGCTGCCGTTCTCGCCGTACGGGTACGACGAGCGGCAGTTCTGCTCACCGGGCTTCAACCTGCCGGTCGGCAGCCTGACCAGGACGCCGTACGCCGGATACCCGGAATATCACACCTCGGGGGACAACCCGGATTTCGTCACCCCGGCGGCCCTGTCCGACACGCTGGAGACGCTCTGGCAGGTCACCAGGGTCCTGGAGGGCAACCGCAGCTATCTCAACCTCAGCCCGTACGGGGAGCCGCAGCTCGGCAGACGCGGGCTCTACGGATCGCTCGGCGGGCGGAGCGACACGAAACAGGCGCAGATGGCGATGTTATGGGTGCTGAACCTGTCCGACGGGGAGCACAGCCTGCTCGACATCGCCCAGCGCGCGCACATGCCGTTCGCGGCGCTGGAGGACGCGGCGCGGGCACTGTCAGCGGCCGGACTGGTCAAGGAGATCGCGTGATGAACCTCAGGGTCGGGGACCTGGTGGAAGTACGGGGCGAAGGGGAGATCCTCGCGACGCTGGACGAGCGGGGCGAGCTCGACGGGCTGCCCTTCATGCCGGAGATGCTGGCCTACTGCGGTCAACGGCTCACCGTGCACAAGGTGGCGCACAAGCTCTGCGACACCCAGACCCGGACGGGCCTGCGCAAGATGGAGTCCGCCGTGCACCTGACCGGAGCCCGCTGTGACGGCTCCGCGCACGGTGGTTGCCAGACCGCCTGCTCCATGTACTGGAAGGAAGCCTGGGTCAGGCGGGTGGAGGGAGCGCCCACGCCGGCGCCGCAGGACGCGCGGCTGCTGCCCCTCCTCCAGATCAACACCCGCAAACCGGTCGAGGAAGAACGTTTCTCCTGCCAGGCCACCGAGCTGCTGCGGGCCGCGCCGGCCTGCCTGCCGTTCAAGAACGTCAACCAGTACGTCACGGACGTGCGCTCGGGCAACGTCGGCCTGCTCAAGACCGTGCAGGGCCTGGCCATCGGCCTGTTCAACCGGCTGCAGAGCGTGGCCAAGCGCGTGCTGCCCAGGCCGCTGTGGATCAGGGGCGGGCTGCCGTGGGGCTTCCTGCGGGGCCGCGTGACGGGCAAGACGCCCGCGCAGAGCCTCGACCTGCGCCCGGGCGAGCTCGTACGGGTCAAGCCCCGCGAGGAGATCCTCGACACGCTCAACGGCGACCTGCTCAACCGCGGCATGGGCTTCGAGCAGGAGATGGCGCGCTACTGCGGAAAGACGGCGCGGGTGCAGGCCAGGGTCGAGCGCTGCATCGATGAGAAGACCGGCGAGATGTTGCAGATGAAGAACCCGTGCATCGTGCTGGAGGAGGTCGTGTGCGAGGGGGTGCACAGCCTCAACTGCCCACGCGAGTTCGTGCCGTTCTGGCGGGAGATCTGGCTGGAGCGCGTCTCTTAAGCGTCCTCGTGAAGGGCGTTTCATGAAAAGGCGGGAATGAACGACAACATCGAGTCCATCGGCCGCAAAGCCGGCCGTGGGCTGCGCTGGAGTCTCCTCGGGAACACGGTGACCAAGGCGGCCTCCTTCGTGATGAGCCTGGTCCTCGCGCGGATCCTCGCGCCGGGGGACTTCGGGATATACGCGGTCGCCCTTGCCGCGACGCAGTTCGTCATGGTCGTCAAGGACGCGGGCATCATGGCCGCCGTCATCCAGTGGCGCGGCAGGATCGAGGAGATCTCGGCCACCGCCACGGTGCTCGCGTTCTTCTTCGCCACCGGCCTCTACGGGCTGTTCTGGGTGGGAGCGCCGTACTTCTCCGCGCTGGCGGGCAGCGCGGAGGCGACCGGGGTGGTGCGGCTGCTCACGATGGTCATCCTGGTCGAGGCCGTGACCGCGGTGCGCAGCGCCGCGCTGATGCGCGAGTTCGCGCAGCAGAAGCTGGCCGTGGCCAACCTGGCGGGCTTCGTCGTCAACGCCACCCTGGCCATCTCGCTGGCCGCGGCCGGCGCGGGAGCCTACAGCTTCGCGTGGGGTCAGGTGGGCGCGTCGGTCGTCACCGGCGTCATCATCCTCGCGCTGGCCAAGATGCCCTTCGTGCTCGGCTACGACCGGGCCGTCGCCGGCCGGCTGCTGCGCTTCGGCCTGCCCTCCGCCGTCGGCTTCGGCCTGGAGGCCGTGCTGATGAACTCCAGCTTCGTCATCGTGGGCGCGATACTCGGCAACGAGCAGCTCGGCTACTACCTGCTCGCCTTCAACGTCTCCAGCTGGGTGCCAGGACTGATCGGCACGGCGTTGCGCTACGTCTCCTTACCCAGCTTCTCGCGGCTGGCCGAGGACGGCGACTCGTTGTCGGAGGGCGTGCGGCGCTCCCTGCCGCTGCTCGTGACGTTCGTGATGCCGGTGGCGCTGGTCATGGGCACGCTCGCGCACCCGCTCGTCGCGCTGCTCTACGAGGCACGGTGGGACCCGGCGGCGGGGGTGCTGCGGTTCCTGGCCGTCCTCATGGTCGTGCGCATGATCACGTCGTACCTGGTGACGGACATCCTCATCTCGGTCGGCGCGACCAAGAGCACGGTCTGGCTCAACCTCGGCTGGGCGGTCGCGCTGCTGCCCGCGCTGATGGCCGGCGCGTACTTCGGCGGCATCAGGGGCGCGGCCGCCGGCCACGCCGCCGTGGCCGTCCTCGTCGCGCTGCCGCTGGGCATCCTGCTGCTGCGCCGGCAGGGTGTACGGCTGCGGCCGGTGCTGCCCGGGCTCGTCCGTCCCTTGCTGGCGACGCTGGCGGCCGGCCTGTTCATGGTGTTGTTCTCCGGCACGTTCGAGGGCGTTCCCTTCCTGGAACTCCTCGTCGTCGGTGGTACAGGAATGCTCGTGTTCGCGCTGCTGGCCACGCCGGCGGCGGCGCTGAGGCGGCTGACGCGTCAAGGGAGGGCCCATGGCCTCTGAACTGGTCTCGATCGCCCTGCCCGTACGCAACGGCGCCGAACGGCTGGAGCAGGTGGTCAAGTCGGTGCTCGCGCAGGACTACGGGCACCTGGAGCTGGTAATCTCCGACAACGCCTCCACCGACGGCACCGAGGAACTGTGCAGGGACCTGGCGAACGACGACCCCAGGATCGTCTACCACCGCCACCCGCACAACGTCGGCCTGCTGAACAACTTCATGCACGCCGCCCGCGTCTCCCGGGGCGCGTACGTCCGCTGGATCGGCGACGACGACCGGCTGGACCCGGCCTGCCTCTCGCGGGCCGTGGCGGCCTTCGACGCCGACGAGCGCGTCATCCTGGTCACCACCCAGGTCGCCTACACGGGGCCCGACGGGGTGAGCAGAACCCACGCGTACGGGGGCGCGGGGCTGGGCTCGGACGATCCGGTGGTGCGGCTGCGCGAGATGTTACGGCTGCTCAACGAGAGCGCGCTGCAGATCGACCCGCTCTACGGGCTGTTACGGCGCGGCCCCGCGACCGAAATTCCGCGCAGGAACATGTTGCGCGAGGACGAGGTCTTCGCCGCCAAGCTGGCGCTGGCCGGCCCATGGGCGCACGTGCCCGAGGTGCTGGCGCACCGCAACACTCGGATCGAGCGCATCTCGGGCGTGGCCCGCAGGCTCGATGTGCCCTCCTGGCAGGCTCATCTGTCCAACACGTTGCAACTGCGCGAGCTGCTGCGGTGGATGGGGGACGCGGAGCTGACGCCGGACCTGCGCCGCCGGGCGCGGCTCGCCGTGCTGGGCATGTACGCACGTCGCCAGCGCCGTACGATGGCGCATCGGAGCCGTAAATTATGGTCAATGGCGCGAATGGTGTAACACGTCCCATGAACAGCGCGATTTCCTGTTTGTATCGATGCAACGCTTACGGGGGCGGAATATAGTGCGCTTCTGGAAGACTATTTTCGGTCTGGCCAGGAACAAGCTCGTCGGACCCCCTATCGCCGTGGTCACGATCGGGCTGGCCCTGGCGGCGTACTTCCTGATGCCGACCCGCTACGTGTCCGAGGCGTCCATGGTCCTGACCATCCCCGCCACGGGCGGCACGCTGGAGACCGAGCCCCTGCGCAAGCCGGGGCTGACCAACCCGTTGCTGCAGTTCAGCGACGCGCTGCGGACCACGGCGGGCATCCTCATCCTGTCCACGAACACCGAGGACGTGGCGGCCGAGCTGGGCGTGACCGAGGGCGGGCCCACGACGCTGACCATCAACGACGGCCGTACCAACGCCGACCTGCTGAGCATCAGCACCAACGGGCCGTTCATCTACATCGAGGTGGAGAGCACCTCGATCGGCGTGGTCCAGGAGGTCATGGTCAAGGCGCAGCGCAGGGTGCGGGTGGAACTGGCCACCTGGCAGACGGCCCTGGGCGCGCCGATCAGCACGCACATCGGCATCCTCGACGTGATGCCCGCCTCCGTGCCCAAGATCGTCGTGCAGGGCAAGCTGTCGGCGGCGGCGGCCGGTGGGGTGCTCGGGCTGCTCGGCGGGTTCGCGGTGGCGTACGGGTATCAGCGGCTGCGGGCGCGTCCCGGCGTACCGGCTGAGCCCGAGGCCGAGACCGAAGCCGAGCGTGAGCCCGAGCCGGAGCCGGAGCCGGTGCTCGTCAGCGCGCAGGCGTACGACACCGACGCCGATCCCATGCAGGGGACGCTCGTCAGGTTCGGGCAGGGCCGGGTGGACAGGACCGCCGACGAGCCGGCGCCCGTGGGCAACGGCTCCAAGGCGCAGCTCGGCGCGCTCTCTGAGTACACGACCGAGCTGGGCGAGGCCGACACCCAGACCTTCCCCGTGGTCAAGCCGGACGACGGCGATCAGCCGGACGACGGCGATCAGCCGGACTCGACCACCTGAGCGCAGCGGCGGATGGCGGCCGTCCTGACCTCCATCGGGGTGTGGGACTTGGCGGAGATCATCATGCCGACGGCCTCCGCCGGCAGCTCGTCGGCGAAGGCCAGGGCTGCGGCCTCGTCCAGCGGCGTGGTGTCCCACATGAAGTGGCAGAGCGAGTTGTTGATCGGGACCTGGGCGCGCAGCGACTCCTCCACGTACACGCCGTAGCAGATGAACTCCGAGATCCGCAGCTGCGAGGTGAACGCGTCGAGCCAGGGACGGCCGGCGACCTCGGTGATCCGCTGCTGCATCCCCCTGACGATGGCGGGGTCCCAGCACGCCAGCGAGCTGACGTAGTCGGGCAGCGGCAGCCTCTCCGCGGGCGGCAGCCCGAGCAGCCCGCGGGCGACCCGGTGCCAGAGGACGTGGTCGGGCATGCCCTCGTGCACCCCGGCATCCACCCGGAACAGGCACACCTGGTCGTCGCGGAGGAACATGTCGGGGGTGGCGGGGCGGACCAGGACGACGTCGGAGTCGGCCACCAGCACCACCGTCGACTCCAGCAGCGCCGTCACGGCCATCTTCACGGCCTGCTGCATGATCCAGCCGCGCAGCGGCGGCCAGGGGCGCAGGGCGTTGGCCCACATCGCGACGCCGGGCAGCTGGAAGACGCGGCGCGGCAGGATCTCCGGATAGGTCCAGACCCTGCACCGGGGTCCCGCGTAGCCGGCGAACAACGCGCGGTCCGACGGCGGCACGATCACATGGTGCACGGTGTCGTCGGAGGTGTACTGGAGCACGGATCGGTGCAGGAGGGCGAAGAGTTCGGCGTCGGGTCCGTACGTGGGCGTGACGACGGCCAAAGAACTCATGAAGGTGTTCTCCCGTTCCCCCGCACAGCGCGATGACGCCCTCTGCCTCCTTATCGTCATGATTTGGGTGGTGTTACACGTGTTTGTGTAACGCTCCACCCCTCTCCGTGCGACATGTATGAGGTGGGAAAAGGGGGAGGGGCGCGTGGACTTCTGGGGAACCGTTCTCGTCCTGATACGTCGGTGGTACGTCGCGCTGCCGGCCCTTCTGGTGGCCATGGGCGGCGCCTTCTACTCCTACTCCACGATCCCGGTCACCTACACCACCTCGGCGGTGCTCGTCCTGACCACCCCCACCAGCGGCGGGGTCACACCAGGCGACCCGAACGCGCCGATCCCCCGGGTGAACCCGCTGCTGAACTTCGCCCACGGGCTGAGCGTGGCCTCCTCGATGCTGATCAGCGTCATGAGCACGCCCGACATGGTGGCCGAGATGGGCGTCGAGGTGGACGGCGACCCCGCCTACGCGGTCACCAACGGCACCAACAACCTGGAGTCGCTGGCCACGGGCCCCCTGGTGTTCGTCAAGGGGGAGAGCACGCGGCCCGAGCAGGCCACCGCCATCACGCTGAAGGTCATGGACCGGATCGGGAAGGAGCTGGACCTGCGCCAGCGGCAGGTGCACGCGCCCGACGAGACCTACATCACGGTCGGCGCGGCGGTGCCGCCGACCAAGCCGGTGCCGCAGTTCGGCAGGAAGCTCCGCTCCTCGGCCGCGGCGCTGGGCCTGGGCATGATCGCCGCGCTGTGCGCCGCCTTCATCGCCGACAACCTCGCGGGCCCGCTGCGGGCCTACCGGGCGCGCAGGGCGGCCGAGAAGCCTCCGGAGGACGAGCCGGCGGCCGACGAGCCGGTCCCGGCCGGGCAAGAGGCCCTGAACCGGTGACCACCGTCATCCGCACCCTGCCCGATGCCCCGGTCGCGCCAGGCCGCGCCGACGGCGCCACCGTCGCGGCGGTCTTCATGGTGGCGCTGCTGATCGTGCCCGCGCGGCTGGTGCTCAGGGCGCTGCCGCTCTCGCTCACCCCGGCCAACGTGGTGAGCCTGGGGGCGGCGTTGCTCTGGTTGTGCGCGCAGCTCACGCTCACGCTGGGGGTGGCCAAGGGGCGTACCCCCGTACGCACGGCGCTGTTCGCCTACTTCACCACCATGGTCGCCACGTTCGGCTTCGCCACGGCGGGATACATGGACTCCGACGAGCTGAACCTGGCCGACCACGCCTTCGTGCTGATGGTCGCCTCGGTCGGCATCGGGCTCACCGTCTGCGACGGCGTGCGCGGCTTTCGCCGGCTCGACTTCCTGCTCAAGACCATCGTGGTCTTCGGAGCGGTGATCGCGGTGATCGGGGCCCTGCAGTTCCTGCTCTCCTTCGACCTGACGAGGTACCTGGAGCTGCCGATCCTGCGTTACACCAGCGACGAGGCGTCCTTCGTCCTGGAGCGCGCGGATCTGCGCCGGGTGGCCGCGACCACCGGTCACCCCATCGAGTTCGGCGTCACCTGCGCCATGATCCTGCCGCTCGGCGTGCACCTGGCCACGAAGGCCCGCCTGCGGGGTGAGCCGGCGATGCGCTGGTGGGCGTGCACGCTGCTGATCGGCCTCGGCCTGATGTTCTCGGTGTCGCGCTCGGCCATGCTGAGCATGATCGTGGTCGGCGTGGTGTTGTTCGCCGGGTGGCCGGCGCGGCGCCGCGTACAGGCGCTGTTCGTGGCCGTGGGCTTCCTGGTGGTCATCAGGCTGGTCGCGCCCGGCCTGATCAACGCCATCTTCGGCCTGTTCACCAACCTGGGCTACGACCCGAGCATCCAGTACAGGACGCACGACTACGCGGTCGCCACCCAGGAGATCGGCCGGCACTTCTGGCTCGGCCGCGGCCTCGGCACCTGGTACGCCCCCAAGCACCAGGTCTTCGACAACCAGTACATCCTGTCCATGGTCGAGACCGGGATCTTCGGCACGCTGGCCTTCACCGCGCTCTTCGTGGTGGCCTTCTACTCGGCGCTCAAGGCCAGGTACCTGAGCGTCGACCCCGGCGTCCGCGACCTCGGGCTCACCGTCGCCGCCTGCCTGATCGTGCCGCTCGTCGGGTCGTTCACCTTCGACCTGATCTCGTTCTCGACCGTGACCGGGCTGTCGTTCGTCCTGGTGGGCGCGGCGGGAGCCCTGCTGCGGGCCGCGCAGGCCGAGCGGGTCAGCCCGAGCCCAGCCGGCGGCGCAACCGAGCCCACGAGCCCGCTGCCAGATCCCGCTCGCTGACCCCGGCGGCGGGCAGCGGCCACTCCACCCCCAGTTCCGGATCGTCGTAGCGGACCGCCAGGTCCTCGGCGGGCTCGTGCGCCCGGTCGATGCGGTAGCAGGTGTCGACGGGATCGGTGAGCGCCTGGAAGCCGTGCAGCAGCCCCGGCGGCACGTACAGCGTGAGGAAGCTCTCGTCGTCCAGCGTCACCGCCATGGCCTTGCCGAACGTGGGAGATTCCGGTCTGGCGTCCACGAGCACGTCGTGCATGGCGCCGCGGGCGCATCGGACCAGCTTCGCCTCGCCCCGCCCCGAGCGGCCGTGCAGGCCGCGGATGACGCCGCGGCGCGAGCGCGACTGGCTGTCCTGGATGAAGCTCTCGGGCGTCAGGCCCGCCTGCCTGGCGACGTCGGCGTCGAAGGTACGCGTGAACAGTCCCCGGTCGTCGCGATAGGGGGACGGGACGAACAGTAACACTCCGTCAAGCGCACCATGCTCTACTCTCATGCCTCCATATATTCCATGACGAACCGACCGAAAAGTTGTTTTCTTGGCGTTTTTCATTGTTAACCCCTACGGGCGTAACAAGCCTCGTATATCCCCCGATTATCGATTGAAACAGCCGTATTATGGGACCGGCTGGCAGCGGGGGGCGATCGTATTTCTGCAGATCAACGCATGCCCTCAGACGCCCGCGTGCGGGTGGGCGCGATCGACGTGACCGCGATCAGCGAAGCCGGGCTGGCCGATGTGGTGGCGGCCGGATGGCGGGCCGGGCACGGCGGTTGGATCGTGACAGCCAACGTCGACATCGTCCGCGCCGCGGGCCGTGACCCCGCCCTCGCCGCGCTGGTGGCCCAGGCCGACGTGGTGGTCGCCGACGGGATGCCCGTGGTGTGGGCGGGCAGGCTGGCGGGCGGAGCCTTCGGTGAGCGCGTGACCGGCGCCTCCCTCGTGTACACGCTGTCGGAGCGGGCCGCGGCCGAGGGCCGCTCGGTGTATCTGCTCGGCGGCGACGAGGGCGTGCCGGAGACCGCGGGGCGGGTGCTGGCGGAGCGGTATCCGGGGTTACGGGTGGCGGGCGCGTACTCGCCGCCGTACGGATTCGACGCCGACCCGCGCCGCCTGCGTGAGATCGCCGAGCGGGTGAGCGCCGCCGCGCCCGACCTCGTACTCGTCGGCCTCGGTTTTCCCAAGCAGGAGCACGTGATCGCGATGCTGCGGCCGGAACTGCCCGCCGCCTGGCACCTGGGATGCGGGGCGGGCATCCCGATGGCCGCCGGGCAGTTCAGCCGCGCTCCTGAGCTCCTGCAGCGCAGCGGCGGTGAATGGCTGCACAGGCTCGCACTCGAACCACGCCGCCTGGCCCGCCGCTACCTGCTCCACGACGCACCCTTCGCCCTGCGCCTCCTCGTTCAGGGGCTGGCCATCCGCCTGCGGGAAAGGTGAACGATGTTAGCGGTAGTGATCGTCACATATCACAGCAGCGGGGTGGTCGCCGACTGCCTGAAGTCGGTGCGCCTGGCGCTGCGCGACCAGGGACCCGCGCGGGTCATCGTGGTCGACAACGCCTCGGCCGACGACACCGTCGATCTCGTACGGCGGATAGACCCGGCCGCCGAGGTCGTCAGGATGGAACGTAACAAGGGCTTCGCCGGCGGTGTGAACGCCGGCATCCTCGCGGCCTCCGGCTGCGACATCCTGGTGCTCAACCCGGACGTCCGGCTCGACCCCGACGCCATCGCCCGCCTGCGCGAGACGCTGGCCGTGCCGGGGACCGGGATCGCCGTGCCCGAGCTCACCCACGAGGACGGAAGCCCGCAGCTCTCCCTGCGCAGGCGGCCCACCGTGCTCAGGGCGATCGGTGAGGCCCTGCTCGGCGGCAGGCGGGCCGGCCGGTTCGCCCCCTTGGGCGAGCTGGTCGTGGACCGGTCGCACTACGCCCGCGAGCACACGGCCGACTGGGCCACGGGAGCCGTCTGGATGATCTCCAGGGCCTGTGTGGAGGCCCTCGGCCCGCTGGACGAGCGGTACTTCCTGTACTCGGAGGAGACCGAGTACATGTTGCGGGCCGGGGATCACGGCCTCGCCCTCCGCTACCAGCCGCGCGCCCGGGCCGTGCACATCGGCGGCGCGCAGAAGACCTCCGCGCCGTTGTGGGCCTTGTCGGCGGCCAACCGGGTCCGGCTGCACCGTGAGCGGCACGGGCGGGTCAGGGGGCTGGCCATGCGCGCCGCGGTGCTGGTCAACGAGGGGCTGCGCGCGGTCGGCAAGGGAGGAGCCCGCGGCCACCGGCACCGGCTGGCCCTGCGCGCCCTGCTGCCACTGCCGCGCTGGCCGACCGGCCAGGAGCCGCCCGGCTACCTCTGCTTCTCCGCGCAGGACTGGTGGTACCACAACCGGGCGCACTCCGACTTCCAGCTCATGCGCTCGGTGGCCGGGCACAGGAAGGTCCTGGTGGTCAACAGCATCGGCATGCGCATGCCGACGCCGGGCCGATCGACCCAGCCGCTGCGGCGCATCGGGCGCAAGCTGCGCAGCGTGGCGAAGTTCGTCCGCCGGCCGCTGCCCGGCTTCTACGTCATGTCCCCGCTGCCGCTGCCCTTCTACGGCTCGCCGCTGTTACGCAAGGTCAACGCCGTCCTCGTACGCACCCAGGTAAGGGCCGTCTGCCGGGCGCTCGGACTGACCGAACCCGTGATCATGACGACCATCCCCACGGCCTGGGACGTGGTCCAGCCGATGCGTAGGCGTTCGCTGCTGTTCAACCGGTCGGACCGGCACTCGGCCTTCCCCGAGGCGGACACCGCGACGATCGAGGAGCTGGAGAACGCCCTCCTGCGCCACGCCGACCACGTGCTCTACGTCAGCAGGTCCCTGATGGCCGAGGAACGCGGGCAGACCGGAGCACGCGCCCACTTCCTGGACCACGGCGTGGACCTGGAGCACTTCACCAGGACGGACCGGCTGCCCGCCGACCTGGCGGCCATCCCGGGGCCGCGGGTGGGCTTCTTCGGCGCGCTCGACGACTACCTGGTGGACTTCGACCTGCTGGAGCGGATCGCGGCGGACATGCCGGACGTCTCACTCGTGCTCCTCGGGGACGCCACCGTGCCGATGGAGCGGCTCACCAAGTATCCGAACGTGCACTGGCTGGGCTTCCGCCCCTACGACGACATCCCGGCGTACGGGTCGGGGTTCGACGTGGCGATCATGCCGTGGCTGGACAATTCATGGATCCAGCATGCGAACCCGATCAAACTCAAGGAATACCTGGCGCTCGGCCTGCCCGTGGTGAGCACGGATTTCGCGGAACTCGCGAACTATACTGATCGCGTAAGGATCGCCACCAATCCCGCCGATTTCATCGCGGCCATCCGTTCGACTTTGCACGACGGCGGATTGCGGGAATCCCAGGCGCTGCGCATGTCCGTGCGCGGCGCCTCATGGTCCTCTCGCGCCGCCGAGCTCATGGCCCTGGCCGAAGCGCCGCCACGCAGAGTTTGAGGAGAGCCGATGGGGCGAAAGCTGTCCCCTTTATCCGTGTTCGGCGTCGTGACTCTGGTTCTGGTGCTGGCGGTGCTCTACTTCTACCCCGGCGATTCCCAGCCCGTGGACGAGCCGCCGCCGACGGCCACCGGCACGGCGGAGCAGCCCTCGAACGAGGCGGCGCTGAAGGCCCTGCCCCTGGTTCCGTGGGAGGGCGGGTCCGCCTACTACGGCGGCTTCGGCGCGAAGGCGTGGGCCGATCCCGCGTTCTTCCCCGTCGGCGTCTGGCTGGAGTCGGTCGTCGAGCCAGGGGACGCGGCCGGTGACAAGGCGCTGGGCCTGAACACGTACATGGGCCTGACCAGCACCAGCAACGCCCAGCGGGTACGCGAGAGCGGCATGTGGACGCTGACCGACCAGCCGCTGGCCGGCTACGGCGAGGAGGCGGTCGGCTGGGTGATCGACGACGAGGCCGACATGTGGGCCGGGCCCGGCGACGCGAAATGGACCGGCAACCACCCCGGTGAAGGACCTCTGTGCGTTCCCGAGGGCGAGCGCTGCGGCTACACCGTGCTGAAGGAGCGCAAGAGCCGGCTGCCCAAGGACGGGCGCCCGCTCTACGCCAACTTCGGCAAGGGCGTCATCATCTGGGAGACCGACGAGGAGGCGAGCAGGTTCGTCAACGACTACACCGACATCGTCTCGTCCGACGTCTACTGGTACACCAGCGAGGGCATCTGCCAGGACGCCAAGAACTACATCAACGTGCCCCTGGACAAGTGCCGGCGCTCGGCCAACTACGGCATGCTCATCGAGAAGCTGCGCAGGCTCGACTCCCTTGACAAGAAGCTGCAGCCCGTCTACGCGGTCGTCGAGGTGGGCTGGCCGGGCAAGGACGACAAGCGCGCCATCGAACCGGATGAGCTGGCCGGCGCCGTGATGAGCTCCCTCATCCACGAGGCCCGCGGCATCCTCTACTTCAACCACAACTTCGGCGGCCCCTGCCCGTCGCAACACGTGCTGAGAGAGCGCTGCGGCGACAAGACCAGGCCGATGGTCGTGGAGATGAACAAGCGGATCAAGCAGCTCGCCCCCGTGCTCAACACCCAGTCCTACGAGCACAGGTTCGGCGACGGGCTCGACACCATGCTCAAGCGGCACGGCGACGCCCTCTACGTCTTCACCATGCTCGACCGCGACGCCAGCCCCGGGCCCCACAAGCTGGCCCTGCCGCCGGGGATCAAGGCCGACAAGGCCGAGGTCCTCTTCGAGGGGCGCACGATCCCCATCGACGGGTCAGGGCAGTTCAGCGACTCCTTCGAGGCTGAATACTCCTACCACGTCTATAAGATCCCGATCTGAGCAGCGCGGCGAAACACGCCCTAGCGACGGTCCGCCCCGACAACGCCCGCACCCCCTGGCCGAGAAGCTGGACCACGCGGTACGCGGCCCCGGCCGCCCTGCCCCTGCGCCGCCTGAACAGCTCGACCTTGTTGACCGCGAGCAGCGCGGCCAGTGCGGGGTCCCTGTCGCCGTCGCCGCCGATGTGCTCGATCACCGCGCTGGGCTCGTACCAGGTGGTCCAGCCCAGGTCGGCGGCGCGCAGGCAGTACTCGGTCTCCTCGCTGTAGAGGAAGAACGACTCGTCCCACCGGCCGACCGCGCGCAGGGCGGGCACCGAGATCAGCATCGCCGCCCCCGTGGCCCACGCGTACGCGGCCGGCCGTTCGTAGGCGCGCGGGTCGGTGACCGTCTCCCCGATCCGCCACAACCGCCCCGCCACGGTGCCGCCCAGCAGCGCCTCCGCGATCGCCCTGCCCAGCGTGGGCATCCGGCGGAGCGACGGCTGGAGCGAGCCGTCGGGGTTGACCATCCTGGGCACCGCGATCCCGCGCCCCGGTGTGCGCAGCGCCTCGGCCAGCGGCGCGATCGAGCCAGGGCGAAGGCGGCAGTCGGGGTTGAGCACGTAGACGGCGTCGAGCGTGCCGAGGTCGAGCGCGTCCAGGCCCGCGTTGATGCCCGCGGCGTAGCCCGCGTTCCTGCCCAGGTCGATGGTGATCGCCTCGGCCCGTCCCGCGATGGCGAGCCCTTCGTCGGCCGAGGCGTTGTCGGCCACCACGACCGCGGCCAGTTCCACCCCGCCGGCCGCTTCCGAGAGCGAGTCGAGGCAGTCCCGCAGGACCTCGGCGCTGTTGTAGGTGACGATCACCACGGCGATCCGCATCGGCTAGGAGACTCGCTCCGCGTACCATGCGACCGTGCGCCGCAGGCCGTCCGCCAGCTCGACCGTCGGCCGCCAGCCGATCAGGTCGAGGGCGGGCCCGAGGTCGGCCACCTGTGGGATGTCCAGCGGCCGGTCGGCCACCGCGCCGAAGCCGGGCCGTGCGGTGGTGCCCGTGATGTCGTAGAGCAGCTCGACCACCTCGCGCACCGAGGTTCGCACGCCGGTGCCCACGTCGAAGGAGCGCCCAATGGCCCGGTCGTCCACCGCGGCGGCCACGAACGCCTCCACCACGTCATCGACGTACACCCAGTCGGCCACCTTGGCGCCGCTGGTCAGGCTCGGCTCCTCGCCGCGCAGCAGTGCCAGCGTCACGTACGGCACCAGCTTGGCCGTGTCCCGCTGCGCCGGGCCGTACACCATGGACGGCCGTAGGATCGTGTACGGCAGCTCCCACAGCCGGTGATACAGATCGGCGTAACCCGACGCGGCGCTCTTGGCCATCGCGTACGGCGACGGCGCGGCGGCGTGCCCGTTGCCCGGCCGCGGTTCCTCGATCGAGCCGGCCAGCACCATCCGGCACCCCTGGCCCACGGCGGCCGTCAGCAGGTTGACCGTGCTCAGGAGGTTGCCGGCGAGCGTGACCGGGACCATCTCCGGGGCCCTGGCGCCGTTGACCTCACTGGCCAGGTGGAAGACGACGTCCGGGGAGACCGCGCCGAGCAGCCCGGCCGTGGCCTGCCGCTCACGCAGATCGACCTGGTGCCAGCGTATGTCGCCGTCCTTCTCCCGGCCCCTGCTCACCGCGTGGACCTCGGCCTCCAGCGCGGCCAGGCGCGTGGCGAGGTGCCCGCCGATGAAGCCCGAGGCCCCCGTCACGAGGACCCGTGTGCCCTTCCATGTCATGAGCGCTCCTTTCGCCATGCCCTGACCGTCCTGCGCAAGGTGTCGCTGCGGCGCAGCACGCTCCTGGCGTGCCCCCAGCTCCAGTGCGCCGCCGCGACCGGGCCCGCCCTGGCGATCCTGCCCTCGGCGACGGGGATCTGCCCCGTGGCCAGGAAGTCCTTGTACGCGGCCGGGCTCTTGCCCAGATGGATGTGGCGCACGCCCTGCCCGGCGGCGTCGGCGGCCATGCCCAGGTGCTGGACGAGGCCGGGGGAGTACCAGGCGAACTTCCTGTCGTACGCGGGGAACCAGCCGGCGAAGACCGGTCCCGAGACCAGGCCGAAATGCCCGGCTATCGGGCTGTCGCCGGCGTACAACATGCTCAGCACGCCGCGTACGTCCTCGCCCGGCTCCTGGTGCAGCCGCTCGACCAGCTCCCTGAACGCCGGCTCCGCGAACAGGTCGCGCAGCCCCGTGGCGCGGTACTGCGCCGATTTCCACCCCAGCAGGGCCCGCAGGTCGGCGGGGTCGCGCGAGTCGAAGACGTGGCGCGTCTCACCGAGCTTGCGCTGCCGGTACATGACCGACTTGTACGTCTTGCCGCTGATCTGCTTCCGGTAGACCTCGAAGCCGCCGTCCAAGTCCATGATCGGCGAGGGAGAGACCACCCGGTGCGTCCCCTCGAACTGCCCGGCGAGCAGGTGATCGTAGGTCCACAGCCGCAGCCCGCAGGCCCGCAGCAAGGCACGCGCGTCCACCCGCAGCCCGCTTTCCGCCACCATCCCCTGGACGTCGGTGAAACCGGCTCCCACCGGCCTGCCCACACCCGCTCGGTTCCGCTCGAAAGGGAAGAACCCGGCGGGCACCCCGTCCCGGGACACCACGGCGACGTGCACGTTGCCCCGGTAGTCCGCCACGGCCCGGACGAACTCGGGGGACAGATAGGGATTGCGCAGCAGCAGGTCCTGCCGTTGCAGCGCGCGCCAGGCGGTCAGCTCCGCCGCGCCGAGCTCGTGCGGGCGCAGGACGTCGATCATCTAGGGCATGCCCCGCCAGCGCTTGTACGCGCGCCCCGCGGTCTTCCTGGCCCGCAGGGCGAGCGACGGGGAGCCGTCGAGGACCTGGCGTGTCCACTTCGCGTCGAGGTCGTGCCAGAGCGTGTAGCGGTCCTGGAGCCAGGCGTCCGGCCGGGCCCGATCGCCGTTGCTGGTGTAGGCGCGGGTCACGCCGGCCTGCCGGAGCCTGCGCAGCACATGCCGGTCATAGGAGCCGAACGGGATCGCGACCCTGGTGACCGGGTGCCCGGATAATCGGGAGATGCGCTGGTGCGCGGCGTCGAGCTCCTCGACGGCCTGGCGATGGTCGATCTTGCGCCAGTCGCGGTGCGCCCAGCCGTGCGAGCCCACGCGCATGCCTGCCTTCACCAGCTCGCGCACATCCGCCTCGGCCAGCCGGCCGCGCTCGCCGAGCAGGCCGGCCAGCACGAAGAACTCGGCCCGCAGCCCGCGCTCCAGCAGCCGCGGCAGCGCGATCTCGATGTCGGAGGCGTTGCCGTCGTCGAAGGTGATCCGCACGTCGTCACGTTCCACGACGGTGTCGAGCACGTGCTCGAACTGCTCGACGCTCACCCAGGTGCGGTCCTCCCCCGGATCGAGCGGCCGGACGGCCGGCCCGATGCCGTGCACGGTCATGGTGATGATCGAGTCCCTCGTCCGCATCCCCGCTCCCCAGTCACAGGTGTATCCCTTGCTGACCGGGGGCCGTTACACCTGTCAGCCGGGACGCGAAAACGCCGCCGCCCTGGTGGGCGGCGTCGTGCTCGGTTTTTGGGTCAGCCGATGCGCCAGGTGTCGCCACCCAGCAGCAGCTCTTCCAGATCGCCCTGGCCCTTCTGCTGCACGGCCTCTTCGATCTGCTCGGCCATCAGCACGTCGTACGCCGGGCGGTCCACCTGGCGGAAGATGCCGATCGGCACGTGCTCGAACGCCGGCTCGTCCAGCCTGCTGAGCGCGAAGGCCACCGACGGGTCGGGGTTGTGCGCGTCGTGCACGAGGATCCGGTCCTCGCTCACGCCGTCGCGCGCCACGACCTCGATGCCGCCGTTGTCACTGCGCACGACGGCCTGCGAGGAGCTGACGATCGGCTGGCCGTGCTCAAGGCGCAGCATGATGTCGTCGCGGACCTCGGGATCCTTGAGCTGCTCGAAGGCGTTGTCGTTGAAGATGTTGCAGTTCTGGTAGATCTCCACCAGCGACGTGCCGCGGTGCGCGGTGGCCTCGCGCAGCACCGACTGCAGGTGCTTGCGGTCGGAGTCGATGGTCCTGGCCACGAACGACGCCTCGGCGCCGAGGGCCAGCGAGATCGGGTTGAACGGCCTGTCCAGCGAGCCCATCGGCGTCGACTTGGTGATCTTGCCGACCTCGGAGGTGGGTGAGTACTGGCCCTTCGTCAGGCCGTAGATCCTGTTGTTGAACAGCAGGATGTTCAGGTTGACGTTGCGGCGCAGGGAGTGGATCAGGTGGTTGCCGCCGATGGACAGCGCGTCACCGTCACCCGTGATCACCCACACGCTGAGGTCGGGCCTGCTCGCCGCGAGCCCGGTGGCGATCGCCGGCGCCCGGCCGTGGATGGAGTGGAAACCGTAGGTGTTGAGGTAGTACGGGAAGCGCGAGGAGCACCCGATGCCGGAGACGAACACGATGTTCTCGCGCTTGAGCCCCAGCTCGGGCAGGAAGCTCTGCACCGCGGCCAGGATCGCGTAGTCACCGCAACCCGGGCACCAGCGCACCTCCTGGTCGGACTTGAAGTCCTTGAGGCCCTGCTTCACGTCGGTCTTCGGGACCAGGCTCAGTCCCTTCCCGTTCAAAAGCTCAGTCACTGTCGATCACGTCCTGGATGACTCCGGCCAGCTCCTCGGCCTTGAACGGGAGCCCGCGCACACGGTTGTAGCTGATCACGTCGACGAGGTATCTCCCCCGCAGCAGCAGGGCGAGCTGGCCCAGGTTGATCTCGGGCAGCAGCACCTTGTCGTAGCGCTTGAGCACGTCGCCGGTGTTGGCGGGCAGCGGGTTGAGGTGGCGCAGGTGGGCCTGGGCGACCTTGCCGCCGCTCCTCCTGATCCGCCGTACGGCGGCCGCGATCGGCCCGTACGTCGAACCCCACCCGATGACCAGCACCTTCGCGTCGCCGTCGGCGTCGTCGACCTCCAGCTCGGGCACGTCGATACCGGCGATCTTGGCGGCCCGCGTGCGGACCATCAGATCGTGGTTGTTCGGGTCGTAGGAGATGTTGCCGGTGCCGTCGGCCTTCTCGATGCCGCCGATGCGGTGTTCGAGCCCGGGTGTGCCGGGGATGGCCCACGGGCGGGCGAGGGTCTCGGTGTCGCGCTTGAAGGGCAGGAACTCGCCGTCCGCGCCGTTGGGCTCAGTCGTGAATTCTTGCGATATGTCGGGCAAGTCGGAAATTTCGGGCAGGCGCCAGGGCTCGGAGCCGTTGGCCAGGTACCCGTCCGAGAGCAACATGACCGGCGTGCGGTACTTGACCGCGATCCGCGCCGCCTCCACCGCCGCGTCGAAGCAGTCGCTCGGCGACATCGGCGCCACGATCGGCACCGGAGACTCGCCGTTACGTCCGAACATGGCCATCAGCAGGTCGGTCTGTTCGGTCTTGGTCGGCATGCCGGTGCTGGGGCCGGCGCGCTGTACGTCCACGACGATCAAGGGCAGTTCGGTGGTGACCGCCAGCCCGACGGTCTCCGCCTTGAGCGCCACGCCGGGACCACTCGTCGTGGTCACGCCGAGCGCGCCGCCGAACGCGGCCCCGAGCGCCGCTCCGACGCCCGCGATCTCGTCCTCGGCCTGGAAGGTGCGGATCCCGAACCGCTTGTGCTTGGACAACTCGTGCAGGATGTCGCTGGCCGGGGTGATCGGATATGACCCCAGGAACAGCGGCAACTTCGACTGCACGCTCGCGGCGATCAAACCGTAGGCCAGTGCCTGGTTGCCGGAGATGTTGCGATAGACGCCGGGCGCCAGACGTGCGGGCTTGACCTCGTAGGAGACAGAGAAGGACTCGGTCGTCTCGCCGAAGTTCCAGCCCGCCTGGAAAGCGGCGATGTTGGCCTTGGCGATGTCGGGCTTCTTGGCGAACTTCTGCTCAAGGAAGGTGATCGTGTGCTCGGTCGGCCGGTGGTAGAGCCACGACAGCAGACCGAGGGCGAACATGTTCTTCGAACGCTCGGCGTCCTTCTTGGACAGCGCGAAGCCTTCGAGCGCCTTGACCGTGAGCGAGGTCAGCGGAACCGCGTGCACCCGCCACTCGCTCAGCGACTCGTCCTCCAGCGGGTTGGCCGCGTAGCCGACCTTCTGCAGGTTGCGCTTGGTGAACTCATCGATGTTGGCGATGATGTCCGCGCCCCTGGGCAGGTCGCCCAGGTTCGCCTTGAGTGCGGCCGGGTTCATGGCCACGAGCACGTTCGGCGCGTCGCCGGGCGTGAGAATGTCGTGGTCGGCGAAGTGGAGCTGGAAGCTCGACACGCCGGGCAGAGTGCCTGCGGGTGCGCGAATCTCTGCGGGGAAGTTGGGGAGTGTCGACAGGTCGTTGCCGAACTCCGCCGTGCCCGCGGTGAAGCGGTCGCCGGTGAGCTGCATGCCGTCGCCGGAGTCTCCAGCGAATCTGATGATCACGCGGTCGAGTTGCTGGACCTGCTTTGCCACAGCTCAGTCCTCCTCGACGCGCCAATGCGCGGTTGCGTTGGGCGCGTTCTCTGTTTCCATGCTAGATCCTCGAAAGGTCACGCGTTTGCATGCCGCGCAAAGCGGGTAAACGCGGTCGGAGTTCAGTCAGGGTGAGGTGGGAGAACGACGACACAGTCCGGCCGCCAGCCTGCAGAGGTCTACATGCAGGCGGGCGAACAGGACGGTTCGGGTCACGAGCGCCAACTATACGTCCCCCCAACACGTGCGCTACGTCAGGGGCTGCTTACCGGGCAGCTCGTTCCCCGACCTGTACAGGCGTCCGGCCTGCATCCCCGCAGAGCCGTACAACTCTGGAACGGTCACGAACCTGTAACCCTTCCCGCGCAACCTTTTGAGGATGTCCGGAACTGCATCCACAGTTTCCCGATGAATGTCGTGCATGAGAATGATCGCACCTGGATGCGCCTCGCGCACGGCACGCTCCGCGATGTCGCTCGCTTTGCCGCCGCGGCCGTCCTCCGCGTCCACGTCCCAGCTGACCAGGGACAGCCCCATTTCCCGCGCGACATCGCGCACCTGCACGCTCACGGCCCCGTACGGCGCCCGCACCAGAGTCGGCGTCTGCCCGATGACCGCCGACACCGTGTCCTGTGTCTTCATCAGCGTGTCAGTGATCTTGCTACTGCCTTGTTTCGTCAGGTCCCTATGTGCCCAACTGTGATTCCCGACCAGATGCCCTTCCAGGCTCATCCGCCGCAGCAGATCCGGCCGCGCGGCCGCGTTGCTGCCCACGGTGAAGAACGTGGCCCGCGCCCGCTCCTTCTTGAGCATGTCCAGCAGCTCCCCGGTGTGCGGCCCCGGTCCGTCGTCGAACGTCAGCGCCACGCACTTGGCCTCGGCGCAGTTCACGCTTCCCGCCCGGCTGCTGACGGCGTCGGGGCTGGTCGTAGGGGGAAAGTGGGGCGTGTCGCCGGGCGCCGCGCTGCTGGCCGCCTTCCGTACGCTCTCCTGCGCCCTCAGCCCCAGCCCGGACAGCAGCGGCGCCACCTGCTTCGCCGGCACGGCCACGGCCAGCCGGCCGAGTGAGCACGGGCCGATCTGGCAGTCGTCGAACTCGACGACGAGGTCTCCGTTCCTGTTGAACGCCATCGAGTCGAACGTGTCGCCGTCGGCCCGCTCGACCTGGGGTCCGCGCTCCTCGAGCCGGTCCCAGACGAGCGTGGCGAGTCGCTTGAGCGCCTGCTTGCCCGCCAGCAGGCCGGTGGAGTCGACGGCCTTGTGGTTGCTGGGGTCGAACCAGTAGGTGCGGGTGGAGTTGCCCCAGTTCGCGCCCAGGTTTTCGCCGGTGCGCAATCGTATGCCGATGGCTTGGGGAGTGGCGGCGGCCAGTTGCCAGTCCACGTTCAGTTCTGGGCGGGGGTAGGTGGTGGCTCGCGTACGGCTGCGGAAGTCGCGCAGTTGCCGCTCGGCCTGGGCGGTCAGGGCGCGGTTCAGGGCGGGGGCGCCGGAGAGCTCCGGGTAGTTGATGTGCACGTATCGGCTGCCGGTGGAGTCGCCTTCCGTCAGGGTTCTGGTGGACAGGCCGACGACTGTCGCCGGGTCGACAAAGTCGATCAGCGTCGGCTCTGCCGGGACCACGACGTCCCTCTCTTTGGAGACGGCGGCCAGACCACAGCCGGAGGCTGAGAGGGCCAGCAGAGCGATTCCGGAGAAGAATCGCGATTTTTGCATAGATGTCAGAGTATGGGTCTGATCTTCCGATTTACTCGGATTTTGTGTGATAGGTCCAGAGCCTTTGACCACGCTGGGTATCCGGCGGGCTTGGGGTTACGATCCCTTACATGGACGGCTACTACGGGTCGTACGCGCTCGTCGCCGCACTACTCGCCATCGGCGTCGCCATCGTGGCCGGCGCCCTCCTCCTCAACCGCGCCCTGCGCCCCAACCGGCCCACGCCGGAGAAGCTGACCACGTACGAGTGCGGGGTCGACCCTGTAGGGGAGGGGTGGGCGCAGTCGCAGGTGCGCTACTACGTCTTCACCTACCTGTACGTCGTGTTCGCCGTGGACGCCGTCTTCCTGTTCCCCTGGGCCACCGTCTTCGACACGCCCGGCTACGGCCTGACGACGCTCGTGGAGATGTTCGTCTTCCTGGCCTTCATCGCCCTCGGCATCGTGTACGCCTGGCGCAAACGCGTCCTCAGCTGGACCTAACCCCACCGCCCGGCCCCACCGGCCCCGGCCACAGCACCGGGCCCCAGCGCCCGGCCACACCGGCCCCCGCCACAGCGCCCGGCCCCACCGGCCCCGGCCACAGCGGCCCCGCCGCTTGCCTCGACCCGGTGTCAGCCCCTGGTTACAGCGATCTTCGGGACCTTGGCGCGCACCTTGGCGCGCTGGGCCTCTGCGGGTTCGATCGTTCGTTATTTTGACGTGCCCTATCTCTGGCACTTTTCTATGCCGTGTCCACCTCATGCCCCGAATGCGACCAGCCGCTCAAGCCGGAGCCCTCCTACCCCGACTGGTGCCCGTCCTGCGACTGGAACGTCGTCCGCGACCCAACTGCCCCAAGGACCAGGTTCGCCCGGTTACAGTCCAGGCTCGTCCGCGACCTCCACGAGAACGTCACCCGTACCGCCCAATCCGGTGGCGCATCGGCAGGAGCGGCCCGCGTCGCCGGATACGCCCTGGCCTTCCTGACCCACCTCCTCGCCCCCGCCTTCTTCCTCCTCGGCGTGTTCCTCGTGACCCGCTGGACCCTCTTCGCCATCCTCCCGGCCCTCGTCGCCTTCGACCTGGCCTGGCTGCTACGACCCCGCCCCGTCCCCTTCCCCTCCGACGGCAAGCTCCTTACCCGCGCCTCGGCCCCGAACCTGTTCGCCCTCCTCGACCGCATCGGCACCGAGGTGGGCGCACCCCGTACCGACCAGGTGGCCGTCAGCGGTCAGGTGAACGCGTCGTTCCGCACGTACGGCTGGCGCCGCCGCCCCGTGGTCGAGATCGGGTACCCCCTGTGGATCATCCTCACCCCACAGGAACGCATCGCGCTCCTGGCCCACGAAATGGCCCATTCGAGCAACGGCGACGGCAGACACGCACTCGTCGTGGCCAATGCACTGCACTCGCTCGCCGTACTAGGCGAGGTCACCAGATTCGACTGGCGCTCCGGCGACGGCCTGTCCCGCCTGCTCGCCGAGTCCCTGCTGGCGGTCCTCGGACTCCCCGTTCGAGGGCTCAGGATGGCGATGGAACTGCTCCTGTACCGCTCGTCACAACGCGCCGAGTACCGCGCCGACGAACTGGGCGCCCAGGTTGCCGGCACCCCGGCCATGCACTCCCTCCTGGACGCCCTGTCCACCAGAGCCCTCTCGACGATCAGGTTCCTGGAGATGAGCACCCTCGCCACAAGGTCCGACAACCTGTGGCCGGCACTACGGGCACATGTGAACGGACTCCCCGAATCCGAACTCGAACGCCGCCGCCGAGCCGCCCGCCTGGAAGAACTCCGCGTAGACCAAACCCATCCCCCCACGTACCTCCGGATGGAATGGGTCGCCGCCCTGCCGTACCCGGAGGGCCGAGTGCGCGCGGCCGAGATGAACCCTGGCATCGACCAGGAACTGGAGACGGTCACGGACCGCGTAGCCCGCACCCTCAAAGAAAACGCCCGCTCAGCCCTCTACCACTGACCCCCCACCCACCCACCCACGCCATCCGCCAACACGCCCACCCGCCACCAAATCCGGCCACCACAACGTCCGATGGGACCGCCCTCGCTCCCAAAGCCCCAAGGAAGATTCCTTTGCCTGACTTGTGATCCGCGCAAGAATGGCCCCATGGCAGCAACGGATCTCCCGATGCCCACCGTGGGCCCGATCTCGCGGTTGGCGCCCAAGCCCATGCGTTTCATCCTCAACTGGGGCCGCCGCTACTCGCTCTGGGTGTTCAACTTCGGGCTGGCCTGCTGCGCCATCGAATTCATCGCGACCTCGACCAGCCGCCACGACTTCATCCGCTTCGGCGTGATCCCGTTCGCGAACGGCCCCAGGCAGGCCGACCTCATGATCGTCTCAGGCACGGTCACCGACAAGATGGCCCCGGCCGTCAAGCGCCTGTACGAGCAGATGCCCGACCCCAAGTACGTGATCTCGTTCGGCGCCTGCTCCAACTCCGGCGGCCCCTACTGGGACTCCTACTGCGTCACCAACGGCGTGGACCAGATCATCCCGGTCGACGTCTACGTCCCCGGCTGCCCACCCAGACCGGAAGCCCTCCTGTACGGGATCATGAAGCTCCAGGAGAAGATCGCCGAGGAGAAGCTCAGCGACCGCTACGTCTGGTCCCGCCCCCACGCCCAGCCAGAGCCCACCCCACCCACCTCGCACATTGAGCCGGACTCACAGCCAGGGGCTCACCCGGAGGAAGCGTGAACGGGACGAACGCGGACACGACATCCATCGCCGAGCAGTTCGACGACCGAGCCCAGATCTCGGAGTCCTACGGCGACACCACGATCGACGTCGCCCCGGCCGACTGGATCGAACTGCTCACCTACGTCCGCGACAACCTCGACTACGCCTTCTTCGACTGGCTGACCGGCGTGGACGACCCCCCGGACGCCTTCTTCGTCGTGGCCCACGTCTACAACCTGGCCGCCGGCAGACGCCTGCTTCTCCGCACCCGCGTCCCCCAGGAAAACCCCCATCTCCCCACCGCCGTAGGCGTCTACCGAGGCGCGAACTGGCACGAGCGCGAGACGTACGAGATGTTCGGTGTGATCTTCGACGACCACCCCAACCTCGTCCCCCTCCTCCTGCCGGACGGCTTCGAAGGCAATCCGCTGCGCAAGGATTTCATCCTGGCCGCCCGCGTGGCCAAGCCGTGGCCCGGCGCCAAGGAGCCCGGCGAGTCAGGACATGGCGCCCCGAGTCGCCGCAAAACGCTTCCGCCCGGAGTTCCAGCAGACTGGGGGCCGCCCGATGCTTGAAGTGGTGCTGAGCTTCGTCGTCATCCTCATCGTGTTCCTGGTCCTGCCGTTGATCATCGGTCAGACGGAACACAAGGTCATGGCCCACATGCAGTCGCGCCTCGGTCCCATGTACGCGGGCGGCTTCCACGGCTGGGCGCAGCTCATCGCGGACGGGGTGAAGTTCGCCCAGAAGGAAGATGTCATCCCGGCGGCCGCCGATCGCCGCATCTTCATGATCGCCCCAGGCGTGGCACTCATCCCGTACCTCGTCGTGCTGATCGTCATCCCCATCGACCGCGACCGCGTGGCCGTCGATCTCGACCTCGGCCTCTTCTTCGTCCTCGCCGTCATGGGCATCGGCGTCCTCGGCTCGATCATGGCGGGCTGGGCGTCGGCCAACAAATACTCGGTCCTCGGCGGCATGCGCTCAGCGGCCCAGCTCATGTCGTACGAACTGCCGCTCGTCCTGGCCGCCTCCTCGGTGGCCATGGCCGCGGGCACCCTGTCGCTCCCCGCGATCGTCGAGGCATGGCAGTGGTGGTGGCTTCCATGGCAGGCGATCGGCGCGATCGTCTTCTTCCTGGCGGGCCTGGCCGAACTACGCCGCCCCCCGTTCGACATGCCCATCGCCGAGTCCGAGATCATCATGGGCCCGATGACCGAGTACACCGGCATGCGCTTCGCACTCTTCATGCTCTCCGAGTACGTCGGAATCGTCGTCCTCTCATTCCTGACCACCGTCCTTTTCCTGGGCGGCTGGCAGGGCCCGTTCCTCCCCGGCTGGTTGTGGACGCTCCTGAAGGTCTTCGTGCTGGCCTTCATCGTGATCTGGCTACGCGTCACCTATCCCCGGCTCCGCGAGGACCAACTCCAGAAGCTCGCCTGGGCCGTCCTGGTCCCCCTGGCCCTCGTACAACTCGCATTCACCGGCCTGATCAAGGTCCTCCTCTGACCACCCCAGAACCGCACCACCCCAGAACCGCACCACCTTCAGAACCGCCACACCCCAGGGACGCGCCGCCACCTTCCAGAGGCCGAGCTGAAAGCAGCCGCCATCACCCTTGGGCCAGAATCCGAACCACGCATCACCCCGGGAAACCTTAAATCCGCCTTATTCGTCGTACCTGAACAAGGTGTCTATGGGGGTGTGACGAGTGAAACAACTCCAACCATGCGCAGGCGCAACACAGAACAGCCGATGCCCCAAAACAACCCTCACCTCCCCCGACCAGCGGACGTTGACAGTCACCGACCCGGCCACCGGCACCTCACTGAGCCTGAAACCGGCCCGTCTCTACCACTACAAGCATGACTTCGGCCAAGGAGACGTCCCCGCCATCCAGGGCCTGGCGGCTCTGGACGACGACGGTCTGGTGCTGCTCGACCTGCCAGGCGACTGGCACACCCCGCATTTAGAAAGCTTCACGCACAGAGCCGGAATCCCCGTGGAGGACGCCCGCCGGCATCCCTCCGACAAGGTCCGAGCCGTCCTCGCGTGCCGCGCTCCCGGCTGGCAACGCATTCGCGGCCTCCCTTCCCCGGGCAGATGGCGCAAGGGGACAGCCATCGCCGCGGCGATCGCAGGCGCCGCCCTGATGGTCTATCTGGCTTCCGTAGGGCTGTGGGTGGCCTGGCGCGGCCTGTCCATGTTCGGTCGCCTGATCCTGGACCTCCTCGAGACCAAATGGCTGTTGGTGGCCTTCAGCCCCGCTCTGCTGGTCTTTGGACCCGTACGGTCGAAATATCATCGCCTGCGCCGAAAGCGAGGGCTGGCCATCGGCCCGTTCGGCGGCCCCAACCTCACCCTCGGACCCTCCAACGTCCTCCACATAACCCTGGGCAACAAAGTCGTGGCCAAGGTCCGCCTGGGCACACGCCCCGGCCAAGGATTCGGCCTGCTCCTCTACCGGTACGAGAACCTGACCGGCCTCTTCATCCAGGACGTGTCCGGCCGAGCCCTCCACCACCTCCCAGGCCCCTGGTCACCCGAAGAGGTGGAACACTTCGCGAAACGCCACGACCTCCGGTTGGCCGTACACCAGGTGTCACGCGAGGAGTATCTGAACCTGGCCAAGAGCAGCCAGGAAGCCATCCCCTAGAGAGCCACTGCCAGGCCTGACCGCTGAGCAGCACCGCGGAAGGCTCGCTCAGCGAACGATCGCCAACATCACGTCCGAGGCCGAAGGCCGCTCATCGGGCCGCTTGTTGAGACACGACCCCACAACCCCGCGTAACGCGGACGGCAACGGCGATAAGTCCGGATGAAAGGTGAGCACCCGGTTGAACACGGCGGGTACCGTATCCTCCCCGAACGCCGGACGCCCCGTCGCCGCGAACATGATCGTCACAGCCCAGCTGAACACATCGGAAGCCGGACCCACGCTCTCCCCGCTCAACTGCTCAGGCGACATGTAAGGCGGCGTCCCGACCATCTTCCCGGACGTCATGGTCACCTGGTCGAGCGCCCTGGCGATCCCGAAGTCGATCACCCGAGGCCCGTCGTGCCCGATCAGCACATTGCTCGGCTTGAAGTCACGATGCACGACCCCAGCCTTGTGGATGGCCGCCAGCGCCCCGGACGTGGACAGAGCCAGCCGCGTCAGGCCGTCCTTGTCGCGCGGCCCGTGCTTCTTGACGAGCTGCTCGAGCGACGGCCCCTCGACGTATTCGCTGACGATGTACGCGAGCTGCCCTCCGATGTTCACATCGAGCACCCGGGCTGTGGAAAACGTCGCCACCCGCTGCGCCGCCTCCACCTCCCGCGCGAACCTGGCCCGGGCCACGTCATCGACCAGATCGTGCAGCACCTTCACGGCCACCCGCACTCCGTTGGGCGCCGTGGCCAGGTAGACCGTCCCCTGGCCGCCCCGGCCGAGCGGCCGGATCACCCGATAGTGCCCGACCCACGCAGGCTCGACCGGACGCCGCTGGTGGGTGGGCGCGGTGGTCCGTTGCCGCAGGTCGATCGGCGGGTATGCCGGTCCCGGTGCCCTGAGCCGGGCGCGCGCCATGTAGGGCACCAGGATCGCCGAATGGACGACCCCACCGAGCCAGCTGACCAGGAGCCCCGCCGTGGCCAGCACGGACAGCGGCGCGGGAAAGTCCTCGTAGTCGTCGTACGCCACGGCCGCGATCAGAAAGGTGCCGACGCCGACCAGGTAGACGGCAGCGGCGACGCCATGCCAGAAGTTACGCAGCCAGAAAGCGGCGATCCCGACGGTGAACGGGGTCGCCAGGCCGCAGGTGAACAAGGGCAGACAGGCCCACACGACGGCGCCCGTCCACCTCAGGCCACTCGGGTGGACCGGATGGCTGTGCTGCATGGCGGAGAGACTATCGCCATGCCGTGGTTCATATCGGGCATCCACACAGCTTGTGGATAACCTCCCGTCAACCTGTGGACAGCTGTGGAAAAACTGGGGACAACGCTCTGGCTCATTCTCCTGCGCGGCCAAGTACGTCATGATGTTGAACCATGGCGCGGATACCGGGAGTCGGACTGGCAAAAGGGCTGTCCATCACCCTTCGCCACATGCTGCGCAAATCGGTCACCCAGCAATATCCCGAGGTCAAGCCCGCCCTGCCGCCCCGCAGCCGAGGCGTTATCGCCCTGGTTGAGGAAAACTGCACCTCTTGCATGCTCTGTGCAAGGGAATGTCCAGATTGGTGCATCTACATCGACTCCCACAAGGAGACGATCCCGGCCCCGGAGGGCGGCCGCGCGCGGCAGCGCAACGTCCTCGACCGCTTCGCCATCGACTTCTCCCTGTGCATGTACTGCGGCATCTGCATCGAGGTCTGCCCCTTCGACGCGCTCTTCTGGTCCCCGGAGTTCGAGTACGCGGAAGGCGACATCCGCAACCTCCTCCACGAGAAGGACAAGCTGGCCGCCTGGACCCCGACGGTCCCCCCGCCCCCGGCCCACGACCCCGGCGCCGAACTCCCCAAGGAGCGGACGGCCGCCCCTCGCCGCCCCGCCCGCACCCGTACCCCCGCCGACCAGGAAAGCCCCAAGCCCACCGCGGAGCCCAGCCCCGCGGCCGGTACCGAGCCGCCCGCGAGCGCGCCCGAAGCAGCCCCCGCCACCCCGCCGTCCCGCCCCCGCCGTCCGATGACGAACGTACGAGGAATCCGCCCCCCAGGCGCGCTCCCGCCCTCTTCTGAGGGCGACGCCGCACCCACCGGCCCTGAGAGCCCGGCAGCGGACAACGACCCCGGGAAGACGAGCACCGCCGACCAGCCTCAGAGCGACGAACGCGAACGCCGGCCCCAGCCCTCTGACGAGGACCAGCCCGAGGGCGGGCGTGAGGACCAGGGCAGGCCGCAGCTCCAGAGTGAGCAGGCACCCGGCGATGAGCCCCTCCAGCCCTCGGGCGATGAGCGTGCACAGTCCTCGGACGACAGGCGACCCTCTGACGAGGACCAGCGTCATGGCCCGACTGACCCTCAGGATCCGCAGGAAGCCCAGGACCCGCAGGGTCCGGGCCGCCAGCCTCAGTCGGAGTCGGAGTCGGAGTCCCGGTTGCAGACACTGCCTCAGGGACAGGATCAGGGCGAGCCTTCATCCACAGGCCAGCCACCCTCGGACGAGTTGTCCACAGCCTCGGACGAACCGCAACCGCGGCCCGATCCCGAGGAGCAGACTTCTGCCGCGAGCCCCCGCAGGCACAGGATGGCCGATCCACGGTCCATCCGTCCGCCAGGGCGGCTCAGTCCTGACGAGACAAGGGAGTCCGAGGAGGAGTCGTGACCGAAGCGGTGCCCTCCTACCTGTCACCCACCGGGCAAGAGATCGTCTTCTTGCTCCTGGGTGCGGTAGCGGTCGGATCGGCGCTGCTCGTCGTCACGACCAGACAGCTCGTCCACGCCGCCCTCTGGCTGGTGGTCTGCTTCGGCGCGCTGGCGGGCGGCTACCTCGTGCTGACCGCCGAGTTCGTGGCCTGGGTCCAGGTGCTCATCTATGTCGGCGCGGTGGTGGTGCTGCTCCTGTTCGGCATCATGCTCACCCGCGCTCCCATAGGCCGCTCCGCCGACCTGAACAGCGGCAACAGGCTGGTCTCCGCCGTGGTGGCGGTGGCAACGGCGGTGACCCTGGTCACGGTGGTGATCGACGGATTCCGTACGGCCTACGCCCCGCCCATTCCCGGCCGGGGAGCCGCGAAGGAACTGGGCGCGAGCGTGTTCGCCACGTGGGTGCTGCCGTTCGAGGCGCTGTCCGTACTGCTGCTGGCCGCTTTGATCGGCGCCATCGTCCTGTCCCGCACAGACATCCCCGGCGGCTCGCCCACCCAGCCCGACGGCCCCCCGACACCCGCCCAGCCCGACAGCCCCTCGACACCCGACCGGACCGTGGGCGGCTCGCCACCCGAACAGACCGGGGGTAATTAGTGCACATCGTCTACCCGGCGGTCGTCTCCGCGCTCCTCTTCTCCATCGGCGTCTACGGCGTGCTGGCCAGGCGCAACACGATCCTCGTGCTGATGTCGGTCGAGCTGATGCTCAACGCCGTCAACCTCAACCTGGTCGCGTTCGATGTGTGGCTGGGCGACCGCCTGCACAGCGGCCAGGTGCTCACCCTGTTCGTCATCGTCATCGCGGCGGCCGAGCTGGGCCTGGGCCTGGCGATAGTGCTGGCCCTCTACCGGAACCGCCGCACCGTCGACATCGACCACCTCCGCGACCTGGCCGAGCCCACCGACGAACCTCCAGCCATGTCAACGGCCCCTTCGACCGACGGCCACGCAGACCCACCGGCACGAACCCAGCCCCACCGCACCGAGCCGGCCCCGGCCGTTCCAAGGAATGCCCAGCGCCGGCCGGCACAGGAAAAGCAGGAGCACGAAGAGCGCCCGGACGACACCACCCGCGCGAAGCGACCGGACCCCGACGGCGATCACGGAGACGAGCAGCAGCCCGTCAAACGAGGCGGGGGCACGCTATGACGACATTCCCGCTGCTGGCCGTACTCCTCCCATTCATCGCCGCCTTCGCCGGCCTCCTGCTCTCCCGCTGGCCCCACCCCAGAACGTCCTCCCCGAAAACAGGCGAACGAGCCAACACCCGAGCCGCCTGGATCGCGATCCTGCCCACGGCGGCCTCGGCGATCCTGGCCACCTGGCTGGCCTGGGGCCCGGGCTTCACCTACTTCACCAGCACGACACCGTCACCCAGCACCGGCAGGACCTACGGCGAGATCGTCACCGGCGGCATCCCGATCTCGCTCACCCTCCAGGCCGACGCCCTGTCGGGCGTCCTCGGCGTCCTGGTGACCTTCGTAGCGCTGGCCGTGCAGGTCTACTCGGTCGGCTACCTCAAAACCGACCCGCGCTACCCCTCCTACAGCGCGTTCATCAGCCTCTTCACCAGCGCCATGCTCCTGGTCATCTACGCGGGTGACCTCCTGGTCCTCTACGTGGGCTGGGAGATCATGGGCCTCTGCTCCTACCTCCTCATCGGCCACTGGTGGGAAGACCGGAGCAACTCGCGAGCCGCGGTGAAGGCGTTCCTCGTCACCCGCCTCGGCGACGTCGGCTTCCTCTTCGGCATCTTCGTGCTCGGCGTGGCGGCAGGCAGCTTCCGCATCGAGGACGTGCTGGCGAAGGTGCCGGAGATGTCCTCCGCCACCCTGGTGACGGCCACGATGCTCCTGCTGGCCGGCGTGGCGGGCAAGAGCGCCCAGGTGCCCCTGCACACCTGGCTCCCCGACGCCATGGCGGGCCCGACGCCGATCAGCGCCCTGATCCACGCCGCCACCATGGTCGCCGCCGGGATCTTCATCGTGGCCAGGCTGTTCCCGGCGTTCCTCGCCGCCCGGCCCACGCTCGACGTCCTGGCCGTGCTCGCCGCCCTGGGCATGCTGGGCGCCGCGCTGGCCGCCCTCGCCCAAGACGACCTGAAACGCGTTCTGGCCTACTCCACGGTCAGCCAGCTCGCCTACATGGCCGGCGCTCTCGCCGCGGGCTCCGACACCGCGGCCATCTTCCACCTGCTGACCCACGGCGCGTTCAAGGCGCTGCTGTTCCTCTGCGCGGGCGCGGTGATCCACCATGTCGGCTCCAACCTGATGACCCAGATGGGCGGCCTGCGCCGCGAGTTGCCGATCACGTTCGTGACGATGACGGTCGGGTTCGCCGCCCTGATGGGCATCCCTCCGTCCAGCGGTTTCTTCAGCAAGGACGGCATCCTGCTGGCCATGGACGGCGCCCTCTCGACCGGCACCCTGACCGACGCGGCGGCCCTCCTCCTGTACGGCTGCGCCCTCGCGACCGTGGCCGTCACCGGCGCGTACGCCACCAGAGCCTGGCTCCGCACGTTCTTCGGCGAGGCGAGAGCCGTGGCGCTGCCGGAACCGGAGCCCGGCACCGCCCACGTCGTGGACGTCACGGAAGCCCCGCGGACGATGCTCGTGCCCGTCATCCTCCTTGCCGTCCCCGCCCTGCTGCTGGGCTTCGCCGGCGAACCGCACCTGGACCTCGGCGTGGCAGGCATCAGCGTCGTGCTCGCGGCGCTGGGGGCCGGGGTGGTGTACGCGTTCTGGCGCATCGACCCTGTCGCCGACCCGGCCCGCCTGCTGGGCCCGCTGCGGGCGCCGTGCGAGCGGGCGTTCTACGTGGACTCCCTGTACGCCGCGCTGTTCGTACGCCCGGTGCTGGCCCTGGCCAGGCTCGTCGTCAGGACGGACGACGTGGTCGTGGACGGGGCGGTACGCGGGTCTGGCACATCGGCGCGCGGATTGTCCGGAGTGCTGCGACTGGCCCAGAACGGCAACGTCCAGCTCTACGTGAGCGGCGTGCTGGCCGGTGTCCTGTTGATCGCGGTGGGGGCGGTGATGTTCACGTGATGAGCTGGATCCTCGTAGCACTCCTCGCCGTACCGCTACTCGGCGCGCTCCTGCTCCTCCTCTCGCCGCAGACGCTCCGCCCGGTGCTCCGTACGTACGGACTGATCCTCTCGGCCGTCACGCTCGCTCTGAGCCTCCTGCTCGTGGCCACGTTCGACTACGGTCGGCCCGCGCGGGTGCAGTTCGAGACCGACTGGCCGTGGATCCCCGGGCTCGGGTTGCGCCTGCACCTCGGCATCGACGGCATCTCACTGCCGCTGATCGCCCTGACGACCCTGCTGACGTTCCTGTGCTTCGTCTACCTGTGCTGGCGAGCCCCGGAACAACTGATGAGGACGAGGCCGAGAGCGCTCGTGTTCACGCTGCTCGTGCTCGAAGTAGGCATGATCGGTACGTTCCTCGCCCTCGACCTGCTGCTCTTCTTCATCTTCTTCGAGATCGTCCTCATCCCGATGTACTTCCTGATCGGCATCTGGGGCGGCGACGGGCGCAGGGCGGCCTCGATCAAGTTCATCCTGTACACGCTGCTCGGCTCGGTCGTCATGCTGCTCGGCCTGCTCCTGATCTGGGCCCAGACCGGCACCCTCGACATCGTGGCGCTGGCCACGTCCCACGGTGCGGGAATGTCCAGGTCCATCCAGATCCTGGCCTTCGTAGCGATCGGCATCGGCCTGGCCGTGAAAACCCCCATGTGGCCGCTGCACACCTGGCTCCCCGACGCCCACACGGAGGCCCCGACAGTGGGCTCGGTGCTGCTCGCGGGCGTGCTGCTGAAGATGGGCACGTACGGCTTCGCCAGGATCGCCATCCCCGTCCTCCCCGAGGGCGCGACGGCGGTGGCGCCGTGGCTGGGGGCGTTCGCGGTGGTCGGTATCGTGTACGGCGCCCTGGCCTGCCTCGCCCAGCGTGACCTGAAACGCATGATCGCCTACTCCTCCGTCGGCCACATGGGCTTCGTCCTGCTCGGCTTCGCCACGCTGACCCCCGTCGGCATCAACGGCGCCCTCTTCGCCAACGTCGCCCACGGCCTGATCACCGGCCTGCTGTTCTTCCTGGCCGGAGCCGTCAAGGAGCGCTACCACACCGTCGACATGCCCGGATTGGGCGGCGGCCTGCTGGCGAGGTTGCCGCGGCTGGGCTCGGTGCTCACGTTCGCGGTGATCGCGTCGCTGGGGCTGCCCGGGCTGGCCGGGTTCTGGGGGGAGATGCTGGCGCTGTTCGGGGCGTTCCAGCCGGCGAACGGGCTGCCGCGCGGCCTCTACCTCACGTACATGGTGATCGGGGGACTGGGCGCGGTCCTGACGGCCGCGTACTTCCTGGTCATGTTGTCCCGTGTCACCCACGGCGGCTCCAGGACCGGCACGCCGTCCGTCGTGAGCCCGATCCACCACACCCCCGACGAAAGCCCTCCGTCCGCCACGACCACCCTCGCGCCTGAGCCCGTCCGTGAGATCGGCGACATCAGGAGCCATGAGCTGCTGGCCTGGACCCCACTGGTGATCCTGATCCTGCTCTTCGGCCTCTGGCCGGGCCTGCTGCTGTCGCTGACCACGCCGTCCGTGCAGACCCTGCTGGGAGCCCTCTCATGATCCAGCAGATCGACTATTTCGCGATCGCGCCCCCTCTGGTGCTCGCCCTGACGGCGGGGCTGGTGCTGCTGCTCGACGCGTTCCTCCCGGCCCGCCCGCGGGCGAACACCGAGCCGGGACAGGCCCTCGACGCCTCCTTCCCGTCAGCCCGCGGGCCGAAGGCCGGGCTGGGGCTCGTCACGCTGGCAGGCGTCCTCGTCTCCCTGGGCTTCGTGATCGCCCAGGCGCTCACAGGCGGCCGGTCGACCTTCTGCGTGCCGCCCGGCCTCTCCGGTGGCGCGACGCTGTGCTCGTTCGTGGTGGACGGGTTCACGCTGGTGTTCGCGGGCATGGTGCTCGTGGCCGCCGTCGTGGTCATCCTGATGTCGATGACGGAGCTGGCGGGCGGCGCCATCCCCGTCGGCGAGTGGTACTTCCTGCTGCTCTGCACCCTCGTCGGCGCGGTGACCCTGCCCGCGTCCCGAGACCTGATCATGCTGGTGGTGGCGCTCGAACTGGTCTCGCTCCCCGTCTTCGCCCTCACCGCGATGAAACGCTACGACGGCCGCGCGTCCGAGGCCGCCGTGAAGCTCTTCGTGGTGTCGGTGGTCTCCACGGCGATCATGTTGTTCGGCGTGTCCCTCCTGTACGGCATCGCGGGCACGGTCTACCTGTCGCGCCTGTCGGCGGTCTTCAGCGGTCAGGCGGCGGCCCCGGGGCTGGCGGAGGGCGCGGCGGGGATGCCCGCCGTCGTGACCGTCGGCGTCGTCCTCGTGGTGGCCGGCTTCGCCTTCAAGATCGCCGCGGTGCCGTTCCACTCGTGGGCGGCCGACGTGTACCAGGGCGCCTCCGTCCCGGTGGCCGCCCTGCTCTCGGTCATCTCGAAGGCGGCCGGGTTCGCCGGGCTGATCCTCGTCCTGGTCGCCGCTCTGTCCGGGCAGGCGGCCACGTGGGCGCCGATCGTGGGCATCGTGGCGGCGCTGACCATGACCGTGGGCAACCTGCTGGCCATGCGCCAGCGCTCCGCCGTACGCCTGCTGGCCTGGTCCTCGGTCGCGCAGTCCGGCTACATCCTGGCGCCGCTGGCGGTGGCGGCCACGCCCAGGACCGTCATCGGATCCGGGGCGGTCGGCGCGTCCATGGCGTACCTGGTCATCTACGCCGCCATGAACCTCGGCGCGTTCGCCGTCGTCATGCTCGTATCCAGGACCACCACCCGCAACGAGCTCGACGACTACCGCGGCCTGGCGCTCCGCCGGCCGGCGGCGGGCATCGCGCTGGCGTTCTGTCTGGTCTGCCTGGCCGGCCTTCCGCCGGGCCTGGCCGGGCTCTTCGCCAAGATCTTCGTCTTCCGCGAGATCATCGAGGGCGGATCCGGCTGGCTGGCGCTGGTCATGGCCGTCAACACGGTCATCGGCCTGTACTACTACGCCATCTGGACGGCCCGCCTCTTCACCCCCGCCGCCGGGACATCCCTCGCCCCCTACCGGCCACCCGCCACGACCTGGCTGGCCGTGGGCCTGGCCCTGGCGGCGGCAGTCCTGTTCTCGATCGCCCCCCAGCTCGTCCTGGACATGACCTCCCTGTCAGCCTCCGGCTGAGAAATCCCGGCCGAAAGTCGCGCTCCGCCCTCAGCTGAGCACGCCGGGGAACGAAGGACCGGGTCATCATCGTTGGAGGTGATGAACCCGGCCCACGAAGGGGGGAGCCTTGCACCACAACGGTCTGCGTACCGCCGTACTGCTCGGTGGGCTCTCGGCGCTGATCATCACGCTGGGCGCGTGGTTGGGCGGCGGCACCGGTGTGCAGATCGCGTTCGTGCTCGCCCTGGTGAGCAACGGTGTCGCCTACTTCTTCTCCGACCGCATCGCCCTGTCGGCCATGCGAGCCAGGCCCGTCAGCGAGGTCGAACAGCCCACCCTCTACCGAATCGTCCGCGAACTGTCCACCGAGGCCCGCCAGCCCATGCCGCGGCTGTACATCTCGCCGACGGTCCAGCCGAACGCCTTCGCGACCGGCAGAAGCCCGCGCCGGGCCGCGGTGTGCGTCACGTACGGCCTGACCAAGCTGCTCGACGAGGCCGAACTGCGCGGCGTGATCGGGCATGAGCTGTCCCACGTATACAACCGGGACATCCTCATCTCCTCCGTCGCGGGCGCGTTCGCCACGATGATCACCTGGCTCAGCTACGTGGCCGTGTTCTTCGGCGGCTCGGACGACGACGAGGGGCCCGGCTTCGTGGGCGCCCTCCTGATGATGGTCCTCGGGCCGGTGGCGGCCATGATGGTGCAGATGGCGATCTCCCGTACGAGGGAATATCAAGCCGACGAAGCGGGCGCCAGGCTGACCGGCGATCCGCTCGCGCTGGCCTCGGCCCTCCGCAAGATCGAGCTGGGCGCTCGCCGGCTCCCGCTCCCCGAGAACAGCCGCCTCACCTCGGCCTCGCACATGATGATCGCCAACCCGTTCAGCGGCTCCGGCCTCGGCCGCCTGTTCTCCACCCACCCACCCACCTCGGAACGAGTCGCCCGCCTGGAGCGCATGGCCGGTTACCGCCGCTAGCCGGCGGCACGCTCCGCGATGACCTTCCGCAGGATCATGGCCACCTCCTCGGGATGAACGACCTCCTCGGTGCTGTCGAGCTCCTCCACACTCCACCACCGGTATCCGGTCGTCGTGTCCTTCTCGATCTGCTCCATGTGATCGAACGACACAGCGGCCGCGTCACCCTCCACCCGGATGGCGAAGAAGGCCTCATCCTGTGTGAAGACATACTCACTCCACTCGAACGTGATCATCCTCTCCGCGTACGGCCCCGCGAACTCCTCGATCCCCGCCCGAATCCCGACTTCCTCGTACAACTCCCGCGCCGCCGCCTCCCGCAGCGTCTCGTTCCCTTCCAGCGCGCCACCGATCGTGAACCAGAACGGCTGATCCGGCTTGGCCGGATCAAAGCCCCGCAACAGAAGAACTCGATCTTGTACGTCAACGGGCAGCACACGTGCCGTGAACCGGCGCCGGGGGATCTTCGTCATGCCGACCGAGCATACGCAAGCAGCCGGTTTCCCCGCGGACCGTCCTGAGAGGCTCAATCCCGGGCACACTGGCCCACGCGGATACAACGGCGATGGAGACGATCAGCAACACGGCGCTTCCCGTGATGTCCAGCAGGCCGTGGTTCCCTGTGATGAGCACAACGGCGGCCGTACCCGGCTAAACACCCAAAGACGCCAAGGGCTCGAACCGACCCCGGGAAGATTCTGGAGATTCTGGAGAGAGATCATCCGGTCTCCTGAAATAGAGCGGCCCCGGGACACAGGAGAAGAAGCGGCGCCACACGTACATGGATGCCGCATTCCGACCGTGTGCCCCGGATGCGCTCTCCGCGACCACGCCTCTGGTTAGCGGTAGTTCACGAACTGGAGGGCGATGTCCAGATCCTTGCCCTTCAGCAGGTTGATGACGTCCTGGAGATCGTCCTTCTTCTTGGAGCTGACCCGGAGTTCCTCGCCCTGAATCTGCGCCTTGATCCCCTTCGGCCCCTCATCGCGGACCAGCTTGGAGATCTTCTTCGCGTTCTCCTGGTCGATGCCCTCCTTCAGGCCGACCAGCAGGCGGTATTCCTTACCCGACAACTTGGGCTCATCGGCATCAAGGACCTTCAGGGACAGACCCCGCTTGATCACCTTCTCCTTGAACACGTCGAGCGCGGCAGTGGCCCGCTCTTCACTGTTCGCCTTGATCTCGATGTTGTTCTGCCCGGACCAGCTGATGCTCGCCCCGGTGCCCTTGAAGTCGAAGCGGTGCCCGATCTCCTTGTCCGCCTGATTGAGAGCGTTGTCGACCTCCTGGCGGTCGATCTTGCTGACGATGTCGAAAGATGAATCGGCCAAAGCGCCCATCCTCTCAGCTGCGGTGAATTCGGCCCGGCCACGGAACGCGCGGACCCAGCGAACGAGCCTAGCCAGCATCAGCCCACCGCGCAGGACCCCACCCCTCAGCCACCCCGCTTCGAGGCCTCCAGCGAGCTCTACGCGGTGTCCTTCTTCAGCAGCTGATCGAGTTTGGACTCAATGTTGTGGAAGCCTATGTGGAGGTCGTCGAGCCGCTTGAGGACCTGAGAGTGGCCGTTGGTGTAGTACTCCTTGGCCTGCCACCGCAGACCGGTGATCTCCACACCGAGAGCCTCCAGATCATCGGCCATCTCACGATGAACGCCGCCGACCGCGATCAGGTCCGGGGCGAGGCTGCCCACCGTCGCGCTGGGCTCGCCATCGGAACGCACACTCTTCTCAAGCGCCTGCATACGCAGCCTCAAGTCAAGGATCTCTGCCTCTACGTCCACGAGCCCTGCCTTGTGCGGTGGTCGGGGGGCCGGGCGTACTACCGAAGCCCGGGTGATTGCGTGCCCATGCTCCCAGGTCCGATCACGTACGGTGGCGGGATCGGCGATCTGGGTGACACTTTCTTTACCGCCAGCGCACCCCCGCCCGGAAACCCGGACCCGTCGCGCCCGGCCGACCTCGCAGGGAAAACACAATCCACCGCAGAACCCCCGGACAGAGAATCTCCATCGCACGCGGAAACCTCCACCAACCCCGGGGTTGCGTCCACGGACGTGACCCAACCCCGGCCCCCACCGCCCGATCCCCGCACCTGGCACTGACACGACCACCACTCATCCCGACGGCACGCGCCCCCAACCACCACCGCCCCGCCCCGGCGGCCCACCACGACCCGGCACAGGACAAACCGGTGTCACGTGCACCTCCGAAGTCCGCTATTCTTCTGTCTGTCGCCGCGAGAGCGGATGGCACGGCAGGTTGCCCGAGTGGCCAAAGGGAGCGGTCTGTAAAACCGTCGGCTCAGCCTACGCAAGTTC